>NZ_JBBGZQ010000008.1:0-197438 GCF_037572595.1 Chryseobacterium sp. MYb328 | reverse complement strand
TACTTATCTAAAAAAAATAACACAAAAACACATTTAATATTAAAAATTAAATCAAATAAATTATTTTTTTAATATTTTTTTCAAAAGACAATTTTTTTCTGTTGTTATTTTTACAAAATAGAGTCCTGGAATCATGGTTTTCATGTTAATAGTATTGTTATTTAATTCTACCCTCATTTTTTTACCTTGAAGATCAAACATTTCAATATCATTTATTTTTTCAACAGAGCTTATTTTCAAGAAATCTGTGACCGGATTAGGATATACTGTAAGAAGGTTAGGATTTGCTTTTGTTTCTTTCACAGACAGAATTAATTCATCATTAATCTTAATATTATCAAAATATGCCGTTCCCATCCCATTATTGTGAACAAACCGCAATTGATCCATCGTAAGAGGACTTAAAACAGGTTCAGAATAAATTAATGTATCATTAAGGTAATACCTGTTCTCTATAGCTGTACCCACTATTTTGAATCTATGCCATGTATTGGGAGTCCAGATTCCTGAGGTAGAAACCAGATTCTGAACATTTAAGTGTTTATCTAAAATCTTTATAACTCCCGTTTTATCAAAGTCAACTCTTACAGCCATCTGTTCATTTATATTATCTATTCCCTGAAATCCAAATATGGAAGTATCAAGCTGAGACATATTAATATCAAATGAAACTGAAAAATTAGTAGTATTAAGCGGAGATACCAGATTGTAAAATCCTCCAATAACGGGTTCCGACTGAACACCATACATAGTTTCCCTGACAATTTTAAGAGCACTGCTTCCATTAGTGGCATTATCTGTGCTGATTGTCTGGTGGATTACATTTTCTGGATTTCCTCCCGTAGGAGTACTGATCCATGGTCCCTGTCCGTGAATATTTCCGGTTGTAAACCCTTCACTGTCTTCAAAAGATACAGTCTGCTGTGCAAAAGAAAGCATTGCCAATAAGGAGCACGCGATTGAGTAGATTTTTTTCATTAGTTTTCAAGTTTGGAATAAAAATATAAACTTTCCTTGAATAGTGAAATAACCTGTCATTAAATAAAGAATAAAGCTTTTATACTCAGTGGATTTAACTGCTTACAAACCCTATTTTATTCTTATTCTAATTAAATCCAAGTTAAATACTTTCATTAATATCATTTCTTCAGAGAATTATTCCTTACTATTAAACCTGCCTAAAGTTTATAAAATAAATAAGGCACTTCGTAGAAGCGCCTTATTGTACCGAATGATATTCAATATTTTATTTTGAATAGTTTTCAAAAAATAATGGAATACTTTCAATTCCTTTATAGAAATTGAACAATCCATAGTGCTCGTTTGGAGAATGGATCGCATCAGAATCCAGCCCGAAGCCCATCAATACTGATTTAGCTCCTAAAACTTTCTCAAACATAGATGTAATTGGAATACTTCCACCACTTCTGTATGGTAATACTTCTTTACCAAATGCAGTTTCCATCGCTGTTTTAGCCGCTAAAAACTCTTTGGTGTCGCTTTGTAGTACATAAGGCATTCCACCATGGTGAGGTGTTACTTTCACTTTTACGGTATCCGGAGCAATTTTTTCGAAATATTTCGTGAATTTTTCTGTAATTTCTTCCGGAGTCTGATAAGGAACCAAACGCATTGAAATTTTAGCGAAAGCCTTGGAAGGAATTACTGTTTTAGCTCCTTCTCCTGTATATCCACCCCAGATACCATTACAGTCTAAAGTAGGACGGATAGAAGCTCTTTCTAACGTTGTATATCCTTTTTCACCTTCAATATTACTCAATCCGATTGACTTTTTGTATTCTTCAGGATTATCCTTCAGTTTATTCATTTCTGCTCTGTCTGCATCAGATACGACTTCAACGTTATCATAGAACCCATCAATAGTGATATGTCCATTTTCATCGATAAGGTTAGCGATCATTCTTGATAACACATGGATCGGATTTGGAACTGCTCCACCATAAAGTCCTGAATGCAGGTCTCTGTTTGGCCCTTCCACTTCTACTTCTACATAGCTTAATCCTCTTAATCCTGTTGTTACAGTAGGCTGCTCATTACTATAGATGTGTGTATCTGAAATTAAAATACAATCGCAGGATAATTTTTCCTGGTTTTCATTCACAAAGTCTCCTAAACTTACAGAACCTACTTCTTCTTCACCTTCTAAGATAAACTTAACGTTACAAGGAAGCGTATTTGTTCTCATCATCGCTTCAAAAGCTTTCAGGTGCATAAAGAACTGTCCTTTATCATCTGCAGCCCCTCTTGCGAAGATAGCTCCGTCCGGGTGAAGTTCAGTTTTTTCGATATAAGGCTCGAAAGGAGGTTTTCTCCATAATTCCAATGGATCTGCCGGCTGTACGTCATAGTGACCATAAACCAATACTGTTGGCAGGTTTGTATCTATAATTTTTTCTCCGAAAACGATAGGATACCCTTTAGTTTTGCATATTTCAACTTTGTCAGCACCTGCATTTCTAAGGTGTTCAGCACATACATCTGCACACTTCAATACATCATCTTTATATGCCGGATCTGCAGAAATAGAAGGGATTCTCAATAACTCAAATAATTCATCCACGAAACGCTGCTTGTTTTCGTTAATGTAATTTAATGTCTCTTGCATTGTAAAATTTTATTTTGTTAAAATTAAAAAAAATGCACCGCTGGGCCAAGTAAAAACACAGGATTTTCTAAAGAAGAAGATTATTTTCCGATGATTGACCCATCAGCTATTTTTAAAAATAAAAAATGCCCTGCAAAATAACAGGGCATTTTTATATTGTATACTACTAATTAGTGTTCAGCTTTTGGAGCCTCTTCTTTTTTCTCAGCAGGTTTTGCAGCAGCAGTACTGTCTGTTTTAGGAGCTACAGCTTCAGGTTTTGCAGCTTCTTCTTTGTGTTCAGCAGCAGCACCATGTGCACCATGAGCTTCTCCACCCTGAGGGTCGTCAGAATATCTTTCTACTCCTTCTTCAAGTTTCAAAACAGCCTTGCTTCCACCCTGCGGAACTTTTTTACAGCTTACCGCTACCGTTGCAATTGCTAAACATATAACTAATTTTTTCATATGTAAAATTTATTTTTTAAATATCATATGGAACCGCACTATTTTAGTCTATTCTGATAAGCTAAACAGCAAGCGATTTCCTGCTCTAATTTTTGATTGCCCAAAATTAAGAAATCCTGCTTCTTTTGGCAACATTTTTAGACTGATTTTAAAATAATTTTCCCTTTTTTGGACTGTGTAAAAATAAGATAATCATTTCCACCATCTTTCAATCCGTATTTCTTTTTGATTTCTTCAGGTTTTAAAGGGTAATTTTTCGCAATAATATTATATTGCTCTTTCTTTTTAATCTTTTTAGAATCAACAACTTCCATTTCAAAAACTCTTCCCGGAAAATCGATTATCCTTTCAGAGGAAGTATAAAAATGAGTATTGGGATGTAGTTTTTTAACACCAAATTTTTCAGAAACCAGATTGAAAGTTCCAGCCTTTAAAATAGAATTATTAGGAATATAAATGAATTTTTCAGGTTCGGAATATTCCGATTGAGCATTTTCCTCTTCCCCAAACGTGAAACTAAAGGTAGATTCTCCACTTTCAAGGTTCACACAGTTGCAAATAATTGAGTTCTTATTTTTCCCGGATAAAAATACCACCACCTCTTTTACATCATTTTTAAGAGCGATGATATCAAGTCTGAAAATATTGGGTAAAACTGAAACAAGGTATTTCAGATCAATCAATGGAGAGAGTTTAACAATCACCTGATCTGATATTGATATCAATTTTTCTTGAATTTCAAGGACATTAGGGGAAAGATCTTCTAAAAGAAAGACTTTATTTTTGTTCTGGTCTCTTCGGGCTGGATCTAAGTAAATGGAATCAAAGTTTTCCTGGTTTTCATTCAAAAAATCCTCCAGTTTCTGATTGATAAATCGGGCTTTTCTTCTGAGAGCAGTCCAATTGTGTTCAACAATTTCTAAAAGCTCCGTATTTTGCTCTATTAAAGTAATATTCTCAAAGTTTTGAGATAGATAATAAGCATCAATTCCAAAACCACTGGTTAGGTCGATAAACTTATTTCCTTTTAAAATCTCAGATTTATAAAGAGCTGTTTTTTCGGATGATGACTGCTCCATATTAAGCTGTGGTGGAAAAACAATACCGTCTTTCAGCAGGAAAGGGAATTTTTTTTCTGCGACCTGCTTTCCTTTGATCTGTTGTACGATCTCCTGCATGGAAACTTCCGGAAACGGGGATTTCTTCAACAGTAAGGAATGCAGATCTGTTTTTAGATTTGCATTGATATAGCTCTGAACTTCTTTATTTAATAATTTATTCTCCACAAATTCTACGAATCTTTACATTCTTTTGGTTAAAATGCTTCGACTCCGCTCAGCATGACAGCGCTAATACTTAATGTATAATTTCTAATCTGGGAAATAAATACAGCATGTTTTAACAGTGTTATACTAAGCGGAGCCGAAAGATCTCCACAGAACTATCTTTTATAAAAAATATAGTCTGTTAATATAGGTTCTATACCGTTTTGTTTAAGTAAGGAATTAATCTGTCCTCTGTGATAAGTCGAATGATTAATTGCATGAAAAAGCATTTCAAAAATACTGTTTTCAAATTTTGTTCCTCTTGAATTCTGATATTCTATTCTTTTCTCAAGATCAGAATCTTTAACGATCTCAATACTTTTTACAAAATTCTGATGATTAATTTCATTCAATGATTCAAAAGAATTGACTTGCCAGACCTCAAATGTAGGTTCTCCCAGTATCCTGGCATTCCAGATCTGTTGTGCATTAAGAGTGTGATTAATCAAACTGATTGTTTTATCATCATCAAGTTTCCTGTTTTCAGAAATAACTTTAATCATTTCAACATTGAAATGATAGGTGTATTCGAATAAGTCTATTAGTTTGTCTTTCATTACTCAAACATTTCTGCCCAACGAACGGCTTTTATTTCTTTTTCGCTGTACAAGTCACTGATTGATTTTTTAACATCTAATTTGGGGTATAAATTAACTCCGATCAACTTTATTTTTCCTTCTTCGATCCATTTTTGCTCTTCAATAGCGTGATCATAGATTTTTTTCTGAACAATTCCCTGCTTTAAAAGTTCAAGATAACCTCCGGCTTCTTCCATTTCTACAAATAAAGCCCAGGATTTGTCTGCAATCTGTTTCGTGACATCTTCAACATAATAGCTTCCGTTAGCAGCATCTTCAAATACATTGATGATACTTTCATACGCCAGTACAATCTGCTGCTTGAAAGAAATTTCTTCAGAGTTATCTGTGCTTCTTTCTACAAGGTAATTGTTGGTGAAAACAGCGTCTGCCCCACCGATCATGGCTGAGGCCAATTCTAATGTGGAACGGATCAGGTTGTTTTCATTATCAGCAACCGCTTTATTTCGAAGAGAAGTCTCCGCGAAAATGTAAGGAATTTCATCTAGTCCATATTCTTTGGAAAGCTGGTTAAAAACCATTTTAAAGGCTCTCAATTTCGACATTTCAAAGAAGTAATTCCCTCCAATAGCAATTCTGAAGATTAATTTGTTAAAAATTTCAGCTCCATATACTTCTGCCAGCTCTTTGGTTTTTGCCAGGGCAATCCCTAATTGCTGATAGATGGCTGCTCCTGCATTCTGATGCAATGAAATATCTACACAAATACTTCTTTTGAATCCTTTTGCCAATAATTCCTTTGCCAACTGATCGTCAATAGTTGCGTCTTTTTCATTGAAGACGTCAATTAAAGAAAAATATTGATCTTCTTCCTGAGGGCTGATATGTCCCGCAAGATCTTTATTGTTAACAAAGACGGTTTTCTCAGTCAGATTTTCTACATTCTGATCGAGTAAAAATGCAAATACTTCATCTTCCAGACTTTCATGATATCTGGCTACCAAATGGGTGCTTTCTTCAACTCTTGGCAGATTTACCAAAGGCTTTTTGACCTCTGTATAAAAAGGTCTTACTTCTATCCCTTCCAGGTTTTCCTTTTCCAGAATAGGGTAAATATCCTCTGTTTTAAGTTGTTTTTTTACTAAATTTTCCCAGGTTGGAAGTGTAGCTGTATTTGACATTAGTTTTATTTAAATTGTGAATTATCAATAGTGAATTATACCTATAAAAGCTAATTAACTCTTTCCTACTGATATATTCTATTATTATTTCTTAGCGACTTTTGCACTGTCGACCACCAGAATGAAGATTTCTTCATTCGGTTTCTTCATAAAATAATTTTCTCTTGCGTATTTTTCCTTTTCTGATTTGTTGTTCATCAGTTTTTTATAGAAGGCATCATTCTTTTCGTATTCTTTTTTGTAATACTCCAATTGATCTTCATATTTATGAATCTCACCATTCAGTTCGTTAATTACAAGAAATGAGGTTTTGTCGAAGAAAATCATCCATACCAAAAACAGACAGATCGTAATGGTATACTTATTCAATACATATTTCTGGATAAGTTTGAATGTTTCAGATTTCGGCTGAATGTCTTTGATAAGGTTATTCTCTTCCATTTTTTTTAATGTTTTTTCAACGAGTTCTTAATAACAGTAGTTAAAAAATCAATCGCTACGGAATTCTGCTTCATATTTGGGATAATAAGATCGGCATCATTTTTAGATGGCTCAATGAATTCCTGGTGCATTGGTTTTAATGTGGTCTGATAACGGTGTAATACTTCGCTCAGATCTCTTCCTCTTTCCTGTGTGTCTCTCCTGATCCTCCTGATCAGTCTTTCATCAGAATCTGCATGAACAAAAACTTTCAAGTCAAATTCTTTCAGTAATTCTTTATTGGTAAGAACCAAAATTCCTTCTACTACTAATACATTCTTAGGCTCTACAGTGACGTGATCACCTGTTCTGGAATGTGTTACAAAGCTATAAATAGGCTGTTCTATGGGCTCATTATTCTTTAAAGCCTTCACATGTTTTATCAACAGTTCAAAATCTATTGATTTCGGATGGTCATAATTTAAAGCCTCTCTTTCGGTCAGTGTAAGACCTTGGTTGTCGTGATAATAATTATCCTGAGAAAGGATATTCATTCCTTCGATGTCAAGCTGCTGAAGTATCTTATCAACAACTGTAGTTTTGCCAGATCCTGTTCCACCGGCAATTCCTATTACAAGCATTGTTTTTTGTTTCTTTATAGTTGGTACAAATATACTATTTTAGATAAAATGTGGCAATGCAGGAATATTGAGAAATTGAAAGATTAGAACGTTTAAAAATTAAAAGATTTTTCTGGGGAGTACTGTTCTTTGTCATTTAGAGCTATGACGGGCTTTTCAGTTCATTATTCAATAAAAAAACCGACAATTAATTTGTCGGTTTTTATTTTATACGATTTCACTTGTTAATTCGCGTGAAAGTAATTTTTCGTGCATAGGCTTCAGAACATCTAGTGAGCCTGTTTTTACTGTACATTTGCCCTTATAGTGAACCAGCATTGTACATTGCTCTGCCTGTTCCATAGTATGCTTACATATTTCTATGAGGCTATCGATTACATAATCAAATGTGTGGATGTCATCATTATGCAATACAATTTTGTAGACATCATCAGTATCATCCAGTACCAGAACTTCTTCTTCATACTGGCGTTTTGGATTTTCGTAGTCTTTTATACTGTTATAAAAATTCATTCTGAGTTATTTTAAACTTCACCAATTTTTTCTGCTAAACTGTCAATAGCATTGGGTTCCTGATAGATCAATTCAACGAGTTCCACACTCTTATTATTCATTTTCAGAATTTTGAAATGATAATTATCCAGATCAAACTCCTGATTTTCCTCTGGAATCTCTTCTAATTCATATAGAATGAAGCCAGCCAATGAATTGTATTCACTTTCTTCGGAAAGAGGTAACCTTTTAGGTAAAAATTCATTGATCTCATCCAAAGGCTGTGTAGCCTTTACCCAATAGGTATTGTCGGCTATTTTATCAACTATATTTTCCTCATCATCTTCTTCATCCTGAATTTCTCCAACTAATTCTTCCAGAATATCTTCAAGGGTAATAATCCCCTCTGTTCCCCCAAATTCATCAATAACGATAGCAATGTGTTGTTTTTTCTGTTGAAAGGTTTTTAGCAAGTCGGAAACTTTCTTACTTTCTACTACGAAAAAGGCATCACGCATCAGATCTTTAAGATCCTCATGATCTAAAGCTCCTTTTCTTTTAACATATTCCCTTATAATTTCTTTAGTATAGAAAATACCAATTATATTATCAATAGAGTCAAGGTACACAGGAATACGGGAATAACCGCTATCCATAATCGTATTAATAATATCATTCACATCTTCTTCAAAGTCGATGGAAGTAATATTCTGTCTTGGAACCATGATTTGTTTTGCAGAGTGATCTGTAAAATCAAATGCATTTTTAATGATCTCGTAGTTTTCTTCTTCAATTTCACCACTGTCTGCACTTTGCTTTACCAAAAGCTGAAGTTCTTCTGTAGAGTGAATTTCCTGCTCTGAAGCCGGGTGAATTTTGATCAGTCTTAAGAAACCGTTTGACATGAGATTCATTAACCAGATAAATGGTTTGAAAACTGTGTAGAATACTCTCAATGGTACAGCTGTAGCCATTGTGGTAGCCTCCGATTTTCTGATCGCTATTGATTTTGGAATAAGTTCACCAAATACAATATGCATAACGGTAATCAGTACAAAACTGGTAGCTACCGAAATGGTAGTAATTGTTGTCTGAGTCAAATCAACGTTCAGAGACTTGAAAATATTTTCAAAAATATGATGCAGAGCGCTTTCTCCTACCCATCCAAGGGCAAGTGATGCCAACGTAATACCTAATTGTGTAGCGGAAAGATATTCATCAAGGTGTTTGATGATATGTTCTGCCTGCTTAGCCATAGAATCGCCTTCTGCGGCTTTTATTTGGATTTGTGAGTAACGAACTTTAACAATTGAAAATTCTGCGGCTACGAAGAAGCCATTTAGTAAAACAAGAAATAAGGCCAGCAAAAGCCTGACTATGTCCGAGTCCATTTAGAAGTTGTATAATTTTATTAGGTACAAAGATATGCAAAATAAAAATAACCTGAATCCCGGATAGATTATTTCAATAAAGGATTTTTTAATAAGAAATTTGACATCTTAAAATACTCCTATTTTTCAATTTAAAATAAAAGAGGAGACTCAGTTCATTTTACTACGAAAAAGGAGCTTTTTGGGTGTTAAAAAACGTTTTCACCCTTTGAAAATAAAAAAGCATCGATAAGATCGATGCTTTTAATTGTATGTTAAAATAATTCTTTACGAATTTTTCAAAGCTTCTGCTCCGGAAACAATTTCCAAGATTTCATTGGTAATTGCAGCCTGTCTCGCTTTGTTATAGAAGATCTTAAGATCATTTCTAAGCGCTTCTGCGTTGTCTGTTGCTTTATGCATTGCAGTCATTCTCGCTCCATGCTCAGATGCTACTGAATCTAAGATTGATTTGAAAACCTGAGTTTTGATAGACTTTGGAATCAAGTTATCCAGGATTTCAGCTCTGTTAGGTTCAAAGATATAATCTGTTTCAACCTGTGGCTCTGTAGTTTCAGGCATTGAGATTGGAAGAAGCTGTTCTGTAGTTACTTCCTGAGTGGCAGCATTAACGAATTTGTTATAAATAACATAAACTTCGTCAAATTTACCTTCTTTGAAGCTAGTCATCACTCCTTCTGTAATGTGAGCAACCGCATCAAAGTTTAAATTATCATATACAGAACTTCCATTAGCATATACTGAACGATTTCTTCTTACAGCATCATATACTTTTTTACCTACAGGAAGAACTTCAATCTCGTACTGAGAATTGTTCTGAAACTGAAGGTTAAGCTCTTTTACAATTGAAGAGTTAAAAGCTCCCGCAAGACCTCTGTTTGAAGTAACAGCGATGAAAAGTATTCTTTTAACCTCTCTTTTCTGAGCATATACAGAAATCTGATCAGGATCTGAGCTAGAATTTACATTCTGGATAAGCTCCTGTAATTTTTCAGAATAAGGTCTTAACATTACGATTGCGTCCTGTGCTTTTTTAAGTTTCGCAGCGGAAACCATCTTCATAGCACGTGTAATCTGCATCGTAGATGAAATTGACGTAATTCTGCCTCGTATTTCTTTTAAGTTTGCCATTAATTTGGGTTCAAAGTTTAAGGTCTAAAGTTTAAGGCTTAAAAGCTATGTTTTAAACCTTAAACATTGAATTTTTTTAGTTGTATTTAGAAGCTAAATCATTAGCTGCCTGCTTAAGAACGCTAGTAATATCGTTATCAATTTTCCCAGATTTAATAGCCGCCATTGTATCAGGGTGCTTAGATCTTAGGAACTCGATATATTCGTGTTGGAATTCTTTAATCTTGTTCAATGGAACGTTTCTCATTAAGTTTTCTGTTCCAGCATATACGATTGCTACCTGACTGTCTACAGGAAGCGGTGCATTTACCGGCTGCTTAAGGATCTCTACGTTTCTTTCTCCTTTAGAGATTACTGCTAAAGTAGAAGCATCAAGGTCAGAACCAAATTTAGCAAACGCTTCTAGTTCTTTATACTGAGCCTGGTCTAATTTAAGAGTACCAGAAACTTTTTTCATTGATTTGATCTGAGCGTTACCTCCTACTCTGGATACAGAGATCCCTACGTTGATCGCTGGACGAACCCCTGAGTTGAATAGATCAGACTCCAAGAAGATCTGTCCGTCAGTAATAGAGATTACGTTAGTTGGGATATACGCAGAAACGTCACCTGCCTGAGTTTCAATGATTGGAAGAGCAGTTAATGAACCACCACCTTTCACGATTGGCTTAAGAGACTCTGGTAAGTCATTCATTTGCTTAGCAATGTTATCATCAGCGATTACTTTTGCAGCTCTTTCCAATAGTCTTGAGTGAAGATAGAAAACGTCTCCAGGGTAAGCTTCACGGCCCGGTGGTCTTCTTAATAGTAGAGAAAGCTCACGGTAAGCAACAGCTTGCTTAGATAAATCATCATAAACGATCAATGCTGGTCTACCAGTATCTCTGAAGAACTCACCGATAGAAGCTCCTGCCATTGCAGAATATACCTGCATTGGAACTGGATCTGATGCGTTAGCTGCAACGATTACAGTATAAGCTAAAGCTCCTTTATCAGAAAGAGTTTTAACGATTTGTGCTACAGTAGAAGCTTTCTGACCGATTGCAACATATATACAATATACAGGCTTACCTGCTTCAAAGAATTCTTTTTGGTTGATGATCGTATCAATCGCAACAGTAGTTTTACCTGTTTGTCTGTCACCAATGATAAGCTCTCTTTGTCCTCTTCCTACAGGAATCATCGCATCAATTGCAACGATACCTGACTGTAAAGGCTCAGTTACCGGCTGTCTGAAGATAACTCCAGGAGCTTTTCTTTCTAGTGGCATTTCGTATAATTCCCCTGTAATAGGACCTTTACCATCGATAGGGTTACCAAGAGTATCTACTACTCTTCCTAACATACCTTCTCCTACTTTAATAGAAGAGATTCTGTTTGTTCTTCTTACTGTATCCCCTTCTTTTACTAATTTACTTTCACCCAATAGAGCAACACCTACGTTGTCTTCTTCAAGGTTAAGTACAATACCTTCTACATCACTAGAAAATTTCACCAACTCTCCGTATTGTACGTTTTCTAACCCGTATACACGAGCAATACCATCACCGATGGTTAAAACTGTACCTACTTCCTCAACGTTTGATTGAGTATCGAAGTTGGCCAATTGCTGTTTTAAGATCGCAGATACTTCTGCTGGATTTATTTCTGCCATTGTATGGTTGTTTTTCTTAATTTAATTGGAAATCTTTTTTAACTTGGTTCAATTTGGTCTTCACAGACGCGTCTACCTGCTGGTCTCCTACTCTTAGGATGTATCCTCCTAAAATATCCTGGTTGATGTTTACTTTCAAATCGAAGTTTGAATTGGCATTCACCAAGTTGGTGGATCTTAGGATCTGATCAATATTCTCTTTGGAAAGCTGAGTTGCTGTTGTAAGCGTTACTCTCTGTACTCCGTTGATATCTTCAACTTTGTTGATAAATTCCTGAGCGATATTTTTTAATTGGTTCTCACGTCCGTGTTTAATAACCAATTTGATCAGATTCTGGGAAGATGCTGATAAACCTTTGAAAATTTCGTTTGCTACCTCTATTTTCTTTTTTGCATCAATGTAAGGGGTAAGGAAGAATTTGTTTAAATCTTTAGATTCAATCATAATCTTCACTACATCTTTCATTTCAGAAAACACGGCAGCTGTCTGACCTGATTCATTAGTGAAATCAAGTAAACCCTGTGCGTATCTTTTCGCTACTTTAGATGTAAGCATTCTTAGTTAAGGTTAGATTTGTTGATATAATTTTGAACTAATTCGTTTTGAGCTTCAGTGTTATCTAACTTTTGTTTCAAGATAGATTCTGCAATGTTTACAGATAAAGCACCGATTTGAGTTTTGATGTCTGCCATTGCAGCATTTTTCTCAGCGTTGATAGTTTGCTTAGCAGCTTCGATAAGTTTATCACCTTCAGCTTTAGCAACATCTTTAGCTTCACCTACGATTCTGTCTTTAATTTCTCTAGCTTCTTTAAGGATAGCGTCTCTTTCGATTTTAGCTTCACGAATGATTCTTTCGTTATCAGCTTTAAGATCTTCCATCTCTTTTTTAGCCAATTTAGCTTGGTTCAATGCATCAATGATAGAAGTTTCTCTTTCATTAACAGCATTTACAATTGGTTTCCAAGCGAATTTAGCTAGAAGAAATAATAGGATAACAAAAGTAAGGGTCATCCAAAACAAAAGTCCAATTCCAGGTTCAATAATTCCCATATCTGTAAATTCTTTTTTTAAATGTTATTTTATGGATTGTTTTTTTAAAATTCTTAGCAGCAGCCAACCGCTTTACTGCTAAGAATATTTTTTGAGGATAGATTACTTGATGAAAGCACCAAAGATGATCGCGATAAGACCAGCACCTTCAATAAGACCAGCAGCGATAAGCATTGCTCCTTGAATCTTACCAGCTTGTTCTGGTTGTCTAGCGATAGCGTCCATTGCATGACCACCGATTTTACCGATACCTAGACCTACACCTAGTACTGCTAAACCGATACCTACGTAAACTAAACCTGTTCCTGTTGATAAATCCATAATAAATAAATTATATTAGTTAAAAAATTATTTTTAAATTCTTTCTTTTAATTAGTGAGCGTGTTCTTCGTGACCGTGCTCATGTTCGTGTTCTGCAACTGCAATACCAATAAATAAGGCAGATAATACAGTAAAGATGTAAGCCTGAAGCGCTGCAACCAGCAATTCCAATACTGAAACGAATAATGCTAATGGCACTGATGCAAATCCTAACAATGGAGACTTAAAGATGAAAATCAATGAAATGATCGCCAAAATCATAATGTGTCCCGCAGTGATGTTAGCAAAAAGTCGCATCATTAAAGCGAAAGGCTTTGTAAAGATTCCGATAATCTCGATTGGAACCATAATTGGGTACAATAAGATTGGAACCGGCGGCATAAAGATGTGTTTCCAGTAATCTTTATTCGCACTGAATAATGTAATTAGTAAGGTAATAACAGCCAATACTGCTGTGATCGCGATGTTACCTGTAAGGTTTGCCCCGAAAGGAAAGAAAGGAATTAATCCAAAAAGGTTATTAATCCAGATAAAGAAAAATGCAGTTAATAAATAAGGCATATATCTTTTATACTTAACAGACCCGATATTTGGGATAGCAACCTCGTCTCTGATAAACACAATCACTGGCTCCAATACTTTTCCAAGTCCTTTTGGAAGCTGTGACGTCTTATAGTTTCTCGCCATTCCTATGAACACTATTGCCATAAAAATCACTGACAAGAACATTGAAGCTGCATTTTTTGTTATTGAAAGATCAAAAAACACTTCGTTAGATTTTTGTTTCCCGCTGATGATTGAGAATAATGTAGCTTTTTCAACACCTTTAGTAGAAACCACCTGCCCCTCTTCTAAAGTATACCCATCGTGTTCATGTCCGTGAGCAATGCTGCTTGAAAGGAAAGTATGCCACCCTTGGTTATCCTTAATAATAACAGGCAAAGGGATAGAAACGTGATGCTCTTCACCACTGTCATCTTTTGAAGTCCATAAATGCCATTCATTAGAATCACCGATGTGCTCCATGATCACTTTAGTCGCATTGAAGCCTTCCTTTGCTTCTCTATGCTCTACTTTTTCAGCTAATTTTTCCCCTTCAGTTTCGTGCTGTGCAGCAGCTAAACTGCTAATAAACACAAACAAAAATGCGAAAAATAATGAAGAAATTTTTCTGTTCATATCTCTTTTTTAATCGTGTGCAAATATATCGATTTTATTAAACTTTACCAATACTAAAAATTGATTTTTATCATCAAAAAAATCAAGATTTATTAATGAGTTTTATTATAGGTAAATATATAAGGAATGACCCTATAACAAAACATGCAAGTAAAAACAGAAAATTCTCTTTTGTTTTATCAATGATTAGAAGTGAAATCAGCAGCCACACAATGTCTTTAGGGATGTTCACAGTGAGGAACTTAAGAGCTGCATCCTGTCTTTTATATAGATATTTTTTAAATATTATATAGACTCCTATATTAAAAACAACAGCTAATGCTATAATAATAAAACCATCAAGAAAATTCATGGTGCAAAAATAGGATTATAATTTTTGATACAAAATAATTCTTAAATTCTTGTATGTATATAATATTATATAGACAGGAAAGCAGAAAGATGGAGGATAGAAGTCACTATTATGTGTAATACCTATTTGAAGCTACTGATTATTTATACTCCTGTTCATTCAATTAATAAAATACAACAAAAGGTTTTCAAATAAAGCAGATTGATGTATTATTAATTATAAAGAAAAATTAATCTATTTACATAAAAACATCCCCTTACCTCTTTTTACAGACAAATAATCCTCCTTTTCACCACTTCCATCTCCCAACTTTCATCAAATCTTACCCCAATCCTTATAATATATAAGTCTATACTACTCAGGTTTCTTAAAAATTCCTTATTTTTGCAAACCTATAATTTACAATAAATATGTTTAATAGTTTACAGGATAAATTAGACAAGGCATTACATAATATTTCCGGACGTGGAAAAATTACCGAAATCAATGTAGCGGAAACCGTAAAGGAAATCCGTAGAGCATTGGTGGATGCCGACGTTAACTATAAAGTTGCAAAAGATCTTACCAAAAGAGTTCAGGATAAAGCTTTAGGCGAAAATGTTCTTACTTCCCTTACTCCGGGACAGTTGATGACAAAAATCGTTCATGATGAGCTTGTGGATTTGATGGGAGGTTCTCAGGAAGGAATTAATCTTTCAGGAAAACCATCTGTAATCCTTATTGCAGGTCTTCAGGGTTCTGGTAAGACTACTTTCTCTGGAAAACTTGCTCATTATTTACAGACAAAAAGAAATAAAAAACCTCTATTGGTAGCCTGTGACGTTTACCGTCCTGCTGCAATTGACCAGCTAAAAGTATTAGGTGGACAAATCGGGGTTCCTGTTTTCACAGAGGAAGGTTCTACAAATCCTTCTACCATTGCTGAAAACGCAATTAATTTTGCAAAATCAAATGGTCATGATGTTGTGATCGTGGATACTGCAGGTCGTTTAGCAATTGATGAGCAGATGATGAACGAGATTAAATCGGTTCATTACTTCATTAAACCGAATGAAACACTATTTGTTGTTGACTCAATGACAGGTCAGGATGCTGTGAATACGGCTAAAGCATTCAACGATGCCCTGAACTTTGACGGAGTTGTTCTTACTAAACTAGATGGGGATACAAGAGGGGGAGCTGCATTAACGATCCGTTCTGTTGTTGAAAAGCCAATCAAATTTATTTCTACAGGTGAAAAAATGGAAGCCTTAGACCTTTTCTACCCGGAAAGGATGGCTGACAGAATCTTAGGAATGGGAGACGTTGTTTCCTTAGTAGAAAGAGCTCAGGAGCAGTTTGATGAAGAAGAAGCTAAAAAACTTCACAAGAAAATCGCTAAAAACGAGTTTGGTTTTGACGATTTCTTAAAGCAGATTAACCAGATCAAGAAGATGGGTAACATGAAAGACCTTATGGGAATGATTCCTGGGGTTGGGAAAGCCATCAAGGATGTAGAGATCAGCGATGATGCATTTAAGCACATTGAAGCCATCATCTACTCTATGACACCGGACGAAAGAAGAAGACCTTCTATTATCAATACTCAGAGAAAGAACAGAATTGCAAGAGGTGCAGGAAGAAAGATTGAGGATGTAAACCAATTGATGAAGCAATTTGATCAGATGGGAAAAATGATGAAGATGATGCAAGGGCCTCAAGGAAAGCAAATGATGCAGATGATGAGCAAAATGCCAAACATGCCTGGAATGGGCGGAATGTTTGGAAAATAGTCCAGAAACAATCTAATCAAAATATAAAATCCGACTCAAAATTGAGTCGGATTTTTGTTTTTTATCTTTAAACAGTCTGACTATTTATCAGATTTCTGGCCTTTTCCTTTGATGAAATAAGAGAAACCAACATTCACACCGAAAGTGTTAATGTTTGTCTTAACTTCTGTATTCATAATAGTTTCTTTACTTGAAAACTGGTCATAAGAAATACCTAGATTAATCCCTAAAGAAGATGTTGCCATATAAGTTACTCCTCCTTTTACTTTCCATGCTAAACCATCTGTAGTGGTTTCTGTATCCTGTATAAGAATTGGATCATAAATTCCATTGCGAATCCCGGAAAAAGAAGCCTTTTCCTTATTTGATCCATAACCTATCCCTGCTCCCAGAAATGGAACCAGCTTGCTGGAATTAGTAAAATAATAAGTTGCTGTAGGCATTACAGAAAATGTTGAGTTTGTAGACTTAACATCATCATATTTTGTGGTTCTATTTACATATCCTAAATCAATACCCACTGCTAATTTATCAATAACAAAATATCCCACAGAAGGAGTGATTGAGAACATGTTTACTTTTGGACTGTCAGTAGACTTTCCTCCTACTTTTACTGTAGTTGCAATGTTATTAAAACCCATTCCGGTGTTTCCACTGATTACCCAGTCACCTTTAGTCATTTGAGCATTAGAAAGCCCGAAAAGCACAATAGCGCTTGCTAATAATAGTTTTTTCATGATTATTAATTGAATTTATTTAAACTTATATCCTACTCCAAGCTGGAAGAAATTCATCTTTACTTTCTCGTTACCAACAGGATTTTTAACCATATTGGTCAATCCAAAACTATAACGTGCATCTACAAACAAACCTTTGTATACGTTATAATCAGCCCCGAAAAACAATCCGAAATCAGTAGACTTTAAATTGTCGTTAAATTGCTTTTCTACAAGCTGTTCTCCCTCTTTAACCGCAGCTGGGTTTACAGAAGCACCAGCAGGCAGACCTGTTACATCAAACTTCACATTAGTGTCTGTCTTGAAACTTACATAAGGGCCAGCATAAATACCTAATTCAGGTGTTGCATAGTATCTTGCAGAAACAGGAATTACAATTCTGTTAAGGTTTATCTTTTCAGTTACCTTAATCCCGTATGGTAAAGCTACCTCCGCTTTTCCTCCTAAATTGGCATACTCTACTTCTCCCTGGATCGCAAATTTGCTATTGAATTTATGCTCCACCAAAGCTCCAACATAAAATCCGGACTTTGATTTCATCGTTCCTCTAGCTCCATCAAGCTCAATGTTGTTTTCATTAAAGTTCAATTTAGATAAAGCATATCCTCCTTTTACACCAAACGTTGTCTGTGCGTTTAACCCTGCAAATAAAGCAATTGCAGATGCTAATAAAATTCTTTTCATGTTATTAATTTTTAAAAATATTTAAAGGTAAAAAAGCCCCAAGAAAATCTTAGGGCTTTATCATTATATGCTTTGTTTATTATTTTGCAAATACATACTTAACTCCGAAAGTTACAGAAGATAAGTTCAATCCGAATTTATAATCGTTTACTCTCTTAGCTCCGTCTACGTTTACTTTGTTTGTGTTGTAACCAAACTCACCAAAAGTAGCTTCGATAGACCAGTTTTTGTTTAAGAAATAATCTAAACCTGGCTTAACGTTAACTCCGATAGAAGTGAAGTTATCTTTAGTAGAAGTAGATGTTTTAGCTTCTGTAGAACCAACTGTTTCAGTACGCTTATCTTCATCCTTGAATTGACCAAATTCCATAGGAACTTCTAATTGTCCGAAGATATATAATTTTTCACCAATAGTCCAGTATTTTCTTACGAATGGAGCAACAACAAATGCAGAAGTTGTAGTTTTGTTTTCATTAACAAAAGTTCCAGTAGGAATAAGATTACCATCAGTAGTTACTTTAGTGTTATCATTTTTGTAACCTACACCTAAACCTACAGCTAGGTTAGTGTTTACGAAATAACCTACAGTTGGAAGAACTTTGAAGCTCTCGATTTTAGTATCTGTATTGTTATTTTCATTCTGAGAATACCCTAATTGTCCTGAAACATATGTAGTACCTTTAGCAATCTGAGCATTTGATAATCCGAAAAGTGCAACAGCACCCGCTAATAATATTTTTTTCATTTTAAATAATTTTAATACTTTCTGGTGGCAAATTTACAGTCGTATCCATTAATATTAAAATTTGTTAATGTGATTAATATCATTGTTAAAATTTAAGGTTTTACAAAAATAAATCATATCAGTGAGAGTCTTTTAGTTTTTTCACAATTTTATGAATAAAAAAATCACAATTTCTCAACCAGAGCTAGATATATTTGATTTTAAAAATTTAGACGATTAAGCGAAATTGCCCTTAATCTACGTTATACAGACTCAAAACAATTGTTAAAATGTTAATTTTTAACACCTTAACTCTTAAAATTTAAACAAATGTTTATAATTTGAAGTTGTTTTCACTATCCCAAAGTAACACACTAACAGTCCTTTACCGGAAATACCGTCATTATACGACACAATTTCAATAAAAGAACTCCGGCCTTCGGCCGGAGTTCTATATGTTGTTCAAGATCTGTTTATTTAATAAAGAAGTTGTACCCAAGGTTAACTGCTCCTGCATTCCAGCTGTCTCTGTACCAGCCATGATCACGTCTATTGCTTACAGACTGGTATCCTATATACAGTTCTCCTTTAGACATCTGATATCCAAATTTAGGCTGTGCATAGAAACCTCCGTCAATACCACTTTTTGTAGAAATTCCGTATCCAAGGTCTAATCCTACAAAGATAGGTGCTCCCTTAAATTTATATTTACCGGAAACTGCTACAGGAATAAATCCAAAATCATCAAAGTGATCTTTTCCGAAGAAATGAGAGTATCCTGTTGCTACCCCCAGGTCAAAACCTTTTGCAATATTCCACATATAAGCTCCGTCTACCCCTAGTGTAAATGAAGATACATTACTTGCGTCAGATACTGGTACACCAATATGTCCACCCAATTTTAAACCTTCTTGCGCCTGTGCTGCACCTCCTAAAAGTGCAAAAGCACCTACTAATAATAGCTTTTTCATTTTTTAAGTTTAAATTTTACGTCCCAAAAGTACTAATTATTTTCATCACAGGGATATATTTCCATAAATGGCGTTCATTAAAACAAAAAAGCAGGACAAATTTTGTCCTGCTTTAGTTATGTTTTTTCTTAAAAATCTTCAGATTAGTTTCCTCCGAATTTGAAACCAACACCTACCTGGATGAAGCTATTTTTTAAAGTTCCATTTTCTCCGTCCTCCTTTTTAGCAAGGTTAGAAATACCTAAGTTATATCTTGCATCGAAAAACAATCCATTTTCAAGTGTATATTCAGCACCAACAAATGGAGCTAAATTCAGCTTATTCATATGATCTTTCACATCTTCAGTTGAGCTTTCTGATTCAGAAAATGACTCTCCTAAAGCAGATCCTGATAAGCTTACTGTTGATTTCACCTTTGCAGAAATGAGAATACCCACATTAAGACCAACTCCAAAAGCTAAATTTTCAGTAGCATAATATTTAGCACTAACAGGAATTTGTACAGTTCCCAGTTTCCAATCTGTTTTTTCAGTACCTGTTACATTTACTCCCATCTCAGTGTAAGCAACAGATTCTTCTTGCTTACCTCCAATTGGAGAATATAAAACTTCCCCCTGTACGGCAAATTTATCATTGAACTTATATTCAGCCATACCTCCTACGTAGAAAGTAGACTTTGCATCAAATTTGTAAGTATTTCCTTCGCCAGTTGCTTTAAGCATTGATAAAGAGTAACCAGCTTTAGGTCCAAATTTAAATTCCTGCGCGTTTGCGTTAATTCCCAATACAGCTACGGCTGCAATAAGTAAAAATTTTTTCATTGTTAATTAGTTATACATTTAAGGATTGCAAAACTAATTATTTTTTTCAATTTAGCAAATTTTAACAGAAACTTTTAAGGTTAACAAAAGGTTAACAGAAACTTTATCTATAAAAAATTAATCATTTCTCAGTCTTTTATCTTCATCATTATAAGCCAGGATAATCTTTCTTACAACAGGATGTCTCACAACATCTTCTTCTGTAAGATGCACAAAACCAATCTCCTTCACTCCATTTAAAATCCTCATAGCTTCTTTCAAACCAGATTGCTGATTTTTTGGAAGGTCGATCTGGCTTGGATCCCCTGTAATAATAAATTTCGCATTCATTCCCATTCTTGTCAGGAACATTTTCATCTGAGCGTGGGTTGTATTCTGAGCTTCATCAAGGATTACAAAGGCATCATCAAGAGTACGTCCTCTCATAAAAGCCAGCGGAGCTACTTCAATTACTTTTTTCTCCATAAAGCCTTCCAGTTTTTCATGTGGAATCATATCCCGAAGTGCATCATATAAAGGCTGTAAATAAGGATCTAACTTTTCTTTAAGGTCTCCTGGTAAAAACCCCAGACTCTCCCCTGCTTCTACAGCCGGTCTTGTCAGGATAATTCTTTTCACTTCCTTATCTCTTAGGGCTCTTGCTGCCAAAGCTACACTGGTGTACGTTTTTCCTGTTCCCGCAGGTCCAATGGCAAAAACCATATCTTTTTTCTCTGTTTCCTTTACCAGCTTTTTAAGATTCGTAGTTTTAGCCTTAATAACTTTTCCGTTTACTCCTTTTACAATAATATCCTGGTCAAAGATCAGATGTTTTTCGTTTTCATCTTTAATATTCAGGATATTCTCAACATCTTTGAGACCTATTGAGTTGTTTTTCGAGATAAAACTGACAATATCGTCCAGTTTTTGCTTCAGTATATCTAAGGCTTCCTGGTTTCCCATCGCAAAGATAAAATGATCTCTTCCTGTAATTTTAATGGTTGGAAAGCTTGATTTTAATAGGTTGAAATATTGGTTATTAACTCCATAGAAGATTTTCGCATCGATGTCTTCCAGATCATAGGTCAATTCAAACATGCAGTATTTTTATTTTTAGATTTTAAAATTAAAGCTTTTTTTCAATTTAAATCAAATTCTTTTCAACAATCTTTCGGGCTTTCTTTTTATTTTAAATAACTTTGCATGACTACACTATTCTATAAATTGCTCATGTCAATTATTACCCTTACTTCGGATTTCGGAAATTTAGATTACAGAGTTGCTGCTGTGAAAGGCAAGATTCTGTCTCTAAATCCTGAGGTTAATATTATTGATATAACCCACGACATCCAGGCATTCAACTTAATACAAACATCATATATTGTAAGAAACGCTTATAAATATTTCCCCAAAGGAAGTATACACATTATTTCTGTAGACAGTTTTTACAATAAATCAAGAAAAAATATCCTTTACAAAGCAGATGGTTCTTACTTTCTGGCCGCAGACAACGGTCTTTTAAGTTTGATCTTCTTTGATATTAAACCGGAAGCAATCTACGAACTTACCCTGAATAACCGTTTTGATGATATTATCAACTTTACTTCTACGGATATTTTTGTTCCGGCAGCTGTACATCTTGCCAATGGCGGTCTTCCTGAAGTAATCGGGAGAAAAATAGATGCGGCTAAGCAGCTGATGTTCCCCAGAGCGGTTTATAATGAATCGGAAGGAATGATCATAGGTGAAGTTACCTATATTGATAATTTCGGAAATATAATTTCAAATATCAACAAAGATTTCTTTGAAAATATCAGCAAAGGATATAATGGTTTTACTATAAAATTCAGAAATTTAAGTCTTTCGAGGATCTTTTCCGGTCATACGGAATTGGTTTCAGACTGGGAAAGGGAGACAGAATTCCACGGACAGTCTGCAGCAATATTCAATGACAGTCAGCTATTGGAACTTACAATCTATAAAGGCAGTAAGAAAAACGGAGCTAAAAGCCTGTTTGGATTGAATGTAGGTGAAAATATCTACATTGAATTTATGTAAAATTATATATTTCATAAAAAAACCGATTTTTTTTATATATTTGTCAAAATCTAAAAATCAAAAATGGCAGAATACAAATTATTGCTTCCTTCCATGGGAGAAGGTGTTATGGAAGCGACAATTATCACTTGGTTATTCAATGAAGGTGATAACGTAAAAGAAGATGACTCTGTAGTAGAAATTGCAACAGATAAAGTAGATTCAGACGTTCCGACACCTGTTTCGGGAAAAATTGTAAAAATTTTAAAGCAAAAAGATGAAGTTGCCAAAGTAGGTGAGGCCATTGCTATTTTAGAAATTGAAGGAGAAGGTTCTGCTTCTGAAGAAGTAACTACTGAAACTCCAGCTGCTGCTCCGGATACTGAAACATTACAAACCATTGAGCAGCCTTTACAAACTTCAATAGCTTCCAATGTTGAATTCTCTGGAGATCTTTATTTATCTCCACTTGTAAAATCAATTGCACAACAGGAAAATATTTCTGAAACTGAACTGAAATCTATCAAAGGAAACGGTTTAGAAGGAAGAATTACCAAAGAAGATATATTAGCATACGTTGCCAACAGAGGAAATCAACCTGCTCAGCAGGCTGCTCCGGCTCAACAGACAGTTTCTGCACCAGCTCCTGTTTCAACGCCAGCAACAACAATTACTGCTGCTGCAGGTGATGAGATCATTCCAATGGACAGAATGAGAAAGATCATCGCTGAAAACATGGTGAAAGCAAAACAAATTGCTCCGCATGTAACTTCTTTCATTGAAACAGACGTTACCAACGTTGTAAAATGGAGAAACAAAAACAAAGCAGCTTTCGAAAAACGTGAAGGAGAAAAACTTACTTTCATGCCTATTTTTGTGAAAGCTATTGTAAAAGCAATCCAGGATTTCCCAATGATTAATGTTTCTATTAGCGGTGAGAACATCATTAAAAAGAAAAACATCAATATCGGTATGGCAACGGCTCTACCAGACGGAAACCTTATTGTTCCTGTAATCAAAAATGCAGATCAGTTATCTCTTTCAGGTCTTGCCAAAGCAATCAATGATTTAGCTTACAGAGCAAGAAACAAGAAATTAAGACCTGAAGATACTCAGGGAGCTACTTACACCATTTCTAACGTAGGAAGTTTCGGAAACCTTATGGGAACTCCTATCATTCCTCAGCCTCAGGTAGCTATTTTAGCTATCGGAGCTATCGTTAAGAAGCCAGCAGTTCTTGAAACAGCTGACGGTGATGTAATTGCAATCAGAAACTTAATGTTCATGTCTCACTCTTATGACCACAGAGTGGTAGATGGTTCTCTAGGTGGAATGATGCTTAAACATGTTCATGACTACCTTGAAAACTGGGATCTGAACACAGAAATATAAGTAATAGGTAATCAGCAATGAGTAATTTGCTTTCTGCTGATTATAATCAATATAAAACCTTCGATTTTTATCGGAGGTTTTTTTGTGACCTGATCTAATTATTTTTGAATTGACAAGTAATACAAATGGGGCTTAAATTGTCTTTTATAAAACAGAACCAATTACATATGAAACAACTCATTTTGACTACATTCGCTTTAAGCATTTCGATAATCGCCTACTCTCAGAAAACAATCCCATCAACTTTAATCGATCAGTATGTGAAAGAAGTAATTAAAATCAATCACATTCCCGGTTTGGCTATCGGGATTATAAAAAATGACCAGATTGTTTTTCAGCAATACTATGGTAAAGAGACTTTGGAAAGCGATAAAAAGGTGGATTCAAATTCAATGTTCAGGATATATTCTACATCAAAATTGATGTCAAATATTGGTGTGTTTCAACTAATTGAAAGGGGAAAACTATCTTTGGAAGACAACATCTCAAAATACATTGAACATCTCCCTAAAGAATGGCAGGATGTCAAAATAAAAAACCTTTTGACCCATTCTTCCGGAATTCCTAATCTTATTGCTTTTAATGATATTTTGCCAGATGATTCTAATGACAAAGTTATCGAACGGCTGTCCAGAGAAAAAATGGAATTTAAAACAGGAAATGAATTCAGATATAATCAGACAAATTATTTTCTTCTTACCCTGATTATTCAAAAAATCACAGGGCAGTCTTTTGAAAATTTCATCCTGAACAATCAGTTTTCCGATTCTAAAGGCCAGGTTGTTTTTTCTTCAAATGCTCTCGAAAAAATACCTAACCGTGTTGTAAAATACAATTACAATTCTGAAAGAAAACAATATGATAAATCTACTGATATTAATGGTATAAAAGCCCATTCTGCCAACGGGGTGGCGATAACACTTCCTGCATTTTTAAAATGGAGCATTCATCTTAGCAAAAATGATTTATTAGATCAAAAAACGAAAGAGATGATGTGGCAACCATTCGGTTTTGGTAATAAGAAAGATGTTTTTGCCTACGGATGGGACATCAGTAAAGTGAATAATATAGCCTCTTACAATTTTTCAGGTGGAAATGTAAGCTCTTATAAAATTTACCCATACAATAATATGTCAATCGTCATGATGTCTAATGGATATAGCTTATTCCCTATCCAATATCAGATCATCAATCATATTGCTGCGATGATTGATAAAAATTTAACAGATGAATATTCATTGGCAGATGAAACCATCATTTCTGAATTTTCTAAAAAAAACAATCCTGATGCAGAGAGAATTTATTATTCTATGAAGGCAAAAGATCCAAAATGGAATTTTGAAAACACTTTAAACGAGATAGGTTATATTTTATTGAGAAATTCAAGAATTGATGAAGCTGTTAAGGTTTTCGCTTTAAACGTTAAGGAAAATCCACAATCAGCAAATGCTTTTGACAGTTTAGGTGAATCATATCTTGCAGCAAAGAATTATGCTTTGGCTTTAGAGAATTATAAAAAATCATTAGCTATAAATCCAGAAAACACCAATGCCGTAAAAATGATTCATACAATAGAAGATCTGATAAAAAAGAAATAAGAGCTCTTCCATAACGATTGTTTTTTGTATCACTATCTCAGAATGGGTGCATCTTAAAATATAAAACCTCCGATTTTTTATTGGAGGTTTTTTATTGGATTTCTGCCTTAATAATTCTACCTTTAAACAAACTATTACAAAATGGAACTTGATTTCAGAAAACTCTATGTTACCAAATTATTTGATTTTTCCAAAAATGACGAAGAGCTAATTTTTGAAATCTATGAGCAGTTATCTGCACTCTATGATATTTCAGTGGTAGATATTGAAAATTCCCCATACAGTAAGTTCAAATCCCAGGATATAAACTTTTTGCAGGAACCTAAACTCTGTTACAGAATTACAACCAAAAGTAAAACCATTACTTTTTACCTTTTCATTGTTAATCTGGTAGGAACATCCATCAGAGGGGCCCGTATGACGGATAAGTATGATTCACTGGAAGTTTGGGGCTTAAAGGAAATAAATGAAGACTTTGGTTTTATTTCTATCAATAAGAAAAAACTGGCAGACAGAATCGCTGGAATATTCAGTAGTTCAACCATCAATTCTAAAGAAAACAAAGACTTTAAAGACTTCTATGTTCTGGGCAGTGATCCTTCCAAAACGATGACATTCCTGAGCCTTGACAGAAAAGAAATCATAAAATCTATTGCTGATGAGGATTTTAAAATAGAGATTAAAAACAACATTGCAGGCTTGAGAATACCAAAGGCATTGAGTCTTGAGAATGCTTTAATTATTTCAAAATTTTTAGAAGAAATATAAGTTTCGGTTTTTTTGCCGTAATTTCATCCTTCAAAACCTACAAATGCTGAAAATCTTTGCTATTCTTCGTCAATCTGTTAAAAAATCCTTTGACAATATCCGGAATGAGCAGCTGAAATACAATCTTCTTCAGGCTATTCCCTTTTGGATCGGCTCTGTGATCACCGGATTCTTTGCCGTATTATATGCCCAACTCTTTGCCTGGGGCGAAAACCTCATGAATTTTATCTTTGACTGGCATGCATGGATGATCTTCATTATTGCCCCCGTTGGATTCGTTCTTTCCTGGTGGCTGGTTAAAGAATTTGCACCCAATGCCAAAGGAAGCGGAATTCCGCAAGTAATGGCAGCAGTGGAACTTGCTAATCCTAAAGAACATAAAAAGATTAGAAGCCTTTTAAGTCTGAAAATTATTATATTTAAAATTGCTTCATCTGTTGTATTGGTTATTGGCGGCGGCGCTGTAGGACGTGAAGGACCTACCATTCAGATTGCAGGTTCTGTTTTCAGGAAAGTTAATGAGTATCTTCCTGATTGGTGGCCAAAGATTTCCAAAAAAAATATGATCATGACCGGAGCTGCAGCCGGACTGGCAGCCGCTTTTAATACTCCTCTGGGCGGAATTGTATTTGCTGTAGAAGAATTATCGAAAACGCACATTAATTATTTTAAAACCGCTTTATTTACGGCCGTCATCATCGCTGGTTTAACGGCTCAGACATTAGCAGGATCCTACTTGTATTTAGGGTATCCCAAAACCAATGATGTTTCCCTGATGGTCATGTTTCCCATCGTACTTGTAGCTGCTGCAGCAGGTATTCTGGCGAGTCAGCTTTCTGTGATTATGCTTAAGATCAATGGCTGGAAAAAGAGAACTCTGAAAACGGATAAGGCCAATGTAGTATTTCTGGTTATCTGTGCCCTGATCATTGCATCAATTGCCTATTTTATTAACCGGGAAATATTAGGATCAGGGAAAGAGATTATGGAACGGGTTCTTTTTACAAAGAATAAACATGAGGACTGGTATGTTCCTGTTTTAAGGATGCTGGGCCCTGCCCTGTCTTTTACTTCCGGGGGGGCCGGTGGTATTTTTGCCCCTGCTTTATCTGCAGGAGCCAGTATTGGTTCTGTTATTTCAGGGCTTATTCATTTAACCCCTAATGAAACCAATGTTGTTGTTCTTGGTGGAATGGTTGCTTTTCTTACCGGAATTACACGGGCTCCGTTTACATCAGCGATCATTGTTTTAGAAATGACCGATAGGCATTCTTTAATTTTTCATCTGATGCTTGCCGGTATGGTTTCTTCTATTGCCTCTATTCTGGTGAGCCGACATTCTTTGTATGATGTATTGAAAGTGAATTTTTTAACAGAAATAAGAAAAGACGAAACTCTTTAATAAAAAAAGACCTGTTACAGGTCTTTTTTAAGCATTATATTTAAATCTTTAAAAGCTTCTGATAGTTCTTCAGCAATTCCATAATTAATGATTCTAATGACCAGCTTATCCAGTTTTTCACTTGATCTTTTCACTTTATAGGTTACAATATTTAAAAATGCATCACCATTTTTTCTTTTTGATACTTTGTGAAATTCCACTACTTTGCTCAGGTCCCACAAATCTCCTTCATAATAAAGCTTTCCATTTTTATCTACTGAATTTATTCTTATATTATTTCCTTCGAATTCAGCAGCAAGCCTTAGCATCCCATTATCCCGGTCTGCCCCAAATACTTTAATTTTATCAGCAATAAAAGTCTTCACTTCATCAACATTATGGTATTTACCCAGAAGATCTTCTTTACCATTACCATAGGTGATTTTGTAAATTTCTGATTTCTTTAAAGAATGAACAGGCCCATCCAGATAATCCAACTCTTTGTAAGTAACATCTGAACCCCCAACTTCAATAATCTTAGCATCAAAAGAGGTCCCATTTTTCTTGGAAATTTTATCCTGTGAATAGCTGATAACTCCCAACAGCAACAACGGCAGCGTATAAATTTTAGTTTTCATGAAATAAAAAATTCTTCCGGCAAAAGTACACAAAATACCATCAATGCTCAAAATTCAGTTATTAACACTCCATTATTTCATAAGTACTCTTGCATATTACAAATATATTATCTAATTTTGCACCTCGAAATAATTAACAAATATTTTAACATTATGAACAATTACGAAACTGTTTTCATTTTAACTCCCGTTCTATCTGAGTCACAGGTAGAGGAAGCAGTGAACAAGTATGTAGATCTTATCAAAGAAAAGAACTGCGAAATCGTTGCTAAAGAAAATTGGGGATTAAAAAAATTAGCTTACCCTATCCAATTGAAAAAGAATGGGTTCTATACTTTAATCGAGTTTAAAGGTGAAGGTACTGTAGTTGCTGATTTAGAATTAGCATTTAAGCGTGACGAGAGAGTAATCCGTTACCTTACTACAAAACTAGACAAGCATGCTATTGAGTACGCTGTAACGAGAAGAACTAAAGTAAAAGCAGCTAAAGCTTAATTATTAACCCTATTTTTTAAAAAAGACAAGACATGGCAATAGATGAAATGGCTAAACAAGCCTCAGCTGGAGGAGAATCAGAAGTAAAATTCCTTACTCCACTTGATATCAATACAAAATCTGAAAAGAAATATTGTAGATTCAAAAAATACGGAATTAAGCACGTTGATTACAAAGATGCTGATTTCTTATTACAGTTTGTAAACGAGCAAGGTAAAATCTTACCAAGAAGATACACTGGAACTTCTTTAAAATACCAAAGAAAAGTTTCTGCTGCTATCAAAAGAGCAAGACACCTTTCTTTACTACCTTACGTAGCTGACTTATTGAAATAAGACAAAAAATAAATAAAAGAAGAGAGCAATCTCTTCTTTTGTTGCTGAATAAATAATTAATTCTAACTTGATTTTAGAGCATTCTAAAATCTAAAAAAAGGACAACAACAATGGATATTATCCTAAAACAAGACGTAGAAAACTTAGGACTTGAGTTTGATACAGTAAGTGTAAAGCCAGGTTATGCAAGAAACTTCTTACTTCCTCAAGGAATTGCACTTTTAGCTACACCTAAAAACAAAGCTGCTCTTGAAGCTACTTTGGAAGCTAGAAAAGAAGAAGAAGCTAAATTAATCGCTGCTGCTAACACTGTAGTAGATCAATTGAAGAAAACTTCTATTACTATTCCTGCAAAAGTAGGTTCTGGTGATAAATTATTCGGATCTATCAACAATGCAGATCTTTCTGCTGCTCTTGCTAAAGCTGGAGTTTCTGTAGAGAAGAAATACATCAAAATTCCAGGGAACACTATTAAGAGAACTGGTAAAGTAACTGCAAACATCAGATTACACAGAAACGTTGAGTACAATTTCGAATTCGATATCGTATCTGACGCTCCAGTTGTAGCTGCACCTGCTGCAAAAAAAGAAGAAGTTAAATCTGAAGAAGCTTAATAAGCCTCTGAGATTTTCTCATCATACAAGACCACTTCATTTATTTGAGGTGGTTTTTTTGTGGTTTTAGATTAAATAATGCTACTGCCCAGACTACCCCGCCTTTTTGCTTTGCAAAAAGCCACTCCTTCAGAGAAGGGAAATATAGCGTGTTTTAATAAATTTTTGTCAAAGTGCTCTGTTTAGCTTATATAACTAATTTATACGACTGGTAACATTGTCATAACTGCATTATACTACAACTTGAAACATTCACCATACACTCTCCTACTCTAAAACTCTCAAATATTCTAATCCAACTACCTGTCTCCTCTTAATTTCTGCTGGTATTCAGTTGGGGCAACTCCAATTACTTTTTTGAAAATATTACTGAAAGAAGACAAACTATTGTACCCCACCATCATGGCAATCTCATACATATTATATTTCCCTTCCAGCATTAACTCTAAAGAACGGGTAATTCTCAAAGCTCTCAGGAAACGGACGTAATTCATGCCCAAAATCTCTTTGAATTTCCTGGAAAGGGTTCTTGTTCCCATTCCGAACTCTTTGGCCGTAGATTCAATCGTTAGAGGCTTCTCAAGATTAGCATGAATATATCTTGCAATCTTCAGTAAAGTTTCATCTTTGGGAAAAGGATGCTGTATCGGAAATGCTAAATGTTTATGTTTCTTTTCCTGTAAAACCCCTTTAAGTGCTTTGAGAAAATAATATTTAGAATGATCATTTTTTGTGATTTTCCCATTCCAGTCTTTGGTATATAAAATCATCTCCCGAAGTAATTCATTGACTGAATAAATATTAATTTCATCAAAAAAGCTATTTTCGCCTTCTTCTTTTTTTATATAAAAATTATATAAATCCACTTTGGGGCTGGTAGAAAAAAGATAATGCGGCGTTCCGGCCGGAATCCACATAAAACATCTTGCCGGAAGATACCAATGTTTTAAATCGGTAAAAACATGCACAATACCTCCTTCTGCATAGACTAATTGTGCAGAACTGTGATAATGAATATCGGTTGTGATATTTCCGGTAAGCACATGATACACGTAAAATTCGGCATCATCATCCTCTACGGCTTTAAAATGACTGTCATTCATGAAATAAAGATAGGAATAATTTTTAAAATGGCGTAAATGAACAAATCTTTTTCTGGTTTCACAAATCGTGTCTGCTGACCATCGTCGTAAATTTGCAGTATCAAAATCATTTTAGCAAAAATCCTTTAATTAATTTATGAATATGATATTAAACGCATGCCGATATCAGTGCATAGCGTTGTGCTTATTATTGGGCAACCTTTTACACTCACAGATGATAGATTACCAGCACCTTGGCCTTCAACAGGCTATAGAAATAGGTTTAAAAAACAACAAAAATATCCGGATAAGCCATTTAAAACAGGAAATGTCCACTACAAAGGAAAAAGACCTGAAAATGGAAAAACTCCCGGATATTGAATTTCATACCAGCTATAATCAGGTCACTAATCTTTTTCAGTATCAGGATGGTGTATTGAATAAACCCACAAAATATGATGCCATCAATGGGATGTATGATTTCACATTATCAGCATCTATTCCAGTCTATATGGGTGGAAAAATAAAGAATACTGAGAAAAAAGCAGCCATTGACACTGAAATTTCAGCTTTAAGAACGCATCTGGATGAAAGAGAGCTCACAATGGAAGTGATTACAGGATTCCTTCAGATTCATCATTTGAAAGAACAACAAAGTCTTATTAATGACAAAATGAAGGAAGATTCAGTTAACATCAAACAGGTAAAAACCCTTAAAGCGAACGGAGTGGTAACAGTAAACGAAGTGTTAAGAACTTCATTACAGCTTTCCAACCATAAAATGAGCTGGACAGAACTGAATAATGACATACAGATTGCAGAACATAAGCTTAAAACCCTTCTTTCACTGCCTGAGTCTCAGGAAATGCATGTAGATACAGAGGATCTGATCTCGGATAAGGCAGCAATTCCTTATATTGATGATCTGACGGAGACCGCTTTAAACAAAAATGAATCGGTTGAAATTACCCATAAAAATCTTTCATTAAAGGAACTGGACCAGAAGATCACTAAGGCTGGTTATTTACCCAAAGTGACTGCCGGTGGAGAATATTTTCTGAAGTATCCGAATATGATGTTCTTTCCGCCTGAGCCTTATGCTTACCGCTTAGGAATGATCGGGCTGAACCTTACCTATCCTATCGAAAACCTGTATAAAAACAAATACAAAATGCAGGAATCCAGAGAAAATATTGATCTGGCCAAGCTTCAGATCGAAGAAAATGAGGAAAAGATAAGACACAATGTGTATGAAGCCTATAAAAAGTTTGAAGAAACTGATCAGAAAGTAAAAATCGCTGAAGAAGCTATTGATCAGGCTAAGGAAAACTACCGTATTGTAAGAACAAAATATGTGAATAAACTAAGTCTTATCACTGAACTTATTGATGCTGACAATACTTATCTGGAAGCAGAATCCAATCTTATCTCCGTAAAAATCAACAGACAATTAAAATATTATCAACTCCAATATACGATTGGAAACTTATAAAAACTATGGCACAGAAACAACTGACACAAAAGGAAAAAAGAATCAACAGGACAATCACTTTACTGGCTTGGATCCTCATTATCAGCGGCGTCACAGGAATGGTAAGCTTCTATCTTTTTTCGAGAAAAAATGTTACTACCAACGATGCACAGATCGAACAGTATATCACACCGGTCTCCAGTAAGGTATCAGGCTTCATCAAGACTATAAAGTTTAATGAAAATCAGTTTGTACGCAAAGGAGACACTTTAATCGTTATTGACAACAGAGAATTCGTTAATCAGGTACATATGGCTGAAGCCAATCTAAATACTACTACTGAAAATATCACAACGATTCAAAGCAGTGTCAGTACAAAGGAAAGTGATACAAAAATCGTTGATGCTAAAATTGCATCTGCAAGAATTGATATCTGGAGAACGGAACAGGACTATAAAAGATATAAAAATCTACTGGCTGAAGATGCTGCCACAGAACAGGAGTTTGAAAACGTAAAGGCTTCTTACGAACAGTCAAAAGCCAATCTTTTGGCATTGGAACAGCAGAAAAATGCTGTTAAAGCTGGAGCTAATGAACAACAAACAAAAGTAGCTCCTGCTAAGAGCCAGATTCAGCAGAGTTCAGCCAACCTGAATAATGCTAAACTATTCCTTTCATACACCGTTATTACTGCCCCTTATGATGGCTGGGTGGGAAAAAAGACGATTCAGGAAGGGCAGCTTATTAAAGAAGGACAGGCATTGGTTCAGATGGTAAGTAAAGAAAAATGGATTATTGCCAATTATAAAGAAACCCAGATTGGCCAGATTGATCAAAACCAGGAAGTCATTATTACGGCAGATGCTTATCCCGATGTTGAATTTAAAGGAAAAATCGTTTCTATCTCTCCTGCATCAGGATCTCAGTTCTCTCTCGTAAAACCAGATAATGCAACAGGAAACTTTGTAAAAATTGAACAGAGATTTCCAGTAAAAATCATACTTGATCACAGCAAAGACAATGAGAAACTGCTTTCCGGAATGAATGTTCTGGTGAGTGCTAAGAAGATTTAGGTTTGAGAGTATTAGAGTATTAGAGTATTAGAGTATTAGAGTATTAGAGTATTAGAGTATTAGAGTATTAGAGTATTAGAGTATTAGAGTATTAGAGTATTAGAGTACAAAAATATTCGGTTTATTATCATTTCCAAATTAACTCATTTCCAAATCTTCAAATTAATATTATTTTTCTGCGAAAAGGCAAGACCGCAAAATACAGATCTGTTCAATTTTTTCTTTAAACATATTTGTCATTTTACCTTTTACACCCTTTGCTCTTTTGTCTTTTCGCACTTTTATTATACCAAATAGCTGAAAAGCTAATTCATAGACTTTATCAGCTTCTCAACAACTATGCAACACAATACAGTTTATCATAAATGGCTGCCTCAATGGCTGAAATTGCCTCTTCTTATACTGGCATTATTTCCCCACATCATGTTGTTGTCATTGCTACATTCCAATAGTGCCTTCACTTCTTCTTTTATGGATGTAGATTCGGATGACATTCAATACCTGATGATGCTGATGTATGGAACATTTGTAGTTACCCTTTTAGTTTTACAGCGGTTTATGTCTTATTTCAGCGTAAAGTATTATGTACTGCTGATGTCTTCTGTTTCAGTGATTCTTCTGTATATCCTATCTGTCACCAATGATTATCATGTGATTTTGGTGATCCGCTTTTTAGAGGGATTCTTTGGATTACTGGAAGGAGCTATCTTTCTACCGTTAATCATAGCTGAATTAAAAACAAAACATGCCAAAGTTATTGCCTATCTTTTCATGTATGCGCTTATGCTGACGGGAGGAACAGTGACTACTACCTTACTTAAATCAAGCATTCAGGATTATGATTACCGACATATGATTTTAATGATGGCATATTTCCATGTTTTCGTTTTGATTCTGGGTTTTGTCATTTTTAACAGAAACCGTTTCTTTCCTAAAAAGCCATTATATCAAATGGATATTCCAAGTTGGTTTTTGCTTTGGGTTTGCCTTCAGGCCGGAGCCTATGCCATCATCTATGGGAAAAGACTGATGTGGTTTGAATCTGATTCCATCATTATTTGTTTGTGTATATTTCTAATTTCCGGTGGTTTATTTATATTGAAACAGAGGAATTCAAAACGTCCTTTATTTCATTTTGAAGTTTTCAGTTCTAAAAATGTAATTGTGGGAATGATCTTGTTCTTCATTTTTTATCTCATCCGTTCCGGATTAAATAATGTGTACAGTATTATGGCAACTGTATGGAAATGGCCATGGGATTATATTGTCAACATTCAGTACTGGAATGTGGTAGGAACACTTATCGGTGTACTTTTATCAGGAATATGCCTGGTTCGTGGTGTTTCTTCCAGAATCGTCTTTTTTACAGGATTCCTTTTATTGGCAATTGACTGTGCATGGTTTACCTATACCTTTTATCCGGATACTACACTTGCCACCATCTGTCCACCTTTATTCCTGCAGGGAGTGGCGCAAGGTCTATTGTTTACTCCTTTGGTATTCTTTCTAATTTCAGGAATGCCGGAGAAATATGTGGCCAATGCCAGTGCAATGGGAACCACTACCCGTTTCTGGGCCACTGCCAGTGGATATGCCTTAATGCAAAACGTAATGCTATTTTTAACGTTAAAGCATTCGGATGTTCTAAGTTTCAATCTTACAGACACCAATCCTGTTTTCTACAGCCAATGGAACCAAATTTTTGGAGCTAACATCTCAAAAATTCCGGTTAATGAATCCCTTTCCCTGACTGCAGGAGCTTTTAAAGTAAAAATAACAGCTCAATCTATTCTGCTTTCCAATATGGAGATATTTACAGGCTTATTCTGGCTGGCTTTTATTACAGCTCTCCTTTTGCTTCTTTATCATCCGGTGAAAATAGCAGTAAGGAATATTATGTAAGGAAAAAGTGAGGAAACTGGAGGCAGAAAGAAAGCAAGTTTCTGCAACACTAAAGAATAACTGTAGTTTATTTTAATAGCTAATTCTAATAAAAATAAAGATCATTTCCTAAACGTGTAAAAGTACTCCAACTTCCAGCCCAACCCCTACTTTGGCCAGCTTATTGTTGCTTGTTTTCCGTTACAGTATTACATCAGTACTTACATTCAACAGAAAAAACTTACGTATGGAAATTGAACAAATTTTACAGAGTCAGAGAGACTTTTTCAAAACACAGCAAACGAAAAGTCTTGCCTTTAGAAAAATGTATCTTGAAAAGCTCAGAAATCTTATCATTTCCAACGAAAATATGCTTTACGAAGCGATTTACAAAGATTTCGGCAAATCTAAATTCGATACCTTCACTACAGAGATTTCCTTTATTCTGAATGATATTGAATATTATCTGAAAAATTTAAAATCGCTTGCCAAACCTCAAAAAGTAAGCACTAATCTGGTGAATCAGCTTGGAAAAAGTAAGATCCATTCTGAACCCTTTGGTAATATTCTGGTAATCGGAGCATGGAATTATCCTTATCAATTATCCCTATCTCCTGTTATAGCTGCTATTGCTGCCGGAAACTGCTGTATTCTGAAACCAAGTGAGATCGCAGAAAATACCATGAAAGCAATGTCCATGATCATCAATGAAAACTTTCCTCCTGAATATTTGTATGTATATGAAGGTGGAATTGATGAAACTACAGAACTTCTGAAACTGAAATTTGACAAAATCTTCTTTACAGGAAGTACTAAAGTGGGAAAAATAGTATACAAAGCTGCCGCAGAACATTTAACACCCGTTGTTCTTGAATTGGGCGGAAAATCACCGGCCATTATCACCAAAAATGCCAATCTTGAAATTGCAGCCAAAAGAATTGTCTGGGGAAAATTTCTGAATGCCGGACAGACCTGTGTTGCTCCCGATTATTTATTAGTGGAAGAATCCATACAGGAACAATTTCTGGAAATGTTGAGAAAATACATTCAAGAATTCAAATACGATCCTGATTCAGAACAATATACCATGATCATCAATACAAGAAATTTTCAGCGGTTAATCAATCTTATTGATAAAGAAAAAATATATTTTGGTGGTAATTATGATGAAGAAAAACGATATATAGAACCTACTATTCTTCATCATATAGATGGGAATGATCAGATCATGCAGGAAGAAATTTTCGGGCCTCTCTTACCTGTTATCAGTTTTAAAAACTACAATATGGCTCTGAATTCAGTATTGGAACTGGAAAAGCCTCTGGCTGCTTATCTTTTCACTAATAATACTGAAGAAAAGGAAAACTTTACACAAAGATTGTCTTTCGGAGGCGGATGTATCAATGATGTTGTGATGCATTTAAGCAATGATCATCTACCCTTTGGAGGTGTAGGAAGTTCAGGAATCGGAAATTATCACGGTAAATTTGGCTTTGAGACTTTCTCTCATCAAAAAGCAGTTCTTGAAAAAGCAACATGGGGTGAACCTAATATTAAATATCCGCCTTATTCTGAAAAGAAATTAAGCTGGATTAAAAGATTTTTATAATTCTCACAGAGCTTACAAATTAAGTCTATTTATTATACAAAATAAAAAAGGTTGTTTCCAGTAGAAACAACCTTTTGAATTTTTATGCTTTAGGCTTCCAGGTATTGAAGAATTCTTTTACCTTTTCCTTGCTGTATCCTTTTCCTTCTTCGAATACATCACTCTGCTGAACCTTAATCATCTTTCCGTCTTTATCCAAAACAATAAACACCGGATACCCGAATTTTTCACCAGGATTATCGTACTGAGCAAAAACTTTCTCATTTTTATTATCCGGAGAATAATTCAAATGGTAATATAAGTAGTTCTTATCTACGAGCTGTTTCAATTCAGGAGTTTCCTGTACAAAATTATTGAATCGAAGACACCAGATGCACCAGTTCCCACCTGCCTGGATCATAATATTTTTCCCTTCCTTCTTAGCCTGAGCAACCAATTTATTAATATCTGCCTGAGCATCAGCCTTTGGATTATAGGGCTTAGGAAGTTTTGCTTTTTCTTCAGCAGCTTTCTTCTTCGCGTCCAGTTCTTTCTGTTCGGTCGGTACAATAAGAGCCGTTTTTTGCTTTCCTTTATCGGGTAAGTTCTTTACATCCTGTGAAAAAGCAAAAGTGCTTAATCCCAGAAAAGCGATCAATGTCAATTTTTTCATAACATAAAAGTAAAAAAATAATACTTATCTCCCTACAAAAATAGAACCATAATTTTATTATTACTAAATTTGCCTGTTTTATGAGCTTCTTAATTAAAATATTATATTTCATCTCAAAACTTCCGCTTAGAATATTATATATTTTTTCGGACGTTATGTTCTTCCTAAATTATTATCTGGTAGGCTATAGAAAGAAGGTAATTACCCAAAATCTTATCAATTCCTTTCCTGATAAATCTGAAGAGGAGATTCGGAAAATCCGAAAAAAATTCTATCGCAATTTCTCTGATTATCTGGTAGAAACCATCAAATCATTCAGCATCTCTGAAACGGAATCCAGAGTAAGAATGCAACACATTAATCAGGATGTATTTCATGAAGTGCAAAAGGAAGGTAAAAATATCATTCTTCTCGCGGGTCATGTTTTTAACTGGGAATGGATTAATGCTTTGGCAAGAATTGTCCCTCAAAAACACTGTCACCCTGTATACAGAAAGGTGAATAGCAGTTTTTGGGAAAATCAGATGAAAAAAGTCAGGAACAAATTCGGAAATGAGGCTTTGGAAGCAAACGAAGTCATTCTTAATATTTTCAGAAATAAAAATGACGGAAATTCTATCTATATGTTTGTAGCAGACCAGACTCCGCATTTTTCCCATGTTACCTACGGATTAGAATTTATGAATCAGAGAACCCCTGCTTTCATAGGGTATGATAAACTGGCGACCCGAATGGATCTTGCTTTTATTTATTGTGAAATGAAAAAAGTAAAACGTGGGTATTACCAGGTCAATTACTACAGGATCTATCCGGATCAGGAAAAATTCTCTGAACATGAAGTGGTAAGAAAATTCCACAAAATGCTTGAAAATACCTTACATAAGCATCCGGACAATTATCTTTGGTCTCACCGAAAGTGGAAGTACCAGGATTCTATCAAATTTTTTGATCCTGAAAACAATTAGATGTACATGCAGAAAAAACTGGCGGTTGCCATCTTAAACTGGAATGGGAAAAACTGGCTGGAAAAATTTCTTCCAAGTGTAGTACAGTTTTCTCAAAATGCAGATATTTATGTTATTGACAATCTTTCTACAGATGATTCTATAGCATTTCTCAATACCAATTTTCCAACAGTAAAAATCATTAAAAACGATAAAAATTATGGATTTGCCGGTGGTTATAATACAGGATTAAAGGAAATAACAAATGAATATTACTGTCTTCTCAATTCTGATGTAGAGGTTACTGAAAACTGGATAGAGCCTATATTGACTCTGTTTGAAAAGGATTCTGAAATTTCTGCTATTCAACCTAAGATTTTATCCTACGATAACAAAAAAAAATTTGAATTCGCAGGTGCCGGAGGTGGTTTGATCGATAATCTGGGGTATCCTTACTGCAGAGGACGTGTTTTTGATGATCTTGAAGAAGATAAGGGACAATATGATGATGAAACAGAAATTTTCTGGGCATCAGGATGTTGCTTTTTTATACGTTCCAAAGATTTTTGGGAACAGAAGGGATTTGATGAACGTTTCTTTGCCCATCAAGAGGAAATTGATCTTTGCTGGAGGCTTATTAATTCTGATAAAAAAATCTTTTATACCGGAAAATCTAAGGTATATCACGTAGGAGGTGGAACGTTGAATAAACAGAGCGCTCAGAAAACCTATTTAAATATCAGAAACAACCTGTCTATGATGTTGAAAAACCTGCCATTTCCCAAACTGATCTGGCTCATTTTTTTCAGGCTGTGTCTGGATGGTGTCGCGGGAATTTATTTTGGATTAAAACATGGATTTCCTCACCTTTGGGCAGTTGTAAGAGCACATTTTGGTTTCTACGGGCAGCTTCCCGGAACCTGGAAACTTCGCCAGAAAAATCAGAAACATCAGTTCTATCAGTCGAAATGGCTAATATTTAACCATTTTTTGGGCGGAAATAAAAAATAATAAATACGATAGAAATGCTCTCAGTATTCAGAGTATTTTTAGATCGGAAGGGTTATCACTTACCAATATTAAACTTCAAACTTCAAATTTTAAATATCAAATTATCTAAATGGATTTCTGCGCAATAGATTTTGAAACAGCTACTCATGAAAAAAACTCTGCTTGTGAGATGGGAATCTGTGTAGTGCAGGATTCCAAAATTGTAGAGACCAAAACATGGCTGATAAAACCACCAAGTTTCCCCTACTTCAATAAATTTAATATCGCAGTGCATGGAATCCAGCCTGAAGATGTGCAGGATGCTCCTACATTTGATGAGATCTGGCATGAAGCGCAGGAATTGATGTATGGAACACTGATGATTGCCCATAATGCAAGTTTTGATGCATCTGTTTTAAGAGGTTGCTTTCAACATTATGGAATGTTTACTCCTAAATTGAATTATCTGTGCAGTATACAGCTGGCCAAAAAATCATGGAATTACCTTCCAAAATATGGCTTAAAGCCTTTGGCTGAATATCATCAGATTCAGTTTAATCATCATAGAGCAGGTGCTGATGCTGAAGTTTGTGCAAAAATATCCTTATTGGCTTTTGAAAGACTCTTTATCACAAGAAATGAAGAAATAGATGAATCAATATTGAAAAAATATATCAAAAAACTGTAACTTTAAAACAAAAACCATGAAAAGACTTTTACTTTCTCTTACCGCGATTGTCGGTAGTTTTACGTATGCACAAACACAACTCCATAATATAGACTGGAATTTAAAGAAAGTAGTAAGAAATAACATTACTTACAATCTTCCACAAAACAGTGAAATGGGAAGCCCTGTTTTAACTTTTTCAACTTCCCCCAACTCTCCATCTGCTCCTAATGCATTAACAAATATGATGAGTCCTATCTGTGGAGGAAGTATATGGGCATTAATTTATGACAGTGAAATAACGGCCAGCAGCTTCAATGTCTGGACTCTTGGTGCCGGTGGTGGCAATACACCAAACTGTACAATGCCGGAAAACACAGCTTTTAATAATCAATATACAGGTTATTTCAGTATGGGAACTACCTCCTTTAACTATCAGATTATCTTTGCCAATGGAGTAAAAACGCTTATTATAATCAACGATGCCGGGGATCAGGCATATTACGAAAATGGTACTCTGGGGACAAATAACACCTACTTACCCCTGTCTGGTAAAGCAATAGCACTTTACCCTAATCCTGTAAAAGAGGGCTCTGTTCATCTTAAAAATGCAGAACGTATTGAGTGGATAAAAGTGTATAATACAGAAGGAAAATTAATTCTTCAGAATCATTCTACTGATGCTAAAATCAATGTCTCTAACCTGCTGAAAGGGGGCTACTTTATGGAAGTAAAATCTCAAAGTGGTATTAGCAGACATCAATTTATTAAAGAATAATTTTAATTACTTAAAACTTCTGAAAGCAGGTTAAATTTTGGGATATCAATCTCGAAAGTTTCCTGTGTTTCAAGGTTTTTAACAAGGTATTTCCCACTCATACTTCCTACTCCGGAACGAAGCATTACATTAGAGAAGTAGGCAAAATTTTCATCTGTTCCGATCTCCGGAGTCAGACCGATAATCCCGTCACCTATAATTTCTGTGAATCCGAATCCTACATCGAAGATGAGCCATTTTCTTTTCAGTACTTTTATAGGAAAGCTTCCGTCATTTTCTATAGTGATATTGTACTTGAAAACATAACGGTTTTCAGATGGATAACTGTTTTTACTATCATATTCAGGTATTACTGAAACTTTGATATTGGAAGTCATTTTTGAAAACATCATTGTAGTATTTTCTTAATAGATACAAAAATCTCGCCTTTTTTAAGGCGAGATTATATATTTACATTATAATTTTATTAAAAACTATAACCCAAGGCCTTTTCTTTCGTTACCTCCCATTAATACTTCAACAGGATTATCGATACCTTCTTTTACCGCTACCAGGAATCCTACAGATTCTTTTCCGTCGATAATTCTGTGGTCATAGGACATTGCTACGTACATCATTGGTCTGATTACTACCTGCCCGTCAACAGCAACTGGTCTCTGGATGATGTTGTGCATTCCTAAGATTGCAGATTGCGGCGGGTTGATGATTGGTGTAGACAACATAGATCCGAAAGTACCACCGTTTGTAATCGTGAAAGTACCACCAGTCATTTCGTCAACTGTAATTTTACCGTCTCTTACTTTTGTAGCAAGATCTTTGATGTTTGCTTCAACTGCACTGAAAGACATGTTTTCTGCATTTCTCAATACAGGAACCATTAATCCTTTAGGGCCTGAAACTGCAATTGAAATATCGCAGAAATCATAGTTTATTTTGTAATCTCCGTCGATAGATGCATTTACATCAGGGTACATTTCTAATGCTCTTGTAACCGCTTTTGTAAAGAAAGACATGAAACCAAGTCCAACTCCATGCTTTTGAGCAAATTCTTCTTTATATAGTTTTCTTAATCTGAAGATTTCAGACATGTCAACTTCGTTGAAAGTTGTTAACATCGCTGTTTCATTCTTCACAGAAACTAGTCTCTGAGCGATTTTTCTTCTTAAAACTGAAAGTTTAGTTGTAGTGGTAGATCTAGCACCTGTAAGAGAGTTTCCTCCTAATGCAGGAACTGCAGCTAATTCAGCATCAGTTTTAGTGATTCTTCCGTCTCTTCCTGTTCCTGAAACCTGTGCAGCATCCATTCCTTTTTCGTCAAGGATCTTCTTAGCAGATGGAGAAGGAGCTCCTGTAGCATAAGTTTGTGGAGCAGCAACCGGAGCAGCTGGTTTAGGAGCTTCTTGTTTAGCAGGTTCAGCAGCTTTTGGAGCTTCTTCCTGTTTTGGAGCTTCAGCAGCAGGTGCACCACCAGCTGGTTTTGCAGCATCCATATCAATTAAACAAACTACCTGACCTACTTGTACTACCTCACCTTCTTCTGCTTTTAAAGTGATAACACCACTTTGTTCTGCCGGCAATTCAAGAGTTGCTTTGTCTGAGTCTACTTCAGCGATAGGTTGATCTTTTTCTACATAATCACCATCTTTTACTAGCCAAGTTGCAATTTCAACTTCTGTGATTGATTCGCCCGGTGAAGGAACTTTCATTTCTAAAACTGACATATCGAGTATTTTTTATTTTTTAATTGGATATTATTTAAATTAAGCTGTAACAGGTCTTTTTGCAGGAGCATCGTCTCTGTCGAAAACTCTGTTGATCACTGCATTTTGATTTTTTTCAAACATCTTATGGCTACCTGGAGCCGGAGCACCACTTGGTACAGGAGATACTACCTGGATTCCTGTATCTCTGAAGTTTCTCAGGATATAAGACCAAGCTCCCATGTTTTCAGGCTCTTCCTGAGCCCATACCAATTGTGTTCTGTTTTCGTATTTACTGAAAATCGCTTCAATAGCATCTGTCTGAAGTGGATACAACTGTTCGAATCTTACTAATGCAATGTTTTCACAGTTTAATTCTTCTTTTTTCGCTAATAATTCGAAGTACAGTTTACCTGAACAAAGAACTAATTTTTCTACTTTTTTAGGATCTGCAGTTGGATCATCTAAGATTGGCTGGAATGAACCTGTTGCGAAATCTTCAAGTGGAGAAACTACTTTAGGGTGTCTCAATAAAGATTTAGGACTCATTACAATCAATGGCTTTCTGAACGCCCATTTCAACTGTCTTCTCAATAAGTGGAAGTAGTTGGCAGGGGAAGTAATATTTGCCACTACCATATTTTCATTAGCACAAAGTGTTAAGAATCTCTCCAATCTTGCTGAAGAGTGTTCTGCACCCTGACCTTCCGAACCATGAGGCAATAACATTACCAATCCGTCCTGGATTTTCCATTTTTCTTCTGCGGCTGCCAAGTACTGGTCAACGATGATCTGAGCACCGTTCACGAAATCTCCGAACTGAGCTTCCCAGATGGTTAATGTATTTGGAGAAGCCATTGCATATCCGTAGTCGAAACCTAGAACACCGTATTCTGAAAGGTGAGAGTTGAATACGTCAAATCTGCTTTCTGAGACGTGTCTTAACGGGATATATTCTTCTTCTGTATCTTCTGTTTTTACAACAGCATGTCTGTGAGAGAATGTACCTCTTTCTACATCTTCTCCTGAGATTCTTACATTGTGACCTTCTACAAGTAGTGTAGCATAGGCTAACCACTCTCCTAGTGCCCAGTCTAATGAGTTTCCTTCAATAGCCTTGATTCTGTTTTCGAAAAGTCTTGTAATCTTGTTGATGAACTTTTTATCAGCCGGAAGTGTTGACATTGTAAGCGCCAGTTCTTTCAACTTCGCTAAGTCATATTTTGTATCAACAGGTAACTGGACTGCCCCTCTCTTTCCGATTGGATAATCCACCCAATCTTCAGCCATGAACAGATCCATTACGTTTTTCTCGATCTCTTTGGAAGCATCAAAGTCTTTATCTAAAAGTGCTTTGAAGTCAACCTCCATCTTTTTGATGATATCGTTAGAGATAACGCTGTCGTTTATTAATTTATCTTTATAGATTTCTCTTGGGTTCTGATGCTTAGAAATCGCCTTGTAAAGGTTAGGCTGTGTAAATCTTGGCTCATCCCCTTCGTTATGACCATATTTTCTGTATCCTAATAAATCGATGTACACATCTTTCCCGAATTTTGCTCTGAAATCTGCTGCAAAGTGAATCGCGTGAACTACTGCTTCTGCATCATCAGCATTTACGTGCATTACAGGAGATTCTGTAACTTTTGCGATATCTGTACAGTATGTTGAAGATCTTGCATCATGGAAGTTCGTAGTGAAAGATACCTGGTTGTTTACTACAATGTGAACTGTACCACCTGTTCTGTATCCTTCAAGAGTCATCATCTGAGCTACTTCATAAGCAATACCCTGTCCTGCAATAGCACCGTCACCATGAATGATGATTGGTAATACTTTAGAATAGTCTTTATACTTATCATCTACTTTCGCACGGCAGATTCCTTCTACTAAAGCTGCTACCGTTTCAAGGTGAGACGGGTTCGGAGTCAGGTTGATACACACTTCTTCTCCTGAAGCAGTTTTGATCTTTTTAGATGATCCTAAGTGATATTTAACGTCACCTGAGAATACATCTTCTTCGAATTCTTTTCCTTCAAATTCTGAGAAGATCTGCTTGTAAGATTTTCCGAAGATGTTTGACAATACATTTAGCCTTCCTCTGTGAGCCATACCTAATACCACTTCATCTACTCCCAATTGAGAAGATCTTGAGATCAATTGATCTAAAGCTGGGATTAATGTTTCCCCACCTTCCAGTGAGAATCTTTTCTGACCTACAAATTTTGTATGAAGATAATTTTCAAAGGCTACTGCCTGATTTAATTTTAATAAAATTTCTGTTTTTTCATTCGCAGAAAGGCTTGGGTGATTTTCGTTTACCTGAAGCCATTTTTTGATAAAATCTTTTTCTTCAACGTTGTTGATGTATGTATATTCTACCCCGATAGAATCACAGTAGATATTTTCAAGATGCTTGATCAGATCTGCTAAAGTAGCAGGCTCTTTCATCCCTGTTTCAACAGCACAGTTGAATTTTGTATTTAAATCTGCTGTAGAGAGACCGAAGTTCTCGATATCTAAAGTAGGGGTATAGTGTCTTCTTTCTCTAACTGGGTTTGTCTTTGTAAACAGGTGCCCTCTTGTTCTGTAAGCCTCAATAAGGTTTACGACTTTAAATTCTTTCTTGATGTGTTCAGGAACTTCTCCGCTTGTTACTGCCTGAGAAATTTGTTGTACTGCCGGAGCAGCGTTGGCCGGGGCCTGAATAAATTGAATGTTATCGTCATCTCCGTAGTTCTCCAAAGCAAAATCGAAGCCTTGAAAGAAGGCTTTCCATGATGGTTCTAAAGAATCCGGGAATTTTAAGTACTGTTGGTATAAATCCTCAATTAACTGAGAATGAGCTGCGTTTAGGAATGAAAATCTGTCCATTATTACAGTTTATCTATTTATTAAAATTTATTTGTAGAATTAATCTTCAAATTTAATAAAAAAAACCGAGTTAGAACAGTCTGAAACCGTTAAAAAAACTTAAGAAAAAAATAATTAAAAAAAAATCACTTATACACTGATAATGAGAGCTTCATGTTCACGTCCTGACCTTCCATCGGACGTTCTATAAAGGTCTGACGGATATCTCCGAAGCGCATCTCATCTTTTTTGGCTTTCAGAATCAACTGCTGAATAGCTTTTATTCGGCCTTCATAGCTCCCTTTGTAGTACATTACGTAGTTTTGTGATGGATTTACAGACCTAAAATTGAAATTATTGTCAGACACTCCAATTTTCTTGGAAAGTGGAATTCCGAGGAAGTAAGAAACTTCTTTGTCTTTGTAATTATCTGCATCAGTCATCAGAACCGGATACCCAAATTCATCATCTTTTTTACCAAGGTCCATCGATACAAAATTATAGACTTTGTTATAATTCATCACGATATTTTTGTAAAGGGCATCTTTTTTATTGGCGGTACTCACATTGATCCCCAACAACAGTTTATCTTCTTCATTCTCCACGACTAGACTGTCATACTTGATCGCTGCCATCTGATTGTCTTTTTCAACCTTATTTCCTAATGAATTTTTAAGATTGACCATACTTTTGTTGATATTTTCGGCAAAACGGTCCTCTGTCCAGAAGTTTTCTACTCTTCTCCAGACAGATAGTTTAGGAGTGTGTACGTACCAGGTAATTTTTGTCTTTTCTGCAGAAACAGGCTTGAATTTCACATCAACTAAGGTCGGATTTTCATTTTCATCTTCAAAAAGCTGATATCTTAAGGTCTTATTCAGGTTCTCATAACGAATGAACATTTCGCCATCCGTATCATTTTTTTTATCTACGTAACTGATGGCACTTCCCTTCCCTTCATAAGGTGTATAATAATCTATATCCATAGACTGTGAACTGGTAAAAAAGTTGTTCCATCTTGTAAAATTCTGGAGATTATTGAACTGTCCAAAAACTTTATCTACCGGATAATCAATTTCTTTCTCAACTGTAAAATTCTTGCTTTCATCTACAAAATAATACATGGAAGCAGCATAAGCACCTCCCAAAAGAACAATAACTACCGTTAAATATTTAAAAATACGCATCGCACAAAAGTAATACAAATAAAAAAAGTGACCAATATGCTGATCACTCTAATTATATGTTTAACAATAATTAACCTGATTAAGGGCTGGAAGCAGGAAAATACTATTTAGCATAACTTGTTTAATTCTTATGCAGGATACTATACCTTAGATCTATTATTAGTTTTCTTTATTCTCAACGATAAACCATTATATCTTTTATTATTTTGTTACCAAAGAAGTTTTTTTCTTCAGAGGTAAAGTTATTCTTATTCTTAATTTTATAATAATTAGCATCTGTTGCAGATACAGGATCCTGCCAGTATACAACAAAAGTAATAGCATTAAATTCATAGCCTTTTGACAAATCATAAAAACCTAAATCAGAAGATGTTCTTATATTTTTATTGTTAAAAGGCCCATTGTGCCACATCGCTTTGGGCTGAATTTTTGTCATATCATTAAGCAATCCTGAAAAAGGTTTTCCTATATATTGAGCTTTATTCGCTTCAAACGCTTTTAAATAGTTTAATGTATCCAGTTGAGCATTACTTTTAGTGTAAAATAAGAATAGTGCAAAAAGAGAGGTAAGCTTAAATACTTTTTTCATGAACAAAATTTTCTATCAACGATAAACTAAGATATCCTTCACAATTTTGTTTCCATAAAATACGCGTTCTTCTTCCGTGAAATAAAAACCATTTTTCTGTTCATAATATTTTATATCACTTCTTGGAATTTCTTCCTGCCAGGTTATATAAAGCTTAATTACATTATTAAAACTTTTTTCTTTATCACAAAAATTGAATTCAGATTCTCTGATGACACTTTTCTTATTAGTAATAAGAACTGGCCAGACTGTTTTGGGCTGAATCTGAGTCATTTTATCCAATAAAAATGAAAAAGGTTTATTAATATATTGTGTTTTATTTACCTCAAACTGCTTTAAGTATTTTAAGGTATCCAATTGAGCATTAATTTTAGTATAAGACGAAAATAATGCAAAAAGGATAATCAATTTAAATATATTTTTCATAACAATAAATTTACAAATTACAATTGTCTGTTTGTTCATAATTAGTCTCATTAGCATTACTTGAGTTTTTAACTTCTTTAACAAATAAAGTGTTAAATCTTCCAACAGGATCCTTCTTACTTATTACCATTCCAGTATCATATTTTCTCAGTACATAAGCATTGGCAAGAACATAAGCTTCATCATCAGTTTTGCCCTGCTTTATAAATTGTTTTAAAGCATTATAAAAATTCTCTCCAAGAGCAGATTGTTTCATCCACCCATTACTTTCGTCTATATTTGTAGATTGTTTATAAAGATTCATAAAATTCTTTATCTTTATAGGGTCAATAATATTCAAAACATATTCTTCTCCTGTAGCTCCAAAAACAAACATCATACTATAATTCGCATTAGTCTGTAGGTTATTTCCTGTTGCGTAAAAATCTAATGGAGAAAAACTATCGAAGCTGTCTATTCCTGTATGAGTATGTGCACTTCCAGTTACCGTGAAGTTCGGATCAGTGGCTGGTAAACTAACGTTTGAATCTGTTCCGGTTTTTACATCTCCTATTTTTATATTTCCGCTAGTATCTTTTCCAAAGATATATCCTTTTTCTGGGCCGGAATTAGTAATTCCATTAGTAACTGTTGTTTTTTTATTTTTAAAATCTGAATTTCCAGAAATTGCTTTAGCTGCTTCATTTTTCTCACTCAATTTTACACATGGATTATCATTAGGATCCAGATAATCCGGAAACTTATGTTTAGAGCCATCTCCAGACATTGCTTTTCCTCCTCCACTGCCCAGATGTGCTCCATTAGCTTCTTTCCATGGAGAGTCCTTCCACCACTCTCTTCCAGGGAACATATATCCAAAACCGCCTCCGCCACCAGAAAAAACATTAAATTTAATGATGGTGATTTCCTCGATATCGTTAATCCTAATATTTTGCTCTTTAGCAAATTTCCCCATTGGAGTAGGATTTTTGGGATATAGGTTATCTACCGCATCCTGAAGAATGGCTAATACTCTCAGCGTTACAGGATCATTATTCTGGACAATAGTAAACTGTACATAATCTCTGTTTGGGGTAACAATACCATGAATAAAAGCCGTTACCCGATCTCCCTGGAGAATAGGAAAGGCAATAGCCTTGGAACTATCTCCATAAGTATAGGTAGATACATTATAAAAAGGATTTCCAAAATCTTTATAAAATTCCAGCCCTAAAGCAGGATTGTTTTGGAAAAATGATTCTATGGTTTCTCTGAATGGCAGTTTATAGCTCACCTGAGAGATAGGAATATTTACAGTGGTATTGTAAGTGCCATTCTTTTGGGTAACCTGTCCGGTTTCCTGTTTATTCTGCGCTCTGAATTCCGGATCAGATTGAGCTTTCTCTTCAAACTTCAAGAACATTTCAATAGGAACCCTGAATTGGGACTGTTCTTCTTTAGGAAGCACTTCATCTTCCGTCCGACAGGAATGCATAGAAAATGTCAGCACTGATAAAAGCGCAAACTGAAGATTTTTTTTTCTCACCATAAATGTTTTTTTGAGTTGCTAATATATTAAAATTTAAAATATCACATTACAGTGATTTTAAATTTTAATAACTAACCTGATAGCTGATCAAGATTTTTTTTAGTTTCTAAATCTTATATTTTTAGAAGAGAAGAAAGAAGTCAGGTTCATTGACTATGATGAAGTAAATGTCTTATCAAACCGCTTAGGTAATATCACTACATACCTTCATTCATCTCAGCAGAATGCTTGTAATATTTTTTATAATAAAAAAAGTGACCAATATGCTGATCACTCTAATTATATGTTTAACAATAATTAACCTAGTGAAAGGCTGGAAGCCGGGTGATGGAAGCTGGAAGCCACTGTTATTCGAATAATTAATGATAATCTCTTGATTGGATTTATCATATAAACTAACTTATATTTCAATAAAAAAGTTGCAGAGTCATTGTTTCGACCTAAATAACTTCCAGCTTCCAGCTTCCTTCTTCCTTCCTTCTTACCCAATATGTGTTCCCGGCAACAGTATCGCTCCTTTCTTCACGACTACGATACCATCCTGTACAGAATAAGTTCCATAATCACCATCCGGAATATGTTTTCCACCGATGATCTTTACATTATCTCCAATGGAGCAGTTTTTGTCAAGGATTGCTTTTTCAATATAACAGTATTTTCCGATTCCCATATTCGGACGGCCCCCTCTGTCGTTCAGAACGATTTCTGTCGTATTCTGATAGAAATCAGCTCCCATGACGTAGGAATTAACGATAGTACTGCCTTTATCTATTCTGGTTCGGTTTCCTATCACAGAGTTTTCAATTTTATCTGCCATAATGATACATCCATCTCCAAATACAGCCTTGCTTACATAAGAACCGTTGATTTTAGATGGCGGAAGCATTCTCGCTCTTGTATAGATTGGAGAGGAGGAGAACAGGTTGAACTGTGGAAGATCCAGACAAAGATCCAGATTGGCTTCATAAAACGACTCTATCGTTCCAATATCCGTCCAATATCCTTCGTACTGATAACTTAATGTCTTATATTTCCCAATAGAGCTTGGAATAATATCTTTCCCGAAATCATCACCAGCTCCTTCATCAAACATTTTTTTCAGAATAGTCTTTGTAAAAATATAGATTCCCATAGAGGCCAGGAATTCTTTTCCTTTATGCTTATTCTCTTCTGATACTTCAGATTTCAAACCTTCCAGCATATCATAATCCGGTTTTTCATAGAAAGATGTGATATTTCCTTCATCATCTGATTTTAGGATCCCAAAACCGGTTGCATCTTTGGCATTCACCGGAATGGTTGCAATGGTTACATCTCCTCCGTTTTCAATATGAAAATCCAGCATTTCCCTGAAATCCATCTGATAAAGCTGATCTCCGGAAAGGATTAAGATATAATCATAATCATATTTTTCAAGATGTTTCATAGACTGGCGCACGGCGTCTGCTGTTCCCTGATACCAGCTTTCATTTTCCACATTCTGCTCAGCAGCAAGAATATCTACGAAACCTTTGCTGAAGATATCAAAGTGATAAGAGTTCTTGATATGTGAATTTAAAGATGCTGAATTAAACTGAGTAAGTACCAGGATTTTATTCAGGCCAGAGTTCAGGCAGTTTGAGATCGGAATATCCACCAGCCTGTATTTTCCAGCAATAGGAACTGCCGGTTTTGATCTGGTATACGTTAACGGGAATAATCTTGTTCCTCTGCCGCCACCCAATACAATAGAGATTACATTTCGGTTCATAAATATATTGCGTTTTTTATTTTATTAAGTTTACAGTTCTGTTTTGGGTATTTACCTTTACCCTGAAACAAATTTTATTTTCATATTTCAATCTCGGATTTACTACAGTTACTTCATATTGCTCAGGATCATTCAGTACTGTTATTTCATTATTTACATCATCAAATGAAACATTATAATTGCTAAGCTTGTTTTGGAATCGTTTATTCACAAGCAGGACATCCGTTACATTGTCTCTTTTCACAGCATAATCTTCTATATCCTTATCATATTGTGCCTCCCAGCCTTTACCATATTTCTTTGCAATAGCTGCCAGAGTTTTTTTATTGGCAACCCTTATCTTTTTCTCTGTTTCATTATCAATCACACAACCTCCGACATGCACTTGTTTTATCTTCCACTTTTCAGATATAGCATTAGTTGCTTCTTGGCCATACATATCTATAAGGCCAGATCCATAGATCCAAAAATACCCATTATGAAGGCTACCATCTTCTTTTTTACAGGAAGACAGCATTATTATGATCAATAAAAAAGAAAAAACTCGTGTCATATCAGCTATTATATAAAGCTATATATTTTTCTGCAGATTTCTCCCATGCAAAGTCAAAATTCATATTGGCATGAATAAGTTCTTTCATCATTCCTTTCTGATTGTAGATTCCAAGGGCTCTGTTCATCGCATGTACAATATCATCTACACCGGGATAGGTGAAGTTCAGTCCTGCTCCGCCTGTTGAAATATCTTCCACTGTATCTCTCAATCCACCGGTATATCTTACTACAGGAACGGTTCCGTATCTCATAGAATACATCTGGTTCAAGCCGCATGGTTCTACTCTTGACGGCATTAGCAGAAAATCTGCCGAGGCATAGATCTTATGAGAAAGATGTTCTTTATATCCCAGATCTAAAGCAAAGTTGGTGTAAGTATAATCGTATTCCTTCAGCTTATTCTCAATATAAGTATTTCCAGATCCAAGGATCATGATATTTAAAGCGCCATAACTTTGCTTGATGCTTCGCCAGACTACATCCGGCAGGAAGTCAGCTCCTTTTTCTGTTGCAAATCTACCAATGAACGCAAATAAAGGAAGCTCAGGTTTTAAACCATATTCTTTACAAAGTTTCTCCTTATTCTTTTTCTTTTGGACTACAGCATTTTTACTGTTAAAATTAAAATCCAGCATCGGATCGGTTTCAGGATCCCAAACTTCAGTATCAATTCCGTTGATGATCCCATAAGCTTTACCGAATTCCTGACGGACCAGACTTTCGAGTCCGCGAAAGCTGATAAAAAGTTCTTCCAGATATCCTTCGGAAACTGTAGTAAAGGCATGAGAACATTTAAGCATACTTGCCAATGGATTTATGAACCCGTTCCAATCCATTAAACCCCATTTATAAGCATCAAAAGAAGGCATATTATTCGCCATATTCCAGCTCATCATCCCCTGATATTCACCATTATGAATGGTTCCAATCGTTTTTACCCCCTGCAGAAAATTAAATTCGGGGCAATGCTGTACCATAAAAGGAACCAATCCGGTATGATAATCATGACAGTGCAATACATCCGGCCTGATTTCCATAGCACACATCCAGTGTAGTATTCCTTGTTGAAAGGCTAAAAACTGGAAACTTTCATCCTGATAACCGTAAGGATTGTCTCTATCCAGCAACCCGGGAATCTTCACCATATAAAGTTCGAATCCCAACACATTTGTTTTCTCTTTCATGACCTGAACCTGCAACATATTGAATCCCTGATGAATGAATCCATCAAAAATGACATCAAATTCATGATCATAAACAAAGGGTTTATTGTACCACGGCATTACCACCTTGGCATCTATTCCTTTTATTTTATTCTGATATTTCGGAAGTGCCCCAACAACATCTGCCAGCCCCCCTACTTTTGCTACAGGATAGCATTCTGTACTTAAATGATAAATAACCATTTTTTATCTTCTGTGTTTGATTCTGTGTAATTTATACTTTTTATCTTTTTTCTGTCTCAAAATAACCCCCGCCAGAGGTGGCAATTTGATCGTTATGAACTTTTCATGTTCTGTTCCATTATCGTCTTTCTCCTCCAATAGGTCAGCTTCTACCCCGCTTCCGCTATATTCTTTATGATCAGAATTAAAAATGACTTCCCAATGGGTTCCGGTTGAAACCTTTATTTTATAGTCTAGTACCTTCGGCGCCAGATTCAGCACTGTCATCAGAATATCATCATGTTTTTTACCTTTTCTAAGATAAACATAAACTGAGTTTTCAAGATCATCTGCTTCTACCCATTCAAAACCGTTTTTATCAAACTGATTTTCATACAAAGCGGGTTCCGTTCTATATAAATGATTCAGTTCTTTTACCAGATCCTGTAATCCTTTATGAACAGGGTATTTCAACAGGTGCCAATCCAGGCTTTGGGTAAAATTCCATTCACTGGTCTGCCCGAATTCATCCCCCATAAAAAGCAGCTTGGCGCCCGGATGGGTATACATATATACATACAGGGTACGAAGATTGGCAAACTTTTGCCATTCATCACCTTTCATTTTATAGATCAGACTTGCTTTTCCATGTACCACTTCATCATGTGATAAAGGCATCATATAATTTTCATTATACATATACATAGAGGCAAACGTGAGCTTATGATGCTGAAACTTTCTATTGGCAAAATCTTCTTTAAAGTAATCCAGTGTATCATGCATCCAGCCCATCATCCACTTCATTCCAAATCCTACACCACCATCATGAACGGGCTTGGTAAGCATCGGAAAATCGGAACTTTCTTCAGCAATGGTCATAATACTGTTCCCGAATTGTTTATAGACAGCCGTATTAAACTCCTGCAGAAAGGCTTTGGCTTCAAGATTCACATTTTCTCCATATATATTAGGCTCCCATTCACCTTCATTCCTTGAATAATCCAGATGAAGCATTGAGGTTACCGCATCTACACGAAGTCCATCAGCATGATAACGGTCCAGCCAGAACATTGCATTGGAAATCAGGAAAGATTTCACTTCATTTCTTCCATAATTGAAAATATGTGACTTCCAATCGGGATGAAATCCTTTTCTCGGATCCTCATGTTCATATAGGTGAGACCCATCAAAACGATGAAGTCCGTTAGCATCTCCCGGAAAATGTGAAGGTACCCAATCCAGAATAACTCCAATATTATTTTGATGCAGCTCATCGATAAGAAACATCAGGTCCTGCGGTGACCCGAAACGTGAAGTTGCTGCGTAAAATCCAGTGATCTGATATCCCCAGCTTGGATCATACGGATACTCCATTACAGGCATGAACTCTACATGAGTAAACTCCATTTCTTTTATATAAGGAATGAGTTTTTTAGCAATATCGCGATAATTTAAAAATCGGTCAGGATCTTTTTCATCCCTTAGCCATGAGCCTAAATGCAGCTCATAAACAGATATAGGAGCATCCAGACTATTTTTCGCCCCGCGGCTTTCCATCCATTCCTTGTCATTCCACTCATACCAGGTTGTAGACACCAATGAAGCAGCCTGAATATTCTGTTCCCAGCTTAATGCATAAGGATCACTTTTCTCCAGGATTTCTCCTCTTGCCGTTTCAACAGCGTACTTATATAAGGTTCCCCAGGTTAAGTCTTCGATAAAACCTTCCCAAATTCCTGATCCGTCCCATCTTGGGAACAGAATATGGTCTTTATGGTTCCAGTTATTAAAATTTCCTATCACGGAAACCTTTTTAGCATTGGGCGCCCAAACTGAAAAATAAACTCCTTTTACTCCATCCTTCTCTACAGAATGCGCCCCAAACTTACCATACAGCTTATAATGCCTGCCTTCTTTGAAAAGGTACACATCATGATCGGTGAAAAGCGTATAGGTTTTAACAGAGTTCATCAAAATCAGTTTGTATTTATATTTTGCCTGAAACTACGAAAAATACTGGCAACAGCGATGAATTATTCATCAAATAATTATCAAGTTCCTTTTCCTCTTTCGTTTCCTATCAAATATATCATTTTTTAATTCACTTTTTTATGATTCCAAAACAATCTTTTTTATAAATTTAGCCAACTAATATTTATTAAACACTTATGATGAGGTTTGAACTTTATACTGATGAAAAAGATGACAGACCAGTATTTATCACCGGAAATTTCAACAATTGGAATCCAAAAGACTATAATTACCAGCTCAAACTATCAGATTCGTTTCATTATTTCATAGAAATTGAAGATGAAAAACTTGCTGATGAAATTGAATACAAATTCACCAAAGGAGGCTGGGAAAATGTAGAGCTGGATAAATACGGAAATATCACTCCTAACCGGAAAACAAAAAAAACACTACAGAAAACGTCTGATACAGTTGAAAAATGGAGGCTAAACTGGGGCCCTTTCAAGGAAGAATTCTTTCCTACTGCTGAAGTGATTTCCGAGAAATTCTATATCCCGCAACTGGATCGTTACCGTAAAATATGGGCAGTGCTTCCTTATGATTATCATACTTCAGATAAGAGCTATCCCGTTTTATATCTTCAGGATGCTCAAAACCTTTTTAATGAAGGAAGCGGCTTCGGGAACTGGGAAATCGATAAAAAGCTCTCTATTCTTGCAGAATACGGACGGGGAGACATTATCGTCATTGCCATAGAACATGGAAGTGAAGACCGGATCAAAGAGTACATCTTCGATAATGATAACGTCGCCAATGGCTCCGAAGGGAAGAAATACATCCGTTTTATCACAGACACTTTAAAACCTTATGTAGATGCAAATTATCGCACCAAAAAAGATAGGGATAATACAGGAATCGGAGGAAGTTCATTAGGGGCTCTGATTAGCATCTACAGTGGATTTCTTTATCCCGAAGTTTATTCTAAATTATTAATTTTCTCCCCTTCCCTATGGGTAGAGCCTAACAATAATTTTCCAATGATGAACTTCCGGGTTCCATTTAAGACCAAAATATACTTATATGGTGGCGGACAGGAAGGGTCTAAAATGGTTAAAAGAATTCATATTTTCGAAGAATATCTGAAAAGATGGGAAAAAAAGAGTTTTTTCGACTTTGAGTTCAGGACCAACATCAATCCAGAAGGAACCCACAGTGAATTTTACTGGTCACAGGAATTTCCGCGGGCAATCGAATGGCTGTATTATGACAACACTGAAAACCCTGTAGAAGTAAAACCACAACAACAAAGCATTAAGAACTAAATTTATGAAACTAATCAACAAAAAAAATAAAAATTACACTCAGGTTTTCCACTTATTCACTGAAGAAGAATGGATGAGAACAAGTAAGAATTTCAATAAAAATATAGCTACATTCTTCACCGGAAAAAAACACGAAGTTTTTGTGAATGCCCATGAAGAAGGGATTACTTATTTTATCGGCCTTGGAAAATCAACCCTGCAAAATTTCGAGCTTCAGCAGGTTGCCTTAAAGTTTTCACAAACCCAAAAGGAAAAATTACATACAGTTCCTACTTTGCTATTGGCCGATTTTCTTAATGAAAAACAGTTTGAGGAATTCGTAAAAGGACTGCTTATAGGAACCTATCACTATCCTTTTGAAAAAAACCATCCTTTCTGGAATACAAAATTTGAGCTTCATTTTGAAAATTTAAGCCAGAAAAAGTTAGACCATATTGAACAGAAGGCTGAAGCATTAAGCAACGGGCAAATCGCCTGCCAGGAGTGGATGAATAAACCGGCCAATCTTAAAAAGCCTGATATTTTCAGTCTGTACCTTAAAAATCTGGCCAAAAAATATGAATTAAAATATACGGTTTTCAACAGAAAGAAATGCGAAGAGCTTGGGCTTGGAGCTTATCTTGCCGTTAACCAAGGAAGTGCCCATGATGCAGCTTTCACTATTTTAGAATATAAAACTACAGTGAAGAACGCCAAAACATTTGGATTGGTTGGAAAATGTGTATTGTTTGATACTGGAGGAATTTCTCTGAAACCCTTTACCAATATGCATTATATGAAATCTGACATGGGTGGGGCAACAGCTGTTTTAGGAACTTTAATCTATGCTGCTGAAATGAATTTACCCGTTAATATCATAGCCGTACTCCCGATTACTGACAATGCTATTTCTGAAAAAGCCCTACTTCCAAGTGATGTTATCACAGCCTACAATGGTAAAACTATTGAAGTTATGGATACCGATGCAGAAGGCAGATTGATCCTTGCCGATGGACTTTCTTATTTAGTCAAAAACTACAAAACAGATTTCCTTATTGACCTGGCTACTTTAACGGGCAGTGCAGTAAGAATGTTTGGTGACACTTGCGGAGCAATGTTTTCCAATAATGAAGAGCTGAAAACGCTTTTGATTAAAACCGGAGATCACACCAACCAAAGACTATGGAATCTTCCGTTGTGGGATGTCTGGAAAGATGATATACAATCTGATGTAGCCGACTTAAAAAACATGTCATTAAAGCCTATTGGAGACTGCATTATTGCAGCCAAATTCCTAGAGCATTTCACTGAAAATCACCCTAAATGGGCACATTTGGATATTGCTGGTGTAGCTTTTGGAAATGTAGGATATGCTAAAGAAAAAGCAGCTACCGGTTATGGGGTTCAATTGCTCTCGGATTTAATCGAAAATTATCACTAAAAATTAGTTTATTACAAAAATTCTCTGTATACTTGATTAGTGATTCATAAAAGCGCATCATATTCCAATTTTTGATATTAATCAAACAATAAAGAATTGCATTTATTTTTGAAAATTCACTAAAACTTAAAAAACATTATATGGAGGAGAAAATTATAGTATGTATTTCGTGCTATTACAAGGGCTATGACTTCATGGATGAAATGAAGAGGCTTGGTAATAAAATCATCTTAGTAACATCAGAAAATCTTAAAGAAAAAAACTGGCCCTGGCATGCCATTGATGAGGTATTTTATATGCCTGAAATCAAACCTTCCGTATGGGATCTGGAGCATCTGATCCAAGGTTTTTCACACCTGATGAAAACCAGAAAAGTAGATGCTGTAGTCGCTCTTGATGACTACGATGTGGAAAAGGCTGCCCTGATCAGGGAAACGTTTCGTATTCCGGGTATGGGACAAACTACCCACCGTTATTTCAGAGATAAGCTGGCCATGCGCCAAAAGGCAAAAGATTCCGGGATCAGTGTTCCTGAATTCACAGCTGTTTTCAATGATGATACCGTGAATGAATTCGTAGACAGAGTTCCTGCACCATGGGTATTGAAACCCCGTTCAGAAGCATCAGCATCAGGAATTAAAAAAATCATGACCAAAGAGCAGCTTCATGAAGCCCTTGAAGTGCTTGGGGAAGAGCGCCATCTTTTCCTGCTGGAAAGCTTTAAACCAGGGGATGTTTATCATGTAGACAGCCTTACATTCAATAAAGAAATTATATTTACTTCTGCATCAAAATATCTGGCTCCTCCCATGCAGGTTTCTCATGAAGGAGGTGTTTTCAGATCTAAAACTTTAGGAAGATATTCCGATGAGTTCAAAGCATTGGAAGAGATCAATTCCAGAGTACTTTCCAACTTCGGACTCCTCAATGGAGCTACCCATACGGAATTCATCCGTGGCAAGGAAGATGGAAAATGGTATTTTCTGGAAACCTCCTCAAGAGTAGGCGGTGCCCATATTCCTGATTTGGTGGAAGCTTCAAGCAACATTAATATATGGAGAGAATGGGCTAAGATCGAAGATGCTCTTTTAAGAAACAACAACTACAGCGTCTCCCCACCTACCGGATATTACGCAGGGCTTATTATTGCTCTTATTAAAGATAAAGAACCGGACTATACTAAGTTTGAATGTGAGGAAGTTGTAAAATTTCTTCCTATAGACTACCATGCCGGAATTGTTTACAAATCCAGTGATGCTTCAGTGATAGAAGACAGACTGGACAGTGCTGCGGAAAAGATCAATGCAGAAATGCTGAATGTTCTTCCTCCTAAAGCCGGCAAACTGAGCAGTTAATTATACACAAACATAAAAGTAGAATATAAATGCCTCATATAGAACATACTGATTATTATTCCAACCTATTGGGAACAAGTCTTAAAGTAGAAGTGACGGGACATTCCGGCTATCCTATCATCATGTTCCCCACTTCCCAAGGACAATATACCCAAAACCATGATTTTCACCTTAACGGAAGTATCAATTGGTTCATAGAGCAGGGAAAAATAAAACTCTATAATATTCAAACCATTGACAGCTGGAGTTTTTATGATGAAAAAATATCACCACAACAAAGAATCAGAAACTATGAAAGGTATGTTCAGTTCCTGATCAAGGAATTTGTTCCATACATTCAGAAAATCCATAAGACCCATCGTGTAGCCGTTGCGGGAGCTAGTTTCGGAGGCTATCATGCTGCTAATTTTGCTTTTAGGTTTCCGGATGTAGTTTCTCATCTGTTCTGTCTCTCAGGGGCTTTCAGTATAAGAAATTTTATGGATGGATATTCCGATGACCTGGTGTATTTTAACTGTCCAAGGGAATTTATAAGAAATGATGAAGCCTGGAAGTATAAGCATATGCATATTGTGCTTAGTACTTCTGACCAGGATATCTGTAAGGATAAAAATATTGAAATGGCAGAAATTCTAAGAGTAAAAGGCATTGATTTCTGGTATGATGAAAGAAAATGGATCGGCCACGACTGGCCATTATGGAGAATGGTATTCCCCACATTTATAGGAACTTATTTCTCTTAAAAAGCCTCCAAATAAAAAAAATAGTTGATAAAATAGCTTAAGTGTTTAAAATAACGATTTTTAAATTAAAAAGAGAATCAATGTTTTAACGCTTAAGTTTTAAGAAATCTGAAGAATCACTGATTCTGCTGAAAAATAATATACCCATTTAAAAACAAAAATTATGACAAAAAAAGTAGGAATTCTATTCGGTATGGAAGACACGTTTCCCTGGGCATTTATAGATAAAGTAAATAAATTGGGAGGTGGAGATATCGTGGCTGAACCTGTTACTATTGACAAATTAGAACAAGGAGCAGATTATGGTTATGCAGTAATCATCGACAGAATTTCGCAGGATGTTCCCTTTTACAGAGCCTATCTGAAAAATGCAGCACTTAACGGAACTTATGTAATCAATAATCCGTTTTGGTGGAGTGCTGATGAAAAATTTTTCAATAATGCCCTCATGAGCAAATTAGGAATTCCATTACCGAAAACTGTATTGCTTCCATCTCATGAGAGACCAACCAATACTTCGGAAACTTCATTCAGAAACCTGAAATTTCCACATGACTGGGAATATATTTTTAATTATGTTGGATTCCCTGCCTATATGAAACCTCACGATGGTGGTGGCTGGAAGAGTGTTTACAGAGTGGAAAACCCTGATGATCTCTGGAACAAACTTGGGGAAACGGAACAGCTGGTGATGATGGTTCAGGAGGAAATTATCTTTGATGACTATTACAGAGTATATTGCCTAGGTAGAAAATATGTTCACATCATGCCGTATGAGCCTAGAAATGCGCCTCACCTAAGGTATGCCACTACTCACCAGACACAAGGCAAAAAACTTGAAAAATTATTGAAAACCATTCATGATTATACGATCAAAATGAATGAAGCACTAGGATATGATTTCAATACAGTGGAATTTGCTGTAAGAGATGGTATTCCTTATGCTATCGATTTCTGCAATCCTGCTCCGGATGCGGACAAAAATTCTGTAGGAGAAGAAAATTTTGCATGGATCATAGAGCATGCTGCTAAGCTGGCTATTGAAAAAGCGAAGGAATATACTCCCGGGAAACCAAATATCACTTGGGGAACCTTTGTGAAAGATTCCATAAAATAATATTGAAAAAGAATAAAAAAACACAAGACAATGCATCATCAGTTTACTATTGGAATCGAAGAAGAATATCAGATCATTGATGTTGAAAGCAGAGATCTGATTTCTCATGTATCCAAAATCATTGAAGGCGGAAAAGCGGTATTGAGTGAAAATCTAAAGCACGAAATGCACGAATCCATGATCGAGATGGAAACCGGAATCTGTCAGAATATTCAGGAAGCCAGAGCAGAATTAACGAATTTAAGAAGACACCTGATCAACACCGCCCACGAACAGGGACTGCGTGTTTCCGGTGGCGGAACCCATCCTTTTTCTCATTGGTCTGACAATACAATTACTCAAGGAGAGAGATACATCAAAATTGTTGATGATATGGGTGATGTAGCCCGTGAAAACCTTATTTTTGGACTTCACGTACACATTGGAATTCCCAATCGTGAGGAAGGCGTAAGAATTCAGAATGTAATGCGCTATTTTCTGCCACACGTGTATGCTCTTTCTACCAATTCACCATTCTGGATCGGAAGATATACAGGCTTTAAATCTTACAGACAGGAAATTTTCGTAAAATTCCCGAGAACCGGTATTCCGAGTTACTTCAACTCATTGGCTGAGTTTGACAGCTATGTTGATCTTCTGGTAAAAACAGGAACCATCGATAATGCTAAGAAAATCTGGTGGGACTTAAGAGTCCACCCATTCTACCCTACCATTGAGTTCAGGATTTGCGATATGCCCCTAAGAATTGATGAAACCGTATGTCTTGCAGCCATTATGCAGAGTTTAGTGGCTAAAATTTATAAGCTTCACCAGCAAAACCTTAGCTTCAGAAGTTACAGAAGACTCTTATTGAATGAAAATAAATGGCGTGCTTCCAAAAGCGGCATCGAGGCCCATCTGATTGATTTTGGGAAAGAAGAATCTGTTCCTTATCCTATTTTATTAAAAGAACTTTTGGAATTCATTGATGATGTGGTAGACGATTTAGGATGCCGTCAGGAGGTTGAATATGCCTGGAAAATCCTTGAAAACGGAACCGGTGCAGACAGGCAGCTTCAGATCTTTAAGGAAACCGGCGATCTTACTAAGGTTGTGGATTATATGATTTCAGAAACAGAGTATGGCATAACGCATGGCGAAACTGCTTCATAATATTTTTGGTAACTTTACAAAAAATATGATGTAATGAAAGATATTCGAATTGCTCTGCTGGACATGAACAACAACCATGTCAATCAAGGCTTTAGAAACATTAAAGAAATTTCTGAAACATTTCAGCAGAACTCTGAAGAAAATGTAATTATCCAGACATTTGATGTGAGGTTTAAAGATGAAATGCCGGAGATTGGAGACTTTGATATTTTTATTTCTTCAGGGGGGCCAGGTACTCCACACCGTGAAGGTTTCGAGTGGGAAAACAGGTTTGCTCATTTTTTAGATTCAGTTTTTGAACACAACAAATATAATGAAGATAAGAAGTATCTTTTCCTGATCTGCCATTCCTTCCAATTGGCAAGTATTCACTGGAAATTAGGAAATATCTGTAAAAGAAAATCCTATTCTTTTGGGGTAATGCCGGTACACAAAACAAAGGAAGGCAGAGAAGAATTTTTATTCAAGAATCTTCAGGATCCTTTTTATGCAGTAGATTCCAGAGCGTATCAGTTCATTGAGCCGGATCATGATCGGTTTGAAGAATTGGGAATGACTGTAATGGCAATTGAAAAATTCCGTCCGCACATCAACCTGGAAAGAGCAGTAATGGCTGTTCGTTTTTCTGATGAGATATTTGGAACCCAGTTTCATCCGGAAGCAAGCCCTGAGGCTTTAATCGAAAACCTTAAAGATGATAAGAACAGAGAAGCCATGATTGAAAACTTCGGCATGGAAAAATATCTTGAAACGGTGGACAGGATAGATGATGAAGATAAAATCATCCTTACCAGAAACCAGATCCTTCCTAGATTTCTTCAGTTCGCAAAAAAAAACATTTTGAAAGAAGTTGAGTCTTTGGCTTAAAAAGGCGGGAAGAAGGAGGCTGGAAGTTACTAGTAGTGATTAAACTTCTAGTAAACTCTTTATTTTAATTAGGTATAAGTAAAATTGAACTTATTTTAAAATTCCGGCTTCAAAAACTTCCATCCTCCAGCTTCTAGCTTCCATCTTATAAAGCATCGGGCATTGCTGCTCGATTTTTTACCATCACAAAAGAAAAAAAATATGATCCCAAAATACAGAAAACAGTTTAACCAGGAGTTTTCAGATGAAAAATATAAAAAGCTGAAGGAAGTTTTAGCGCAAACAGGAGGTGTGGAGCAAGGTTTCAGGGTTTCCGAAAGTCCGATTTTCCTTACCAAAGAATTTGAAGGTAAATTGCTTGATGCCAGTGAAAGTATCATCAACCAGATCAAGGCGCTTCCTGCAGAGACTCTTCAGAAAGCAATCCCAGACAACTGCCGGGTTCCCAATGATACAGATCAGCCTCACTTTTTTACCATTGATTTTGGAATCTGCAAAAGTGAAAATGGAGAAATCGAACCACAACTGATCGAGCTTCAGGCTTTTCCGTCATTATATGCCTTCCAAAAAACGTTTGAAGATACTTTCTGCGAAGTTTATCCTTTTCTTTCAGAGATTCGCAATACTATGCCCCATGAGACTTTTAAACAACATTTAAAAGATCTGATTGTGGGTGATGAAAATCCTGAAAATGTTATTCTTCTCGAAATTTTCCCTGAAAAACAGAAAACAGCTATTGATTTTGTTTTGACAGAACAGCTATTAGGAATAAAAACCGTTTGTCTTACAAAAGTAAAAAAAGAGGGCAAAAAACTATATTATGAGAATGATGGTAAGGTTGTTGAAATCAAAAGAATCTACAATCGTGTGATATTTGATGAACTGGACAGAATTCCGGATCTTAAAACCGAATTTGATTTCCGTGAAGAAGCTGATGTAAAATGGATCACTCATCCGAACTGGTTCTTTAAAATATCTAAATTTCTTTTACCTTTATTAAAACATCAATTTGTTCCGAAAAGTTATTTCCTTCATGAGTTTCCGGAAAATGAAAACCTGGAAGAATTTGTACTGAAACCCTTGTTCTCATTTGCGGGAAGCGGTGTTAATCTAAACCCAACAAAGGAGATTACAGATGCTATTGAAGACAAAGAAAATTATATTCTGCAAAGAAAAGTAACTTATGAACCTATTTTTGAAGATATCAATGGAGAGTTTTCAAAGGCAGAAATCCGTTTATTGTATATCTGGAAAGAAAATGATGAACGCCCTATCCTTCTGGAAAACCTGGGAAGAATGACAAAGGCAGCTATGGTCAATGTAGATTTCAATAAAAAGGATGCCATTTGGATTGGAAGCTCTAATGCTTTTTTTGGAAAGGAATAAATAAAGGTTGATATTGCACATTACAGAACTATCCCGTCAAATCTTAGGTCCCCCTCCAAAGGAGTGAAATATAGCTACACACATCAAATAACAGATTATCTTAAATATAATTATGGAAACCAACTTTAAACCTTGAACTTTAAACATATAAAATCTTGAATTTAAAGACCATAGAAGAACAACTGTTTCAACCTCTTGGATTCAGCTGCTCAAATGTAGAAGAAGAATTAGAATGCAAAGAATATTCAGGTTTTAACCTTACTTTGAATGACTGGAAAATAAAGTTCCGCATTTCCAAAATAACCCCTACGAAAACAGGTCAGTTCGTAACGATCTGGAAAAGAAGTGAAAATGGAGAAACTGCTCCTTTCAATAGTACAGATGACATTGACTTTTATCTCGTTGCAGCTTTTAAAAATAATCTTTCAGGGATATTTATTTTCCCTACGCATATTTTAGCGGAAAAAGGAATTCTATCTCATGGAAAAAAGATAGGAAAACGGGGAATCCGAGTTTACCCGGCCTGGGATAAAGCAGAAAGTAAACAGGCTCAAAAAACGCAGGACTGGCAAACGAAGTACTTTCTAACATTTTCCGAAGATCAGGATGCAGTACTTCACCAAGCAAAAATATTACTGAAGATGTAAATTAAATAGCTGATGCTATTGAAGATATTAATGGTCAGTTTTCAAAAACAGAGATCCGTTTATTGTATATCTGGAAAGAAAATGATGAACGCCCTATCCTTCTGGAAAATCTGGGAAGAATGACAAAAGCAGCCATGGTAAATGTAGATTTCAATAAGAAAGATGCTATCTGGATTGGAAGTTCTAATGCTTTTTTTGCGGAAGGATAAAAACTCATTGAGTACGATTATCTAACAGATCAATACATTTTAAACGCAATAAAAATAATCGGCTGAACTTTTGGTTCAGCCGATTATTTTTCACAAAAAAACCTGTCCTTTTTAGGATAAAACTCTGATAAAATCACTTCAAATGGTTCTGTAATATTATTTATACGCGTTTCAAGAGCTCTTCTTTACAATCCACATAGCACTGATTTTAAACAACTTAAATTATTGTAGTAGAATTGTAGTAAAGCTTTATCTGCAAATTTCTTTTACTTTTGCTAAACAATTTTTCGAAATAAGTATTAGTAAAAAGTTCAATTATAAAATCTTAAAATATGCAAAGTTTAAAAAGTATATCTGTTGCGGTATTATGTCTATCCTTTTTATCAAACTGCACTCATTCAAAAAAAGAAAATACGTCAGGCTTTACTAACTATTTAAATACTTTGGTAAAACCTGTCATGGAAAAAAATAAAATTCCAGGTATAAGTATTGCTGTAAGTGTAAAGGGTAAACATACATTTTTCAATTACGGATTAGCTTCAAAAGAAAACCATATAGAAATTACCAATAAAACCTTATTTGAACTGGGGTCCGTAAGTAAAACATTCACGGCTACCCTAGCTAGTTTATCACAGGTTAACGGAACGCTCAATTTTTCTGATCCCGTGAGTAAGTATATGCCTGAACTCAAAAACACAGCTTTTGATCATATAAAACTGTACAATCTGGGAACACATACTGCAGGTGGATTCACTTTGCAGCTGCCTGATGAAGTCACCAATAACGAACAGCTTATCGAGTACTATAAAAATTGGAAACCCGATTATCCAGCAGGTACTCAAAGGATGTACACCAATCCAAGTATAGGTTTATTGGGGGTTATCGCCGGGAGAACAATGCAACAGCCCTTCACAGCAGCCATGACTGAAAATGTATTTGCTAAAATGAGTTTAAATAATACATTTTATAAAATCCCTGCCAAAAACATGAATGATTACGCATGGGGTTATGATAATAATGACAAACCGATACGCTTAAATCCAGGAGTTTTGGCTGATGAGGCATATGGGGTAAAATCATGTACACAGGATATGATCAAATTTGTAGATGCCAATATGGGAATTGGAAAAATAGACAGTAAGTTATCTGCGGCGTTAATGAAGACCCATACCGGTTATTTTAACACTTCAGAAATGACTCAGGACCTTATCTGGGAACAATATAATTATCCGGTAACATTGGAACAGCTTCAAAAAGGAAATTCCTATGACCTGATCTATAAACCCAATCCTGTAAGTGAAATAATACCCCATCAAAAACCACAAACTGATGTGCTGATAAATAAAACAGGAGCTACCAATGGTTTCGCATCCTATGTGATGTATGTTCCTTCAAAAAAAATTGGAATTGTAATTCTTGCCAATAAAAATTATCCTAATTCTGAAAGGATTGACATTGCATATAAAATTTTATCTTATGTAGAAAAGAATATGAGTTTATAATGAATTGAAAATACCTCAGCAAGAGTTGAGGTATTTTTTATTACAATTCTAAAACCCAGGTTCCTAAATCTACATCAGCGGGTAATTCGAGCTTCTTTTTAAGTCTGTATTTTTTGGTTTCAACAGCTCTTACTGTCACATTTCCACATTGCCCGATTTCTTTATTGGTAAGATTAAGCCTCAAATAAGCAATAAATTTTATATCATGATTGGTAAGTTCAGGATATTGTAAAATAAGTCTTTCATGAAATTCCGGATAAACTTCTTTAAACTTGCTAATAAAAAAGGGGTTATTTGATGTTGCCATCTTAGATAAATCATTAATGGAAGTATCTACTTTCTTTTTCAGCTTATCTGTTTCTATTGTTTTTTCATCAATTATTTTTTTCTGTTTTTCAAGCAGCTGATCTCTTCCTCTATTTTTGTTGTTATTCCGTTTCCTAATCATAAACACAGCGAGAAGAGATACCGCAGCAATGCCCGCAATTGCAGAAATAATGACATAGAGGTCATTCCTTTCTTTTTCCTGCTCAATAGCCAGATTATTAATCACAGAAGCAACTGCTTTTCTTTCCCCGGATTGAACACTATCATTGAGTTGAGTATATTTTGTCAGATATTCATTCGCTTTTGGAATATCATGTAAGGCCAGATAAGTTTCATAAATCTTTTTATACGTATTTATGATATCTGCGCCACGGTTTATTTTCAGATAGATGGGTAAAGATTCCTGATAATAGGTAAGTGCTTTTGTATACTCTTTTTTCAGGGTGTATAAATTTCCACGCCTTGTTGCAATAGCTCCATATGTATGAAGAGAGCTGTTATTTTTCATGGCTAACAGCGATGCTTTATTCAGATAATATTCAACAGAGTCCAGCTGTTGTTTTTGTGATAAAAACTGTTCTGCAATTCTTACATAAATTTTAGGTTCATCAGGAAAGGTTTTCAATCCTTTTTTACGCATCACATTAATAGAATCAGGAAGCTTTAAATCCTCAAAATTGGACCACTTCCAGAGATAAACAAAAAATAAAGAATTTTTGTTCTCTTTTGTATCAGGAGCATGTTTAAGATATTTTACAGATTGGTTCAACTGAATATTGGATTGGTTATAAAGACCAAGAAAAGCATAATTTCTGGCAATTTCATTGCATAATCTGGCATTCAGCCCATTGTTGCTAATATGTTTAAGCTGCTTTCTTGCTTCATCCAGATAATGAAGGCTTTTCTGGTGTTCATCGAATGTAGAAAATGCATTGGCAATATTAATATTAGCTAAAGCACTGCCTTCAGCATTATCATGTTCTTTATAATATCGAAGTGCAGCTATATTATATTGAAATACCTTTTCATACTCTCCTTTATTTTTATAAATACTCGTAATACTATCTAACTTTGCCGGGGTATAGTTTTGAGAATAAGACTGTATAGAAAAGTAAAGAAAGAAAATAAAGAATACCTTTTTCATAAAAACTGATCGTATGGCAAGTTAATAATTTTTATTTTTTATCACTTTTAAAGAAAAGTTAAAAATATTTTCCTCTTAAAAAGCATCTCTATACTATGATATAAAAAAATTGCAATACGTTTTATAGATTTCGTATTGCAATTTTAATAAGCTTATAAAAATTTTATTTATCCGTTTTTATCGTCTTCCAGCAGCTCTCTTGCCTGATATTCCTGAACAAGATCAATAGCATTGGAAATTACGTCACTTAAAGCGGTAATAAATGTTCCGTCTTCAGCCATGCCCATGGCATGCTTCAATGCTTCAATTTCTTTAGGAATAATTTCGTAGCTGACATCTTTTCCTGAAGACTGCATTCCTTCGATAATCAATCCGTTGATTTCCTCTTCTGTTCTCCCACGAAGATGTTTTTCATTTCGGATGATGATATGATCAAACATTCTTCCTGCAATCTTTCCGCATTCTCTAATATCACTATCTCTTCTGTCTCCAACACCGGAAATAATTCCTATTTTCTTTGTTGCCTCAACATTTTTAAGATAATCTTCAATGGCTTCATATCCGGATGGATTGTGGGCAAAATCAATCAACACTTTAAAGCTTTTAAACTTAAAGACATTTAATCTTCCCGGGGTAAGCTGCGCACTTGGAATAAAGGTTCTTAATGAATTGGAAATATCTTCAATCCCAAATCCATGAAGATAACTTGCCAAACTGGCTGCCAATACATTTTCAATCATGAATCTGGCTTTTCCTTCCATCGTAATCGGGAAATCTTTTGCTTTACCGATTCTGATCTTCCAGTCGCCTTTTTTGATGGTTACAAATCCTTCTTCATAAACACAGGTGATTCTTCCCTCTTTGGCAAATTTTACAATATGTGGGTTATTTTCATCCATACTGAAAATCGCAACGTTACAATCAAGATCGTTTACAATTTTCATAGAATATTTATTGTCTGCATTCAGAACGCTCCATCCTGTCTTCTTCACACTGTCTAATACCACCCGCTTTACTTTGGTAAGGTCTCTTAGGTTGTGAATATCATTCATTCCCAAATGATCCTCCTCAATATTGGTTAAAACCCCAATATCACACTGCGAGTATCCTAATCCCGAACGAAGAATCCCTCCTCTGGCAGTCTCCAAAACTGCAAATTCCACGGTAGGATCCTTTAAAATAAATTCTGCTGAAAGCGGACCTGTAGTATCCCCTTTTGACAACATGGTATTCTGGATATAAATTCCGTCTGAAGTAGTAAACCCTACCCTGTATCCATTGCTTTTTACAATATGCGAGATCAGTCTTGTTGTGGTTGTCTTCCCGTTTGTACCTGTGACTGCAATAATCGGAATAGTAAAAGGTTTTCCCTGTGGATATAACATATCGACAACCGGAGCTGCAACGTTTCTTGGCAGCCCTTCACTTGGAGCCAGATGCATTCTGAATCCGGGAGCAGCATTAACTTCTATAATGGCTCCGCCACTTTCTTTTAATGGCTGTGTAAGGTTTTCTGCCATAATATCAATCCCACAGACATCAAGGCCAATAATCTTGGATATTCTTTCTGCCATTGTGATATTTTCCGGATGTACCATATCGGTCACATCAATTGAAGTTCCTCCCGTAGAAAGATTAGCGGTAGACTTCAGGTAAACAATTTCTCCCCTTTGCGGAATAGTTTCCAGAGTATATTGAAGCTTCTCAAGCAACTCCAGAGTATCTTTATCCACTTCAATTTCGGTCAGGACATTTTCGTGACCATAGCCTCTTCGCGGATCTTTATTCTCTTTTTCAATAAGTTGCTGGATATTCAGTTCTCCATCTCCAACGATGTGAGCAGGAACTCTTCTTGCCGCAGCTACCATTTTATTATCGATCACCAAAACCCTGAAATCATAACCTGTAATGTATTTTTCAACGATTACTTTTCTGGAATATTTCTGGGCGTGTTCCAGTCCTGTTTTAGCAGCCTCCCAGTCATTGACATTGATGGATGACCCTTTTCCATGATTTCCATCCAAAGGTTTTAAAACAATTGGATATCCTATTCTTTTGATTACTGTATTTAAACCTTCTTCATCTACAATAAGATCACCGATGGGTACCGGAATGGCTGCATCATGAAGCATTCTTTTGGTTAATTCTTTATTACAGGCAATATCTACCGCAATAGAACTTGTCTTTCCCGTAATTGTGGCTTGAAAACGCTGTTGGTTGACCCCATATCCAAGCTGCACCAATGAATTTGTTCCCAATCTGATCCATGGTATTTTTCTGGAAACAGCTTCTTCTACAATACTTCCGGTTGATGGCCCCAAACGAACACGTTCCCTGATCTCTTTTAACTTTTGAATACAGGCATTCAGGTCATAATCTTTTCCTTCAATTAATGTTTCTGCAATCTTTACGGCTTCTTCAGCAGCATAAATTCCTACATTTTCTTCAAGGTAATTGAATACCACATTATACACTCCCGGTGATTTGGTTTCCCGGGTTCTTCCAAAGCCAACATCCATCCCCGCCAGGGTCTGTATTTCCAAAGCAATATGCTCAATGACATGTCCCATCCAGGTTCCAGTTTCCACCCTATGGAAAAAACCACCTTCCACTCCTTCTGAACACCTATGGGTAATCAGTGACGGGATTAATTTTTCTATTCTTTCCCTGAATCCATCTATTTTATTGGTAGGATAATTCTCCATTTCCTCAAGGTCCAACCTCATCTGTATCAGCTTCTTTCTTCTGATACTCCAGATATTAGGACCGCGTAGTGCCTGAATCTTTTCGATTTTCATAGTCTATTGGCATTTTAACAGTTAATAATAACTTATTTTATAATCAAATATAATATAAAACCCTAAACGAAACTATAGCACACTTGAAGATTTATCAAAAAAAAAATAATTTTTATTCACATTTCTAAAACATTAAAAATCAACTAAAGATGGCACGAAATTCGCCAAATATGTTAATTATTTTTTAATTTTGTACCATGACTAAACCTACTGGAAAATTAATAGTAATCGGAGGAGCTGTAAATAAAGGAAGTTTTGCAGAAACCGACTACGATCAGAATATTGAAAAGAATCTTAACTTTTTTGAGCGGGGGATTCTGCGAAAGATCATCAACGAATCTAAATATAAGGAAGATTCTGTCATTGAAATCGTAACAACAGCCTCTCAAATTCCTCAGATTGTAGGTTCTGAATACAAAAAAGCATTTGAATTTCTGGGTGCTAAAAATGTAAATGTTATTGATATTCATAACCGTGAAGAAGCCAACTCTGACGCCATGGTAGCCAGAGCGAATGCTGCAGATGTCATGATGTTTACAGGAGGAGATCAGCTGAGACTAACCTCTATTCTTGGAGGAACCAGATTTCACGATACCATTTTATTGAAATATCAGGAACAGGACTTTATTTATTCCGGAACTTCAGCAGGTGCTGCAGCAGCTTCTGAAAATATGATTTATCAGGGAAGCAGCTCTGAAGCTTTATTAAAGGGAGAAATTAAAACAACACAAGGGTTGGGATTAATTGATAATGTTATCATTGATACCCATTTTGTACAAAGAGGCAGAATCGGGCGTCTTTTCCAGGCTGTGGTGAATAATCCAAGAACACTGGGAATTGGCCTTGGGGAAGATACTGGACTTTTCATTCATAATGATGTGATGACCGCTGTAGGTTCCGGGCTGGTGATTCTGGTAGACGGAAGATTTATTAAGGATACTAACCTTACCAATATTAACCTTGGAGAGCCTATCTCTATTGATAATTTAACGGTTCACGTAATGTCTATGAATGATCATTATGATCTTACGACCAAAGCTCTTACCATTGAAAATTCACAATTCAATCCAATTCCTCAGGACAAATAGTTTTAAAAGTTCAATTCGAAAGTTATTCTTATTTTAGTTTTTAAATAAACAGCTAAATGGCAGAAGAAAAAATTGAACAGCTTATAAATCTTCTTCTGGAAGGTTATGACGTCAGCAATAAAGAGGAAATCATTTTGAACTGTTCTTTTTGCTATACCAATCCGGATCAATATATAGCCAATAATGAAGCAGAATGGGTAATTGAAGGTGACGAGGATGGAGCATTTGAGTTTTCTGTGACCAATGAACTTTTTAATTTTCTGATCCGCGGAGATAAAATAGATGAGGTTCATGAACTCATTGATGAAAGCTTGAATAATACGCTAGGAGACTTCCCGGCAGGGGTAAGATATGCACCGGATTATTTTGTATGGTTACAGCCTAAGCTTAATCAGGAAGACCCCCCATTGGAAGTTATTGAGCTTGCAGATAGCTATTCCGATGAACTACAGCTGATAATTATTGAAAAGCACAATCTGGAAAGTATTTCGAAACTCTGTCAGGAATTAAAGGTTCATTTCAGAAGGACAGCACCATTCCAGAACAAATAATAATTTAAAAACTAAACTTTATTTATGAAACTCATCATCCACGGCGGTTTTTTTTCGGAAAGTGACCAAAGCCATGAAGTAAAAACAGCGAAACAAAACTCTTTAAAGGAAATTGCTCAAAGAGCCTTTGACTATCTTCAGACGCATTCTGCTTTTGATACAGTGGCCTATGCAGTTTCTTTGCTGGAAGATGATCCTCTATACAATGCAGGAATAGGTTCGCAAATTCAAAGTGATGGTATCATCCGTATGAGTGCAGCCATCATGAATGGTGAAACGCAAAAACTAAGCGGTGTTATCAATATTCAGGATGTGAAGAACCCTATTTTTGTGGCAAAGAACCTCATCGGAGAGGATGACAGGGTTTTAGGCGGACATGGCGCAAAAATATATGCCACAGAAAACGGATTTGAAAATTTTTCTACAGAAATTCCACAGAGAAGAAAAGAATACGAAGCGAAGCTTGGCAACGGCGGGAAGGGTACGGTAGGCTGTGTAGCCATCGATAAGGATGGAAAACTGGCTGTTGCTACTTCTACAGGGGGAAAAGGTTTTGAGATTCCGGGAAGGATTTCAGACTCTGCCACTGTGGCCGGAAATTATGCCAATGCTTTCTGTGCAGTAAGCTGTACAGGAGTAGGTGAAGATATTGTAAGCAATGCTACTTCTGCAAAAATTGTTACCCGCGTAACGGATGGGATGAGCCTTGAAGCAGCTTTCACTAAAACTTTTGACGAACTTAAAACGATTGACGGATTTGCGGGTGCTATTGCTATTGATAAAGATGGAAATATCTATCATCAGGACTCCTATCCTACTATGGTTTTCGCCAGTTTTGACGGAGAAAATTTTGATATCTTTTCTTAATTTTAACATTTTTTTATCATTCAACTTAATTTTTTGGCACGTATTTTACATAAGTATTAATAACAAATTTTAATATTAATATCTTTTAAAAATAGAAATCATGGGAAACAAAACAAAAGGTGTATTAGCTTTACTAGGATTAGGTGCTTTAGCTTATTGGAAATATAAGAATTCAAGCCCTGAAGATCAACAAGCGGTAAAAGATAAGCTAAATACGGCAAAGGATAATCTTAACAAATGGGGAAATGACCTTAAGAGTAAAGCGAATGATGTTGCTTCTCAGGTTCAAAATAAAGTAGATGAGGTAAAAACAAAAGCCGAAGATTCTTTAAACTAAAAACAGACAGTAGTTTTTTTTAACATTCATATATAGAAAAAGTCATCGTAGTAGTTTGCGATGACTTTTTGTTTATATAGGAGAAAAATTTTAATTTCCCTGAATAATATAATTTTTTTCCACTAATTTTCTTTCAGACTCGTTGGAATTATCCGGTTTAAACCAAACTTCGATCCTGCTTCCATAATAATCTCCCCAATCTCCTTCTTTCACTGTAAAACCATCATTACCACTTGAAAATTCTTTCAATTCATCATTGGGATTAAAGACAACTCTCATTGATTCTTTTTTAATTTCTTTTTCAGAAAGAATCCTGTTGGTATTGAAATCATATACTTTTAAATACACTTTCCCTTTTTCTGTTTTATTCAGAAAAACATCGTATTTATAAGTTCCCGGCTGTAAGTAATCATAAATAAGGATATCAGGTTGAGTAACCTCTACGAGTTCTTTCTCATCTGAAAATATCTTTAAAGGCATTGAAAACTTTGCATTCTTTGGGTTTTTAATATCGTTATTATAAGGCTTATAAGGACTTTTAGGCGGGTAAAGACCAAACAGTATACCAAGGATAGAAAGGATAATAATGCTTAAAAAACATTGCCAAAGACCGTTTTTAAATTCATCTTTTTTGAACATCCTCGAAATTCCCAATAGAAAGCTTACTACCACAACCAGAAATGGGATGGCCGTGAAAAAATTCCATGTAAAACTGCTAATAGGTAAAATAAGGATCAATAACCAGCAGAAAACACCTATAAATAATGAGATTAAAGAGGTAAAATACCATCTCCAGTTTAATGCTCTAAAAACAACTTCTTTTATCATAATTTGTCCATAATTTTTTTCTTTTGTTCATTGAATTCTTCTTCACTCAAAATTCCACTTTCTTTTAATCGTCCCAATTGTTCCAACTCATCTAAAGAAGTAGGTTCTGCCTTATGGAAACTTTCTTTGGGACGGGACATGAAGTCTCTTACTTTTTCACAAAACAGCTCAGCATGGTATCTTCCTACCCCATCAATCTCTACGATATCATCTGTAACCTGAATATCTATAGAGGCCAACATTACTGCAGTTTCATATTGTATAGAGCTTATTTTAGTATAGGAATAATCCTGTACGGTTAATCCATACATGAATTCCTTATCTACAAAGATCAATCTTCTGTCTGTAGCTGCTAAAATGATATGATGATTGTTTACTTTATTTCTACCTTCAACGAGGTAAACAATTTTTTCATCTGCTGAAAGAATATCCGGCAAAGCACGAATCTCTTTTCTGGCAAATATGGTAGGATTGATATCCAGTTTTTCGAGTTCTTCTTTTATTTCGTCAAGTCTTGATCCCATGGTTATAGCTTATAAGTCTAAATTACTACTCTTTTAATTCAATAAAAATATTAATCTTTAGAAGGAATAACAATAGAGGAATGCAAAGCATACACTTTCCAGCCTAAATTTTCATATAATAGCTTCCCCTCTTCTGTAGCTACCAAAAGATTATTATGAAACCCTTTCAATAAAGCGATCTTCTCCAGCTCTTTCAGTAAAAAAGACGCCAACCCTTTCCTTTGATGCTCTATTTCGGTAATGATTCTGTCATAAACAGCAGCATCATCTATTAAAGATACACGTCCTATTGAAGCCTGTTCCCCATTTTCCGCTACAATTCTTACAACAAATGTTGTATTGTATTCTGAAAATTCCAGATGATATCCTTCTGCCAGACTGGTTTCCGGAAAAATCATAGGATGAAAACAAGTCATCAGATATCCTTGTGCCTGCAGCTGCCATTTTTCAGGAATACTTCCTATAAACTGATCAGGAGAGGTACTTACTTTCAGATAAACCCAGGGTTCATCAATTGACCGGGCAAGCTGAAAAAAGTCTTCATTAAGGTCAGGAAATACGTAACGCTCTTTTTGTTTTTCGTCTCCCACGAATACATTAAATCCAGACTTATATTGCACAGGAAAGGCTACTTCTCTTGATAAGCACCATCCTTTAAGCCAGCTTTTTACGATTTCCGTTTTATCCTTCATGATTTGGGGTAAACAATTTTTATTTTAATTGTTCTAATAATTTTCTTTTTTGTTCTGTAAACTCGGTATCGGTAAGAATACCACCTTCTCTCAATTTACCCAGTTTTTCCAACTGTTCGAGAATTTCAAGGGAACGTGCTGCGCTTACAGCTGTATCCATATTAGTATTTACAGGACTTGCCTCCGGCTGAGATTGCTGTACCGGATTGTTATAAATAGGACTTATAATACCGTAGAACTTTTCTGCATCTTCTTTATCCATAAAACATTCAAACTCTACCACTCTTTCATCAAGATGGAGTTTAATGACAGGTGACCTCGGATCTGTTACAAAACTTACAGACCTGATGGTTTCATTAGGATAATCATTGATTTTAGCATCTCCAAACATTGCTTTTGAAACAGAGATCATTCTTTTGGAGGTTGCCACCAATATTCCTGCAGCCAGGGTATTCACAAACTGAGCATCTGTAATACCAATGATCTTCTCATCTTCAGAAATCAGATAAGGAAGTTCTTTAATCTCACCTTTGGTAAATACGGAAAGACTGGCATTAAGCTTTTCCAGCTCTGCTTTTATCTTCTGCTTTCTTATTTTATATACTTCCTTAGAAATATTCTGAGGCTCTTCCTCCATAGCCATAGGGAGATTTTCCTGTATTACAGCAGGCGGATTCTGTTCTGTATCTTTATTTTGAATGATCCTCTGAATATCTTCAATATTGAACTGATTAAGGTTATACAGCACCTCCTGATTGATGTAACTTATTTTATCTAAACATTTATTGCATAATACTCCGCCATCTGAAAGTTTATTTTCTCCCAAAAGCTTATCCATAGAGGTTAATTCTGTATTACACAATGAACAAATATTACTCATTCTTTTATTTTTTATAATTTATCCAGCAGTTTTTTCTTCTGTTCTGCAAATTCATCATCTGTTAAAATTCCATTGTCTCTTAATCTGCCTAATTTTTCGAGCTTATCAAAAACTACTGACGGATCTTCTTCCTGTATCGGTTGAGATGGCTGAAATGCAGAAGCCTTTAATTCAGGTTGAGTTAACTTTTGTTTTTCTTTGTTTTCTGAACTTTTTATATACCTTTCTATAGCTTCACAAAATAATTGCGCTGAATTACTGCCATCAAGAATAAAATCAGCCGTAGGTCCATGCGTTAATATCTTTAGTGTAGAATCTTTTCCCCTTGTATCATCCAGTACAGTATTGATATTTTGATGTGGAAATTCCTTCTTATATATGTTTCCAAAAAACTTCTTATTAAGAAAAAGCACTTTCCGTTGTGTTGCTAACAGAAGGCCATTCGTATTATTGTGTAAATACCTGGCATCAGCGATTGCAACAATTTTCTCATCTGTATCCAGAACCTTCACAAGCTCATCTACTTCATCATTCACAGAAGAACTGAGTTTAGTATTTAAAGCAAGAATCTGTTCTTGAATTTCGTCAGATCTTGTAGGGTTTGTTTTGTCAATGGAAAATCGCACAGACGTATGGGAAAATGTTATGCTGGTATGGGACACTGAAGTCTCTACTACAGTTTCTTCCTCAATTTCCTCCACTTCTTCAATACTTTCACCCCAAGTCAAGTCTCTGATCTCCGCCAAAGTGTAATTCATAAGACTGTGCACCAGATCTTTATTAATAGCCGTTGCTTTATTCAGGCATTTATTACATAAGAGTCCACCATCTGAGAGCTTATTCTCACCCAGAACGGTATCCATAAGGCTTAATGGGGTTCCACAAAGAGCACAATTCGTGTTCATTCTAGTTTTATGTTTAAAAGTTTTTACATCAGAGCAGACAATTCCTATTGTTCTGTTTTGTATCCATCCCAATTACAAATAAGGATATTTTTCTGGATTAACTTATCTTTTTTAAAGTCTTTCCAATAGTTTTGCTTTCTGTAATGAGAACTCTTCCTCACTTAAAACGCCCATCTGTCTTAGCTTACCAAGCTTTTCCAATTGTTCAAAAATATCTTCTGTAGATCCTTTTGGAGTATTGGATGAATTTTGAGGTGCTGGGCTTGGAGTATTTTGATAAAATGACTGTGTTTGTGACGGTTTCTGAAATGTTTGTCTTTCGGATCCTCTGATCTGACCGTTTACAATATCACAGAATGATCTGCCATCACTTTTATTATGCAGTTTAAACTCTACAGCACCACCGCTTGTATTTACTCTTAATACTGAATATAGAAGGTTTTCAACCTGATCCAGAGCGGTAATGTCTTTATGGGTATATTCATTTTTTACCACACCACCCAAGAATTTTTTATCCATGAAAATTACTCTCCATTGGGTTGAGAAAATAATTCCTTCCCTGTTATTACGAAGATTAATACATTCTGCAATAGCAATCAATCGTTCATTTGGATCCAGGACTTTATCCAGTTCATTTACTTCTTCATTGGCTAAAACGCTCAATCTCGCTTTCAGCGCTACAATCTGATCTTTTATTTCGTCTAATCTGGTGGGAGCATCATATTCATAGTTGCCTGTTCCTGAAGATGAAGTTCCTGGACTCTGGCTCCCATCAATTTTGCTTTTAAGGAACATTCCTGTTATTTCAGCAAAATAAAACTGATGCAAATTATTGATAAGATCTCTATTGATTGTAATGGCTTTATTAAAACATTCAGCACACAAATAGCCGCCATCTGCAAGTTTATTTTTTCCAACAAGCATATCCGTAGACGTCAGCGGAGTTCCGCACAATGCACAAATAGTATTCATTTGGTTTTTATGTTTAAAAGTTTCATATAGGTAGAAGGTAATTCTACTGTTCTATTAATCGCCCCAAATTACAAATTCTAAACCGATTCTGGAGGGCAAAGTATTCAAAACTTATGATTCATCAAGTAAATCAGCCACAAAAATATTTTTGTGGCTGATTATTTCTTATATGGATTTCAGGCAAATTATAATTTATCCAATAATTTTTTCTTTTGATCGCTAAATTCTTCATGGGTAAGAATACCGTTTTCTTTCAATTTCCCGAGCCTTTCTATCATATCCAAAATTCCTGAGGCTGATTGTTCCTGAGGTTTTGTCTCATCAGAATTACCCAAAAGCTGTTGGACTGCTTCACAGAAATCAGCTCCATATCCTTGATTTTCAGACCCAACAATAATATTCTTTTCAGAAGTACTTATTGTTATTAAATTATTTGAAGATGAAAAATCGATGGATGTAATATTTTTAAGAGGAATAATTTCTTTAAATACAAAACTAAAATCATTTCCGGCATCAATGAAAATCAATTTTTTATCGGTTGAAATAAGTGTTCCATATCCTCGCTGATCGTGTTTCCCAAATATTCCGTGAATAAACCGTTCATCATTGACCATTCTAAAAATCTTTCGTAATGCTATATCTGAATAATCAGAAAGGCTTGGATTGATCCTGAATAATACGGTTTTGAATTCTTCAAATTGAGATTCTTTTTTTAACAAAGTCCTGACCTGATAAAGGCTAAATTCATTGCTGTATAAAGAAAATTCACGATATATTTTATTCATTTTGGATTTACAGTCTTCACAAATCTCAATCTTATTTAAAAGTTTACTCCCACCCCAAAATGAAATCTTATTATTACAAATAGCACAACTACTCATTTTTACAATTATAAGGTTTAAAGTCGTTCAAGTAATTTTTTCTTTTGTTCAGCAAATTCTACATCAGTGATCACACCATTTTGCCTGAAGCTGCCAAGCCTTTCAAGGATATCAAAAAGTGAAGAGTCGTTGTTATTTTGTGAAGGTATCACTTTCTCCTGTTTACTTTTTTTTGACAACTCTATTTGTTTTTTTATTTGTTTTTGAAATTTTTCTGTCCATAAAATTTTCAAAAATCGCAAAGCATTGTCTGAAGTAATGATTCTTATTTCATTATCGGAGTTAATCATATCTACTGAAACGATATCATGATAATCAATGACTTCAGGAAAACCGACAGGTGAGCTTTCCGTCACAAACAGAAGTCTTTTATTGGTTACAAACAAAGCACCGGATTTATTCTCATATACAGCTTTATCACCAATCACTATCTTTTCTCCTTCCAAAAGAGAAATAAACAATTTATTAATTAATGAGCTTTGGAAAAGAGAAATACTAGTGTAATCATTCACAATCTGACAATAAAATTTTTCAAACTGCTCACCTTTTATCAAAAGCTCCCGAACCTGAAAAGCAGTACAACTGGAAAATATAGTGGTACTAATATACATATTTGCAAGAGCTTTACGCGCTTGCTCTCCACAGCTATTACATACATAAGTATGATCCGCCAGCTCTTCTTTCGTAGAGAAAAAACCTGTATTTTGAAACGGAGCAAGACAGCCTATGCATTTTTCCACAATGAACTTCGATTTGCTTAATACTATCCTAAAAATTCGTTCAAAGAAAGCGTTTTCTGTTCTCCAGCTACAAGATCCTTAAAGGTTACTGTACCATTTTTAAGTTCTTCTTCACCCAAGAAAACAAGGTTTTTAATTCCTTTTTTCTCTGCATAAGTAAACTGCTTATTGATTTTTGCATTTTCAGGATACAGTTCTGCTGAAATCCCTTTTGATCTTAATTGCATGATTAGTTTCAAAGCTTCTGTAGTCTCTTCACCTCCGAAATTAGCAAACAGATATTCTATTTTAGAAGCAGCTTCTTCAGGGAAAAGATTTAGTTCTTCCATCACCAGATAAATCCTGTCTAATCCGAAAGAAATACCAATTCCAGGGATATTTTTCACCCCAAACACTTCTGTAAGGTTGTCGTATCTACCACCACCACCAATGGAACCCATTGCCACTTCATCCGCTTTCACTTCGAAAATAGCTCCGGTATAATAATCAAGACCTCTGGCTAAAGTAATGTTGAATACAAGATTCTGCATATCAACGCCAAGGTTCAGAGATTGTGTAAGAACAAACTCTAATTCCTCTACTCCTTTCAGTCCAATCTCATTACCTACAAATTTTTCTTTCAACTGAAGTAAGCTTTCCAAAGCATCATCAGACTGGCTGAATAAAAAGTCTAATTTATCAATAGATTCCTGAGAGATTTCTCTTTCCAATAATTCCTTAACAACTCCCTCTTTTCCAATTTTATCCAGCTTGTCTAAAGCTACTGTAAAATCGATCAGTTTATCAGTAATTCCTGCATATTCAGCTAATCCGGAAAGAATTTTTCTATTGTTCATGTGAATGGTAACAGGTACTTTCAGATCAGCAAATGATTTCAAATACAATTGAACCAGATCTACTTCCTGTAGTAAACTTTCACTTCCTACCACATCTGCATCACACTGATAAAACTCTCTGTATCTTCCTTTCTGAGGTCGGTCTGCTCTCCATACCGGCTGGATCTGGAAACGCTTGAACGGAAACGTTAATTTTCCATGATTCATCGCCACAAATCTTGCAAAAGGTACAGTAAGGTCATAACGAAGCGCTTTATCTGTTAAGCTTTCTGAACTGAAAGGTTTTTCCAATGCTCTCTGGAAATCATTAAGCATCTGATCCTTTTTCTCATCCTTTGCTTCGTTAATACTTGAATTAAGGATTTTAAAAATCAAACGATCCCCTTCTTCTCCGTACTTTCCCGTTAAAGTGGAAAGATTTTCAAAGCTTGGTGTTTCCAAAGGCTGAAAACCGAATAACTCAAAATTATTCTGTAAAATATTGATGATATATTTTCTTCTGGATACTTCCTGTGCTGTAAAATCTCTCGTTCCTTTTGCTAAACTTGGCTTCATTTATTGTATGTCATTTTGATAAGTACAAAAGTACGGAATTGCAGGGACTTTACACAGTATAAAAACCTAAGAAACCGGAATTGAAGCTCATTCAATATTTAGTTTATGTAGCACATACAAGATAAGACGTTGACTATAAATTCTAAAAAAATCATATTTCAGCAGCTTGCTCCAACCTAATAGAGCATGAGTATCCAAATTTTTTAGTGTATACATTTTATTTATTTCATCTTTAGAACAGCCCATAAAATTACAGATACGAGATATTTCTATCTCGTTTTCTGCAACCATATTTCAATTAATTGTCCTATATAAATATCTTTAAAATCTATTATATAATAAATAGTAGGCTAAGGAGCTGTTACCTGCTCTATTTTTATAAAGACTTTTGTAGAATTAGGGATTGAAGATCCACTAGTAGGGGCACCAGCCATTATGAATGCAGAGTATTCTACTTTTGAATCACTGCTATCATCAATCCAGGAATACCTTCTATATTCAGGACCGCCATTCGACGCATCTAATATCCCTTCATTTCCCCAGTAAGAACCTGCAAACCAATTATTTGACTCTCTAAAACCACCCCATACTCCGACAGGAATCACAGATGCATTTCCAGCAGAGCCAACATAGCCTCCATATTCTGTTCCGTTATTCCAATATAATGTTTTTGAAGTTCCCGAATTATTATATATCTGAACATTTGGTCTTACATTGGTTGTACCACTTGTAGTATTCCACCACACTCTTATTCTGTATTTTCCATCCGGAGTCTGGAGAGGAACACTATATCCGCTTCCATCATTATTTGAAGGAAATGCCATAATCGCTACACTTTTGATATCTGCAGTAGTTTGATTAACAATTGTTGCACTACAAGATTGTGCAGCAAGAAGGAAAGGAATAAGAGAATTATTCATTGGAACTGTCATATCTGAAGTATTGGTAGGTGTTCCGGTAACAGAAAATACCAATTCTCCATTGCCAAATTCTAATCTTCCGGATCTAAGAGTAAAAACCAAACCATTCACTGTTACAGAACTTCCTGACTGATATGCGCCACCATTTCCTCCGGTATACGAAACTTTCAGGTTACCTGTATACGGTACATTTGCAACCCAAGATGATGGGGATAAAGCAGCAGATGAGCAAGCCAAGCTTTTAATGGTAGGTGAAACTACTGTTGAGTTATCCAATGACCGCCATTCGCTTCCATTCCAAAATACATATCCAACATAAGTAAAACCGGGATTGGTTCCCAAATTATAAACTAATAATCCGGTAGCAGGGTTTGAAATAGTTGTAGAATCTGTTGTGGATGTTAAAATTACACGGGGAGCAATAAATCCTTTATTGGATGAGGTCAAATCCAAGATAGCACTTCCATTCGGCATCCCGCCAATTCCCGTAGCCCCAGTATTGGTAACTATAAAATCATCAGCTAATTGTGCTGCAGTTGGTATCCCCGTAACAGGATTTGTTCTTGCAACAGTAGATTTTCCATCAATATTAAATACTCCTTGAGGATTGGCAGTATTAATACCTACCTGACCAAATGCAAAAGATGACGAAATAATCAGAGATATTAAAATAATTTTTTTTTTCATTGTTTTGTATTTTTACTTAAATTGAGTTTTAGATACCTTAGAATTAACTATGAAATCATTAGTTAATTTTTTTTTTACAGTCAGTATATTGTCATAGCATTTGTTATTATAGCACTGATTTTTTGTCAATCCTGAATATTCTTTAGGATCAATAGTACTAATACCTACTTAATCAAATGCCAAATTATAAGAAAATAACTAAAGAGATTGAAACAATTCTTTTTTCATTGTGTAACTTATTTAAATTGAGTTTTAAATACTTTAAAAGAGGTAATGGTGACTAAAAACTTGTTTAAACTTTTATTTTTCTGAGGAATAAAATAGAGAAAGCAATGTAATGCAAAGCTCTCCAATTCATTACAAGAAGTTTCAAAGTGTATTAATAATGATTTAAAACTATCCAGCTAGGCATTTGCTTTCGCTATTTTGAATCTTCTTTTGTATAATTCATCATCAAAATAATAATCACGTTCCATTATTTCTTTATTTCTAAGAATTAATTTTAACATTTGCTATAATTTATTTACGTTCAAAGAATTGTCTTTCTATTTCATATAAATCATGATGCTCTCCACTTTTTGGGGTTCCCATTGAAAGCATTTGTCCCTGATTATCACAGAGAAAGACAATATTAGTCGTTTTACGCTTCTTCCTACCTTGATAATCAACCGCTTCTCCTCACATTCTACTTCTGGTATGACTTCCATCAAGCTGGAGACTTGACAGGTCTAAAGCCCTCTTGTTACTGCACAAAAGATGAATCCAAATTCTCCTGAAAGAACCATCCTTGCTCCATTTATTGAAATAATAATAGATGTTTTGTCAGCTTATTTTTTCTCTTCCAAAATATTCTTTCAAACTCAATTCCCGCCATTGGCAACCTGTTTTAAATCGTTTTATTATTAGATACACAACCTTGGTTAAATCAAATTTTGTGGCACCCCCGTTTCCCTCTGCTTAAATGAGGTAAAATCCATTTCTCTATTTTATCTTTGCTTATGAATTCCAGATTGTCAGTTGTTTAAATTGCAATTCAAAATTGCTAATTTTCTCGGAGCTCTTTTTATCTCTAAATAAGTTTAAACAACTTCTAATATATATATTTACCTTTGTACGATAATAAATGACTATTTATTGTTTGCGGGGCAAAATTAGAGAATATTAAATGTAAAAAAAAGCTCAGTATAAGTGAAATACTATAAAATGACTTAACTTATTAATTCAATACTAATCAACCACTTATCCTTATCAAATTTAATAAATGAGTATATGAAGCTGCTATGATGAAAAATAACAATAATAATAAAGGTGTCGAAATTGAGAGGAGAAATCTAGCCCGTGATTATCTAAGATTAATGCTGCTATTTTTTTTTATCTACATATTATTATACAAATTTTATATTAAAAATGATTTTATAAGTATCTACAGTTTAGTGGGGCTTGCTATAACAGCCATCTTATATTTGATTACTTTCAGAGTAGAAAGTATTGATAAATATGTAAGAGTATATTTATTTTTAGCACCAGTCTACTCTTCTTTTTTCCTTTTTATATTCTGGAAATATTCCATTATGAGTATGGCATGGTATATTCCTGTACCCTTAGGAGCTTATGTCCTATTCGGAAAGAGAGAAGCTTATATCTATGCCTGCTATGTGACTTTGCTAGTAACGGCTGTTATTCTTTCTGAAGTTATTTTTGGTTACAATGGTAGAATTTATTCCAGAAACAAAATTATAATTTCTGATATTTTAGTTTTTATGGCAAATCTTATGGTTATTGTCCTACTTTTATATTATCGGGAAAAAATCAAGGATATTGAAACCTTAAATATTATGGAATTGCTAAATATAAAAAGCCAAGACAAAAAAAAAGCAACAAGAGGTATTCTGGATGTGTCCATGCTTGAAGCATTATTTGAAAATATTGAAATTGAAATTGAAAGCCAAGAATTATACCGTGATCCGGATTTTACTTTATCTAAACTTTCATCTGTATTAAATGTAAACCCCATTTATATTTCTAAAGCAATACACCATAAAAATTATAACAACTTCAATTTCTACATAAATACTCTCAGAATCAATCATGTAAAAGAACTGATCAACAAAATGGATTTGCAAAAAGTGACTATGCTCTATGTTTATTCAGAGGCTGGTTTTTCTAATCAATCAACATTTAATAGAGTTTTTAAACAGATTGAAGGAGTATCTCCAACTGAATATATTAATTCTATTAATCATTAGGCTTTATTCTGTTGAACTAATCTTTAAAAAGGCTGAAAAAAACCAATCCTCTTTATAAGATATCTTACAAATCATCAATAAAATGGTCCATATTTTTATATTTTCAGTCAGCATAATATTTATATATTCCAATCCTGCCTATTACAAAAAGATAATTGTTTATTTTTGAAAATGGATTTATTCCATTCATATAAGTTGTTTAAAGTAGAATGAATGAGTAACTTCAAAAAAGGTGTATCATTCTTTCAAAAAAAAGTTTTGTTAAGCAAAGAGATTTGCCCATATTTATCATTAGGCGTAAAGAAAAATAACGCAAAAGATTGCTAGAGCAGGTTGTAGAAGATATTCTCTACCGTTTAAAAACACTTTGGCAATGGCGGAAACTTCCCACAAGGCAATTTTTTGAAGTCCAGTATAGCTGGAACAGTGTTTATCAGCATTTTGCACGCTGGAGCAGGAACGGAAGTTGGGAAAATATAAAACAAAAGCTCTTAGAAAAGCGCAAAAGTACGGAATTGCAGGGAATTTTACATAGCATTAAAAATTAAAGAAATGACCTTTACTATTTTTACGGTGATAGAACCTGGTTATTAAAAAAATAAGATGTAATTTGTCTCAATCTGAAGTTTCGTCTATCAGTATTTTAAAGATATCAATTATAAGGTTCTGAATTAATCTTTGATTTCTTCTCTGTGCTGATATCCCCAGCTAATCATAATATTAATCAGTTCACGAAGGCTTTCAGCATAGGGAGTCACTGAATATTCCGTCATAATAGGTTTTGTATCGAGAACCTTTCGGGTAATAAGTTTATTAAGCTCCAATTCACGTAATTCTTTAGATAAAATCCTCGGACTAATATCAATCATTTTAGATAGTTCACCAAAACGTTTGCTCCCTGTAGTCACTAAGGCACCCAAAATGACAAGCTTCCATTTTCCCCCTATAACATACAGAGTATCCTGGATTGCTAAATAGGCATTATCACAAGGTTTTTTCTCAATATTCATATATACACTTACATTTTTGTAACCACTATCATAGAGGTAACCTATAACAAAAATACAAATTTAGCCCCATAATTTTGTACCTCTATTAAATAACAATATTATGAGTAAAACAATGAACAAGACAATAGTGATTATAGGAGCCGGGCCAGGGATTGGATTAGAAACAGCCAGATATTTTGGCCATCATGGATATCTGGTAGGTTTGATGAGTAGAAACCAGGAAAAACTTAACCTTATAAAAGCTGAACTTGAGCTAGAAGGAATATCTGTATTCAATGAAACAATTGACGCTAATACTCCTGAATCTATATCCGGCTCTATAAAAAAATTAACAGAGAAATTAGGAAATCGTCTGGATGTTGTTTTGTATAATGTTCCTGGGCCTTTGGGAGCAGAGTCTTATGTTCCCATAACGGATTTATCTATTGATTTATTAAAAACTTATTTGAATACAAGAGTTTTAAGCGCTTTGGAAACTGCCAAAACAACCATTCCTTATCTTTTACAAACCAGCGGAGCTCTATTATTTACAAGTGGGCAGTCAGATAGAACTGCCTATCCTTTTACTTCTGCTATGGGAGTCCCTCAAGCAGCTTTGAGAATGCTTACTACCCATTTGCATAATGAATTCGCAGAAAAAAATATTTTTGTGGGTTATATCCCCATTGACAACCCTCCTCTATATTCTGATTCTGAAAAAGAAAGCAGCAGATCAGATCTTCCTTTAGGCTTTGAATTGGAAAACCGAACAGAAGCAACACATATAGCCAAAGAGCTATTTAACTTATCTACGAAAAGAGACAATTTAGAATTAAGGATTGAACCAACTTCACTTGATCAAAAAAACTCTCAAGCAAATAAAAACTAAGAATAAACTTTTGATTTTGAATAGCAAAAGCTGTTGAAGATTACTTCTACAGCTTTTGTTCTTTAGTATTAATTGTTCCTAAAAATCAGACACTTTCAAGGATTTCCAGTATTTCTTCGCCATAATTTTCAATCTTATGCTTTCCGAATCCTTTGATCTCCAATAGTTCTTCTTTTTTGGCAGGTTTATACTTGGCTACAGACATCAGTTCTTTATTACTTGCAATGAAGTAGCTTGGCAGATTTTGTTCCCTGGCTTTCTCCGACCTCCAAAGTTTCAGGGCATTGAGAATTTGTTCTTCATCGGGATTCAGGAAATCATTATCCGCAGAGTATTTAATAACCTTTGGTTCTTTCACTGTATTTTTCACTACTTTAAGTTCTTCAAAATACAGAATCACAGACCAATAACATTCATCGTTTACAAAAGCGGTTTCCACTTTTATAATCTCATTGCCTTCCAGAAAATCATCAAGCATTTTCTGATCTTTGTAGAGAAATTCTTCAGGAAGCCTGATCTTAAAAACTTTTACTTTCATCATTTGAGTTTTTAGAATTATTTACCTCCCAGCAACAGGATCTCATCTACTCGAATTTCCGTAATGTAACGCTTTACACCATCCTTATCATCGTAAGATCTGTAGGTAAGCTTACCTTCAATCGCAATCTCTTTTCCTTTGGGAACATACTTTTCCATAATTTCTGCAACTTTCCCGAAAGCAATCAGATTGTGCCATTGTGTTTCTTCCACTTTTTCACCTTTAGCATTAGTGTAATGATCGCTGGTAGCTAAAGATACATTTGCTTTTACGCTTCCGTTTTCGAAGTTTACCATTTCAACTTCTTTACCTGTGTAACCAATTAATGTTACTTTGTTTCTTAGTGACATAACTTTTAGATTTAATGATTAGTATTTTAGATAAGAGACGTTCACTGTTTTCTCAAATCTCTGTTGCAAAGGTTGCGATCTCACCAAGACTCAGTCGGTTATAAACTATTTAAATTCGTTTGTAATCGTTTGTAATCGGATAATAAAGATTAAAAATGTTTAGTAATATTCACTTCTCATGGTAAAAAATATTAATATAGTTTTAAAATAAAAAGGAATGATATGAACTTACTCAGGAATTATAGATTTTATTTTTGTTAATAAAAATTTTAAAAACCTCTCTATTTTATACGTTATTTTTTTGCAAATTTGTAAAAACGTCTAATATGCAAAAAGAAAAACTACGTACAGTAAGAAAAAGGAAAGGTTATACCCAACAGCAAGTTGCTGATGCTATTGCTACAGATGTTTCAAATTATAGCAGAAAAGAAAGCGGAGCTGTAAAAATTATACAAGCTGAATGGGATAAGCTGGCGAAATTTCTTGAAGTGCCGGTTGAGGAAATTTATGAAGAGGATGAAGTTAATATTAACATTGACCATCCTGTGTTTAATGATCAGGCACAAGGTAATATGGGGAACAACATTAATGCTACTATTAATAATGAATTAAGCATCGAAATCATTAAAAGCTTACAGGAGTATATCAGTCTGTTAAAAGAAGAGGTTGCAAGACTAAAAAAATAAAAACTGTGTAATACAACTATAATTATCATTAAAAGATATAAAAGTCAGAATGGAATTTTTCTATTTTGGCTTTTCTTTTTTAAACAATAGTGCCTTTAGATTTGGAAAAGGATTTGGTTGATTATCCTTGTCAAGGTTGAAACTCAGCATCAAAATCAATCTTTGAATACAGATGATTGTTATAAGGGGTTATTTTATTCTGATTTAAATTATTTTTGCAATCTGTTTTATACAGCAAAAGTTTTTTGATAATAAAAGAAATGAATATATGAGGACGTTAGAAATTAAAAAGAATATTCAAAAGGAAGAGGATAAAAATCTTTCTTTCCGGGTTTTTGATTTAACAAATGACTATTTGCAAGATTATGATAAGCCACACAAGAAAGATCATTTTTTTATAATTGTTATTGAAAGCGGGACTTTACAGTTACATATTGAGGATAAGGTTCATTTTTTGAAACCAGGGAAAATTTCTGTAGTTTTTCCGGAGCAGGTACATTTTATTTCTGATATAAGCAATGACCTGAAAGGGAAAATAATTCTGTTTGAAGAAGTATTATTCTGTTCAGATATTTTGAAAAACGAACTGAGTACTTATAATGTAAACCTTTCCACACAACTTCATTGTACCATTTTATCTTCAGAAGACTTTCAGCAAAGTTTATATACAATCTCTATCATCAAGGGAATTTATCAATATCCAAGCCTTATCAAAAAGGAGCAGGCGAGATTTCATATCAAAATTTTTCTGTTAGGCTTAATTGAATCTGTTCACGGATTGCATCCTATTCTTCATAAAGAAACAGCTGACAAGCCTATTTATGTTCGTTTTAAAAAATTATTGAACGAACATTACAAACAATACAGAACGGTTCAGTATTATGCTGATGAACTGAATATTACGACAAAAAAGTTAAATTCAGTTACAAAAAAACATTGTGGGGAAACAGCTATTCAGACCATTCATAACCGGATTTTAATAGAGATTAAACGACAATTGATGTTTTCAGATCTTTCTCATAAAGAAATTGCATTTGACCTTGGCTTCAATTCTCCTTCTGCTCTCAACAAATTTGTAAAAGCAAAACTGAAGGAAACTCCTACTGCTCTTCAACAGGAATTGGCGCAAATGTATAACACATAATCTTGTTTGTATAACATGGTCCTTTTGGGCTTTTCTAATTTTGTCTCATTAAAATCAAACAAAAAAAATGAGCAAATTATTCATTGCAGGAGAGGTTTTCCATGGTGCCGGAAGCCTTTCAGAATTAACAAATATTAAGGGTAAAAAAGCAGTAATCGTAACGGGAGGAAGCTCTATGAGAAAAAGCGGGACTCTTGATAAAGCGATTGCTTACCTTACAGAAGTAGGAATCGAAACTCAAATTTTCGAAGGTGTAGAGGAAGATCCATCATCAGCAACTTGCATGAAAGGTGCTGAAATCATGAAAACATTTGAGCCGGATTGGGTAATCGGTTTAGGAGGCTGTTCTGCCATTGATGCCGCAAAAATCATGTGGGTATTTTATGAATATCCTGATGCTGATTTTGATGCCATGATTAAGCCGTTCACCGTTCCTGTTTTAAGAAATAAGGCAAAATTTATTGCCATCCCTTCTACAAGCGGTACAGGAACTGAAACAACAGGTCTTGCCGTAATTACAGACAGGGAAAAAGGCGTAAAATATCCAATCGTTTCTTATGAATTAACTCCGGATATTGCTATTGTAGACGGAGAAATCTGTGCTTCAATGCCTGCCCATGTAACTTCTAACACTGGTCTTGATGCATTGACACACTGTGTGGAAGCTTTTGTATCCAACATTGATAATAATATTGCAGATGCGCTTTCAAAAGGAGGTCTTGAGATTGTTTTCAATAATTTAAAAGAGGCCGTAGAAAATCCAAACAATATTACAGCCCGTCAGAATATGCATGACGCTTCCTTTATGGCAGGTTTAGCATTCAACAACGCTTGGTTGGGAATTGTTCACTCTTTATCTCACCAGGTTGGAGCACTGTATGGAATTCCTCATGGTGCTTCCAATGCCATTTTCCTTCCGAATGTTATCCGTTATAATGCGCAGGCAACAGAACGCTATCCTGATTTAGCAAGAGTAATCGGTAAAGAAACCGCTGAAGATCTTGCACAGGCTATTGAGACGCTGCGTTTAGAAGTTAATAATCAATCAGCAATTAAAGAATTCGGGATTTCAAGAGAAGACTGGGATAAAAACATTGATTATATCACCGCTAATGCGCTTGCAGATCCATGTACAGGATTCAATCCAAGAGTTCCTTCATTAGATGAATTAAAGGCTATTTATAATGCTTGTTATGAAGGTCTTGTATATACTGAAGAATTGGTTGCAGGATAGTTAATTTTATATTTAAATTTTAGCATAAAAACAGGAAGTCCAATAAACTTCCTGTTTTTTTATGCATTAGGTTCTTTACCTAAGTCCTTTTTAAATTTTCTCACATTCAATGATGCTTTTCGCTTCTGTACCAATCTGAACAAGCCTGTTGAATTGTAATCCAGATTTTTCCAATAGCACTTTAAATTCACTCAATGTCCTTTCTCTGCCGGTAAGGCAAGCCAGCATCACAATATCCAAAAGTTTGGCAATATGAGGCTGATTCAAAGAGTCATCAGGAATAACAGCATCTATAATCAATAGTTTTGCTCCTTTTGGCATTGCTTCATAGCAAACTTTTAAAATCTGAACACATTCATCATCACTCCAATCATGGATAATCCATTTCATTGTGTATAAATCTGCTCCTTCCGGAACTTTTTCAAAAAAACTACCGATGGCAACAGAACATCTTTCTTTTAAATCTTGGGGGATAAGTTCTGTAGTTTTTTGAATTACATTCTCTTCATCAAAGATAATTCCGGAACTACCGGGTGCCGCATTCAGGATTGTATACATCATTACTCCATTTCCCCCACCTATATCCACTATTTTTTTATAAGGGTTGAAATCATAATTTTCCATAATTCCCTTTAACTCTGTTCCAGACATTCCGGTCATCCCTTTTCCAAAATTCTCACCTATTTCCGGATATTGTTTATAGTAATCCCAAAGAGGTAGTCCATGGATATGATCAAAAGGAATTTTGCCTGTCTGAACACCGTAGGTAAGTTCACCATAAGCGGGAAAATGTTCGTTCATAATAGTGAGTACAAAATTCTTGGCTGTTCCGGGAACATCAGTCTGTAAAGCTGCTCCAAAGTCATTTAATGCAAAGGTTTGGTTTTCTGATTCCTCAAAAATACCAACGCTGCTTAATGCTCTCATAATCCGATACAGTGCTTTTTCATTGGATTGAGTTTCTTTTGCCAGTGAAGAAATTGTTTTGGAACCATCTGCTAAATGGTCTGCAATGTTTAATTCTGCAGCAGTCTTTACACAGCCGGCCAGCCATACACCTCCTAATACTTCAAACATTTTTAAAGTAAATTCCGGTTTTACGGGTTGTTTTTTCATAGTCATCGTTTTTTGATTTGAATTTAAGTTAAAATATTATAATTCAATACCATGTGAAATTATAAATTTTATTCTCAAAAAATAGATATTTAAATAAAAAAAATAAGACATTAAAATGATTTTAATAAAATTTATTTAGATACACCTTAAACACCTCTAGATTTATTTCTATTTAAATAATGAGGTTAGATGCAAGACTAGAATTGTAAGCTCCTTTAATGTTCATTGCTTCAGTCAAATTACAGCAAAGAAAAAAGAAACTAAACTTAAAAAAACCGTTTTACTGAGCAGTAAGGTCAAATTTGTTTTCCCTCCTAAAATTAGAATGCTGTGTTGCTGTAAAATAATCACAAAAAACCTGATACACTGTAGAATCTGTATGACTTGCCTTTATTCCTAACTGAAAATAAATATCCAGAATCTGATGTGATAAACTTTCCACTACATCTGACGAATAATTGTGAATTTCCTCTTGTTTTTCAAAAGAAATGGTTGCAAAATCATTGAGCAAAGATTCAATTTCATTGGCAAATTCAATTATTATTTCCATCTCTTTCTCTATTTTTTCATGGAAAGAATGTAAGTCAAGATGAGGTCGGATTTTAATCGCTTCTTCTGAAAAATGAGAGGCCATTCCCAAATAATTAACCAGTAAAGTTAAATCAGCAAAAATCCTAAATGGAATTTTATCTAAGACATCATCCGTAAAAAATTCATCATAAATAAAACTGTAATCTTCCGAAATTTTCACATTCTCAACTTTAAAAGAGTATGTTCCGGTTGCTTTCATACCCATTGATTTCCAATTCGGAATGATTTCAGCTTTATTTTTTGAAATAACAAATGATCTTATCATTTCGAAACCCGATTCATCAAGCAAAGGTTCTCCTTTTTCTGTCAGTTTAGCATTTAAAGTAAAATGACTTAGATGCGGTGCTCCTGTTGCAAAATGCCAAAGTCCGTTCATTAAAAAAGTTCCATCGGCTTGCTTTTCTGCCGTTCCGCCAATCATTCCGCTTCCGCCGAAGCAGGTTTTAGAATCGAAAAAAAGCTCTTTAGCAATTTCTGATTTTAAATTTCTTGAGAAAAAATTGGCTCCTGAACATAAAGTCAGCATCCAACCCAAACTTCCATCGATTTTTGACCAGTCAAACAAAACAGATAGCCCTTCTCTTAAACGAAATCCCAATCCGCCATACATTTCAGGAACCCAGATCTGGAGCAGTCTTTCCTTATGAATCTGATTGATTACCGATTGCGGAACTTCAGAGGCTCCGTGCATTTTTTCTCTTATTTCCTTATGCAAAAGCATTTTTCTTGTTTTTAATGATTTTTCGCCACTCCAGATAACCTGAAATAGCAACAATGAATAAGAAAGCGGTCAGAATTGAATATAAATAAAGACCTTTATGGATTAGCAGCGGAATCGCAATAATATTGCTTATATTCAGTAAAATCCAGTTTTCAATTTTTCTGCGTGCCATCAACCACATTCCTGCCCAGGCAAAAGCACTTACCAAAGAATCCAAAACCGGAACGTCAGAATCGGTAAAGTTTGTCAGAAAAACCCAGAAAAGACAGAATGTTCCAATTACAATTCCTGAGGTAATCAGTTTTTCCTGATGGGTAGTTTCAGAAATAGCCGTTTCGGTTTTTCGTTTCCCGAATTTCCAATACAACCATCCATAAATGCTCATCACTAAATAGTAGAGATTTAAGGTAAATTCCGCATAAAGTTTAGCGAAAAACATTACATATAGTGAAAGTAAAATCCCGGCAATCCCGAAAAGATAGGTATTGGAATTGTTTTTCCGTGCCAATAAGACCTGAACTACTGAAAAGAAGACTCCAAGCCACTCCTGCCATGTTGTCTGTTGTAAAATTTCCTGCATCAAATTAACTTACATAAATTAAATGATGAGATGATCAATCAAAAAAATCCCTACGTCGGCATTATCCGAATCAGGTGTGGAAAAATTTCCCGGGTATCATCTCAGCCGCTATTGCAGCACCCCATTGAGGACACAAATTTGATGTTTTTTAGCGACAATAAAAAATAATTCAGCTATTCTTTTACCACAAAAGAAACAAAAGATCTTTCGTATGACTTAGATTTTGAAAAGAAAACATAAATTCAGATTTTGCAGATTTTAAAAACTGCCCGTATCTTAATACGATCCATTTACAAACGGATAATTCTGTATCTTTGCTTTATTAAAAATATCCAACCGGTTTTTTGTAATAATTAACTATCAAATAAAGCAGGCCAATCTCAATGAAGAAGACAATAAAAAGAACGTTCAGAGTCTCAAAGTATGTAATCTATAAAGAAACCTTGGTTGATTACAAGGAGCATTTCTGGTCATTCTTGGGTGCTTTTTTCGGAATTGGACTGATTGCTTTTATGCAGTCCCATTCTTTAGCACAAACAGAAAATATATTTCTGATTGGTTCGTTTGGGGCATCCAGTGTTCTTATTTACGGAGCTATTCAAAGTCCGCTGGCCCAGCCAAGAAACTTGGTGGGTGGACATGTGCTTTCTGCATTAGTTGGAGTTACAGTTTATCAATTTGTTCCGGATATCATATGGCTTTCGGCTCCATTGGCTGTAGCTTTTTCAATTGTACTGATGCAGTACACAAAAACCCTGCACCCACCAGGTGGGGCAACAGCTCTTATTGCGGTAAGTTCTACCGGAAAAATTCCGGAATTAGGATATTGGTATGTTATCTCCCCGGTTCTTTCGGGGTGTATTATCCTGCTGCTTGTGGCTTTATTCTTTAACAATATAACGCCAAACAGAAGTTATCCTTCACACAGCAGTTTTATGAGATTGCTAAGGAAAAAACATGCTCATGGACACAAAGTGAAAAATTAAAAGTTATGAATTGCCTGGAATGTGGTGAAAAAATTATCGGAAGGTCTGATAAAAAATTCTGCAATGATGCCTGCCGAAACGCCTATAACAATAAGCAGAACAAGGATTCTACGAACCTGATGCGAAATATCAATAATAAGCTCCGCAAGAATTACAGGATTCTTACGGAAGTAAATATTGATGGCAAAACAAAAGTTGCCAGATCCAAATTGGAAAGTCTGGGATTTGATTTCGATTATTTCACCAATCTGAAAATTTATAAAAACGGCTCTGAATATAAGTTTATTTATGATTACGGTTACAAAATTTTAGAAGAAGACTTTGTTTTGATTGTTAAAAATCAAGCATAAATATACCTCAACACCACAAAATATATCCCTATGAAAGAAGTTGTTTTGATTACCGGAGCAAACGGTCTGATTGCAAAAGAACTGGCAAAAAAAATAAGCAATGAATACGATGTAAGATTTCTTACCCGGAAAAAAAGGCAGGCAAACGAATATGAATGGGATCTGAGAAAAGGAACCATTGATGAAGCAGCCTTCGAAAATGTCTCACATATCATTCACCTGGCTGGCGCTAATATTTCAGAAAAGCGATGGACAGCGGAAAGAAAAAAAGAACTGATTTCCAGCAGAGTGGATTCTGCCACGTTATTACGAAATACTTTAAGAAAAAGGGAGATTAAACTAAAATCTTTTATTTCTGCCTCAGGAATCAATTTTTACGGAACCAATACTACAGAAAAAATATATTCTGAAAATGACCCTCCCGGACATGATTTCCTTAGTGAGGTTGTGGTTCTGTGGGAACGTGCTGCCGATCATTTTAAGGAACAAAACCTTGCGGAAAGAGTGGTCAAAATCCGTACAGCGGTTGTTCTTTCTGAAAAGGAAGGGGCTCTAAAGAAAATGCTTCCTCCAATACAATATGGTATTGGTTCTGCTTTGGGAACGGGAAACCAGTATATGCCATGGATTCATATTGAAGATATTTGCTCCATTTATGAGCTGGCCTTAAAAAACAATACCCTTCACGGCGCTTATAATGCAGTATCCCCCCAGCACACTACCAATGCAGAGCTGACAAAGAAGATTGCTGAGGTTTTAAAGAAACCTTTATTCATGCCGAATGTTCCTGCTTTTGTTTTAAAGATGCTATTTGGTGAACTGTCAAGTGCTATATTGGAAGGTTCCAGAGCTTCTTCATACAAAATTCAGAATACAGGTTTTCAATTTAAATTTCCGGATCTGAAAGATGCCTTAAAAGATCTATTAAAGACTCCATAATTCATAAAAAGAATTCAAACAACAATATGCAAAATCCTAATATTACTATTTTAAAAACAGATATTTTATCAGATAACTGGTATACTTTAAACAAGGTCACTTTCACCGTTCGCAAAAAAGACGGAACTAATGAAACCCAAAGCAGAGAAGCCTATGACCGTGGAAACGGAGCTGTTATTTTGCTTTACAACAAAATTTCAAATTCTGTTATTCTGACCAGACAATTCAGATTACCTACCTATATTAACGGAAATTCTTCCGGAATGCTTATTGAAGCCTGTGCTGGTCTTTTGGATAATGATAATCCTGAAGACTGCATCAAAAGAGAAACAGAAGAGGAAACAGGCTATAAAATTTCTAAGGTTGAAAAGGTATTTGAAGCCTATATGTCACCCGGTTCTGTAACGGAAATTCTTCATTTTTTCATCGCTGAATATTCCAATGATATGAAGATTACCGATGGTGGCGGTCTTGAAGAGGAAGGAGAGCAGATTGAAGTGTTGGAATTAACTTTTGATGAAGCGTTGACCATGATGGATTCCGGAGAAATCAAAGATGCAAAAACGATTATGCTGTTACAGCATTTGAGGATAAAGGGAATTTTATAACGCTATATTTGCAATTAGCCACTCTTAATCTATCCATTAATTCTGATCTCTATATTCCAGGAAATCATTATATCTTTAATAATATTAATTTAAATTAAACACCAATGCTCCAGGACCAAATTACCCTACAGAACCGTTATAAAGATTTCATTAAAAAAGTAAGTGAAACAGAGACCGTTTATGGCTTAAAAGATGACAGAGGATATGCTACCTCCTATTCGAATGATCAGGAATATGAAGACGGTGAGCCTGTGAAAATCATTTGTTTCTGGTCTGATGCCGCAAGGGCGAAATCGTGTCTGGGCAAGGAATGGAACCGCTATGAAGCCACTCCTATTCCACTCAATGAATTTCTAGAAAACTGGTGCCTGGGAATGAACAGTGATGGTTTACTTGTGGGTGCTAATTTTGACAGCAATCTTTTTGGCTATGAAGCTGAACCTTTAGAGCTTGCTCTCGAAATCATTGAGGAACTTAAGAAAAACGGAAAGTCTTTGATGCTAAGAAAATTCGAAGACCTTGAAGATATGGAAAATCAGATCAAAGAGGTATTAAAGGACTAAGAAACAGATTCATGACAAAATCGTTGGGAATAAAGACTGCTAAAGTGATCGCAGTGTTTTCGGTTTTTATTTTCAGTATTCTGATGCTGAAAGTGATCTCCCAATATACATCTTTTGATAAAACCGTGGGATTTCTTGCATTTAAACAGCAAGTAGTTAATAATCCTTATTGGATAACCTTTTTCTACATCCATATTTTTTCGATAACACTTTGTCTTTTGGCTGGTTTAACTCAATTTTCACCTCAATTCCTTAGAGAAAACAGGAGTTTACATAAAACGATCGGAAAGGTTTATGTTTACAATATCCTTATCATTAATGTTCCCGCATGCTTTGTATTGGGATTATTTTCAAACGGCGGATTAATAGGAATTACAGGATTCCTGACTCAGGATATTCTTTGGGCTTATTTTACGATAGCTGCTGTACTTTCTATTAAAAAAAGAAATATTATCAGGCATAAAAACTTTATGATTTTAAGTTATGCCGTGACAACAACTGCTATTACTTTCAGAATCATTAAGAATCTGTTTTATAATGAAAAGCTTCATGATTATGAGCTGTTCTATGGTATCAATGTATGGCTCGCTCTTGTTATTAACCTATTGATTGCCTATTACTTTCTTAAAAGAAGACCTCTTCACTATCGCTGAAAACTGACATTCGTAAAGAAAATATAAAAACTCAGAAAGGAGATCAGAAAAAAAGCTCCTGTAAAGATTAAAATATTAAGCAATTTTCTATACCTGTGGTTTTGAGTCCATCGGTTACAAAAGCGCATCACTACATAAGAAATCCCTCCAAAAATGCCAATTACAAAAAGGAAAAATAAAAAGACGATAAGGTAAATCCAATCAAAATGCATGTATATTTTTTTAATTAATTATCTGGAAAAATCAAGAGTGCCCAGGAAAATAAAAACGCTGATGTATGACAATAGGAGAAATGATATGATGAATATGATTGTATTAAAAATCACTTTATACTTGTGATCTTTAGTCCAGCGGTTACAAAAGTTCATGATAAGAAAGGAAATTACTCCAAAAACAGCAACAACAAAAAGAAAGAAAAAATAGATCATGGTTATACTATTAATATTGTAAAGCTATTATTTTTAAAATTAAAAAGACATACAAAACACAAATATCCCCAATTTCAGCTATAAATAACACTAATCTGACATCTAAGAATTGTGAAAGAATTAGTATTAAAAACAAAAAACCATGAAGATCAATAACATAGACCACATTGTATTAACCGTAGCAGATATCGATACAACAATAGAATTCTATACCGAAATCATGGGATTTGAAGTGGTAACCTTTGGAGATAACCGAAAGGCTCTTACTTTTGGAAATCAAAAGATTAACCTGCATCAAAAAGACCATGAATTTGAGCCTAAAGCAGAAATGCCGACCCCGGGTTCTGCTGATCTTTGCTTTATTGCCCAAACGGATATTCATGAGGTAATGGAAGAATTGAAACAGAAAAACATAGACATCATTGAGGGTATTGTAGACCGTACAGGAGCTATAGGGAAGATAAAATCTGTTTATTTCCGTGATCCGGACCAAAACCTCATTGAAGTGAGCAACTATTCTTAGGTTAATAACCGCAAATACACCAATAAAATGATTCTACGTTAGGCTATAAACCTATGTTTGTTAAAACTTACGATCATATTTCCATTTCGTTATCCTCTCCAAACTTTTTCCAATACTGGTACTTTTCTGGGTCAGCAAAGTCCGGATCTTCTTTATAGAAATATAAAAGTCTTCTCAAAGCTGTATTATAATGGGCATGCTCCAAAGATTTTTCATAGTGTCTGATTGCTTTTTTAGGGCTTATTTTCACCCCTAATCCTTCGTCATACATAATACCGTAATAAATATCGGAATATGTACTTTGAGTATCTTTTTTCAAATAGCGATGAAGGTTGGCATAATCACCTTTCTGGTAATAGATTTCGGCGAAGTTTTCATCGTTATAATAGAACTTTTTTTCTGCCTGTTTATAATAATCCAGTGCCAAATCATAATCCTGTAATACATATTCACCATAAAAATACAGAAGCCCAAGGTTCTGCAATGCCAAACCGTCTCCTAATTCTGCAGATTTTCTGAAACATTTTAAAGCCTTTTTAATATCCTGAGGATATCCTACTCCACTCTGATGATGATAACCCAGATTATTCCATGCAATGGCATGATTCTTAGAAGCTGCTTTTTCATACAAGGCAAGCCCCTTCTCCAGATCATAATACTCAGGATACTCATTGTGAACATAAATATATCCAAGTTCCACCATCATATCTGTGTTTCTGCGACTCACTCCTATTTCATACAACCTCACAGCTTCTTCAATTTTACCTTCTTCAATATATTCTTCAGCCCTCGACAGCAGGGTTGCATCATCAAAATGTTCCTCATAACCAGATCCCTTCTGTTCAGTCCAAGCCTTATAAAAATCCAGAAAATATTTTTGATCTTTTCCACGAAGGTTATATCTTCTTTCATACAAAGTTCCCAGCTGATGATCAGAAACTTTATGCAGCTTTCTTTCAGTATCAAGAATAAACATTTCAGAGCCTTTATAAAGGCACAGCATCTGTTCATTATAATCTATTCCTTCACCGATATAGTCATAAAAATAGCTTCGGGTTTCCGTTTCCTGGTCAAAATAGAACATCCCGTTTAAAGTGGTTACCCGGAAAATCTCTTCCCTGCAAGATTCTATTTTTTTATATTCTTTGGATGAAGGGAGCAGCCAACGGTCTTCCGCAGCATTATACAAGCCCCAGCCACTTTCATCAGATAACACAAATACATCTTTCATAAACTGGGTATACCAATCTCTGTGAATATTTTCAATGGTATGTTCTTTTAACCTGTATTCACCGGATTTTATATCATAAATATACCATTGCCTAGCTTTCTTATAAGCAAAAGAAGTATAGTCGCCATTCAGAATCATCATGGTATCTGCTTCGGTATCCAGAAGAGTTCCATCAGCTTTTATAATGCTGATTTTTTTCTGAAATTTATTTGGTTTAGCCCAATAATATCCTTCTCCAATTTCTCCCAGAACATCCTCAGGATATTCACCAAGAAAAATGCCTTCAAATGTATAAAAGGCTCTTTTGGAAGTTCCTTTCAGTGAACGATAAATCAATTCTGAATAATCAAACTCAAAAGGTTCATCAAAACCTTCTTCAATGATGAGTTTATTGGATGCGTCAATGAGATGATACTTCCCTTCTTTTTTAGCATTAAAAAGATAGGCATGTCTTAACATTTCAAGCTCTTCATATTCACAGGGGATCACGATTTCTCCGGTATCAATATTGACAAGTCCGCATAGATGATCAATTTCTATAATCCCATAATGCTTATTGTCTATAAAAAAAGAATCAAAAGCATCATCGTAGATGCATTCAACAAGTACTTTACCATCGTTTCTCAGGTATCCGTACTTGCCGTTTTTTTGTGCTACTGCAATCCCCTCTTCACTAAAGGCAAATATTTCTTCGTAAACAGGCAGCGCTATGATATTTCCCTTTTTGTCTTTCAATCCCCAAAGACCATTATCTTCAAATGGCTCCGAAATGTCTTTATACAAATCTTCATTCCAGTAGCCAAGCCCATAATCAATCCAGTCTGTTTCCAGCATCTCTAAAAAGGAACCATATCCCCTTCTGGCTACAATCTCTTTTTCCAGCCAGCCCAGATTCTGCTTAGACATTGCTTTATCATATAGCCTACTTTTTTCCTTAATTTCCAGCACCCAGTTTTTGGCCTGATCAGAGTGTTTTTCTTCACTCATATTGAAAACATCCCATCCGTTGATCATAAAGGAATCATAAGGAAGATCATCCAACATCCCAAACATTTTGTTGACCGGTTCATAATAGGCTTTTTTGTAAAGCAACTGAAAGTGCTCCCCCAACAATTGATAGAATGATTTCAGCCTTGCTACTCCATCTATTTTATCAAAGTACAGGAGTTTTCCTTTTGATCTTGGTTCGCAGGAGAATAAAGGAAGAAGTAATTCCGGGATTTCATAATTCCATTCTCCCAAATAGTGTGAATACTGGTCTCCTGTTTTGGAGTCTACATTATATACGTAAAGACGATGCGCCATTTTTTACCCTTTAATGATTAAAATCCGAATTTAGAAAACAGTCCCGGTTTTTTCCATGAAGCTTTATATTCATCTGCAATAGGGTCATAATCTGCCACTGAACGTACCTGATCCAATATCGCATGAGCTTCTTTTACATTTCCAGCGTGATACAGGACAACTGCTTTTGACAGCTCAACACTTTCCACAAGATCGTCATAGCCCCATTCTTCAGCATTGTAGATGACAGTGAATCTTTCAGCAAGAGCTAGGGTTTGATCTTTATTATTCAACTTTTCATAAACCCTCACTCCATAGCTTAGCCAAAGTACATATTCTTCAGGATCCATTGCCGATTCACAATCTGCATCATACTGACTGAATACAGAGGCAGCTTCCTGGTAATTTCCCTGGAGAAAATCACTTTTTACCATCATATAAATGGTCTTGGCTCTATCAAAAGCATCTAAAAGGAATTCTTTTTTATTCTCAAGATATCTTTTCGCTGCCAACGCTACTCTTCCATAGCTTTCTTCCTCGTTATAAATCTGCATCAGGGCAAACTGAGGATTAGCTTCCCCTGGAAAGCGCATTGCTACTTGTTCATAATATGATTTTCGAGTATTTAAATCCTGATTATCCAGATGTTGAAATAAAATTCCTTCCAATATATTTTTACCAGCTTCCAGGTCTCTGTAGTTGTCATCTTCAAGTTCCGGATTCTCTATGGTGTACTGATAAATAGAGGTAAGGACTTCTTGTGCTTCTCTTTGAACATCACTTGAACCCATAACTTCATGAAGCTGAATCTGCCGTGCTCTATAGTACAGAGTTTTAGAACAATAATCGTCGGATCCGCCATAAAGACTGAAATAGTTATTCAATGCTTCTTCAGCCCGTTTATGATCCCCTCCATCCATCAAAGCATCAATCAAGGTCAGGTGAAGTTCCATAAATTCTGAATAGGTAAGCCCTTCAGATGCTGTTGCAGCAGCAGCCTTATAATCTCCCAATACCCAATATTTAATGGCTAAATTATTACAACACATTGCTCTGGTATGCAGATCGTTGTGATAGTCACTTTCAAACCGATCTTCTTCAAAATATTTTCTGAATGCTTCATAGGCCTGCTCATATACAATACGACCCACTTCATGCCATTTCAGTTTATCATTTTCATCTTCTAATGCATCTATACATTCGTTCAGATAAACCCCTTCATTGTAAATGTCTGCGGGATAATCAGAAAATACTGGGATATTGGATAATACCGTTCCATTCAAAAGATATTCTGAATCTGCTCTTCTCCTCCAGGCCGTAGCATCGGATGATAGTTGCACTGCTTTTTCTAATAAAGGAATTGCTTCGGCATAGCGTTCGTTTTCATATAGGAATGTCCCTGCAAAATGATATCCTGAGAACAGTGCCGGATGGGAATTGATAACTTCAAGAGCATGATGGTAATAAAAATCTGCAGAAACGTTTAACAGATCATTATAATTTCTTTCAATAATTAACTGATAATAGAAAACATCAGGATTATTATTATATCCGTTTCTAATCAGTTCAGCAAAGCGTTGATGCCATTCTACCAGTTTTTCATGAATGTGAACTGCCGAATTTTCTCCTTTGATGGCTTTCAACATCATTTTTAATGAAAGATCCGGTGCGTTATTTTCAAATGCAATATCAGCAAGGTTGATAAAATCATATTCGTTTCTGCTTACAAAAGTAATATGCTCCTTATCAATAAGGCCTGTAAGTTCCTCTCCAGAAACTATTTTTGTATGGTCTAGTAAATAAATCTTTCTGATCCAGTACAGCGAGGTGTTTTTGTCCCTGATCTCCCGGTTATCAGCATGTGCTTTTTTAGAATAATACATTGCAGCTTCAAGACTATTCAAAAGTGCTTTATTTTCTTCCAGAGATTCATATATTTTAACCAAGAAATCATAGCCATATCCTACACAGTCCGGATCCTCCAGCATTCGTTCCGCATATCCTATAAACTCCGCCTTATTTTCCTGGGTGATATGCTTTTTCGTTCTGGCGATCTGCATCAGGGCATATTCATTTCCTAACGGGTAATTCAGGATGTTGTACAGCGCTTTCTCACTGTTGGGGTTAATTTGCAGGATTCTGCGTAAGTAAGGAATAACATAGTCTCTTATGGCATCATAAACTGCTTCATGCCCTTCATAATAAACAATGTCGTGATAAGCTACTGCCATTAAAAATAATACTTCTTCGTCTTCGGGATGAGATAACAAGTATTGTTCTCCTTCTATAATACACTGGTCCAAATCTCCTCTGTAAAACAGCTGTTCTAAATTGTCGTACATTATTAATATTTTGTTCTATAATTCAATCATTACGTTTCCTTTCTTCCTCAAGAGAATCAGGATTTATAATATGGGGAGGTGCAAAATATAAAAAAGAAAAAGAAAAACAAGTGACGCCCCCTATAAATACCGGAAACCGGGGAGTAAATTATTATGTTTTATGAACGGATTTGAAATTTTAAACTTTAATTTTAGACCGAAATAAAAAGTATGGATTCTTCAATCATAACAATATGAAAAAATTATTGACAGGTCTTTCATTGGCTCTAGCTGTCACATTGACTGCTCAAAAGACTCCTGCAAAAAAAAGTCCACTGATTCTTTACAGTTATCAGACCTTTGGATGCGATGTTAAAGGATATTTTGATCCTTCGAAATATAAAAAAGAAGAAATAGATGACACATATAAGCTTTTACAACCTTTAAGCTGGTCTCCCTTTTCATCTCTTATTGTATTTAATCCTACTAAATTTGACATGGTACGAAGTAATAGCACTCAGCTTTTACAACAGGCTGAAAAAGAATATCTGGTGCGAAAGAAAGAGCTTGAAGAGCTCCAACTCATTGATCTTCCGATATGGAAGAAAGAGAAAGAAGAAGCTATTAAACTTTTAGAAAACGAATATCAGCTTAATAAAACACTTCTTATGGGCTATGCGGATCCTCAATCTCTTCGAAACAGCATATTCTATACTACCTGCAAAGAATATGCAGATGCCATCACCACCAAGGATAAGCAGAGGATGTATTCTGTATGGAAAAGTTTATTTGAAACTAAAAATAGCGAAGAAAATTATTCCGGTACAAAAGAAGCCTTTAATGCCAAATGGAACGATCTGAGAAAGGATGATTATGCAATGATTGATCTTATGAATGCATTCAGTAATTGTGCAAATCACAGTTTCAGACCTAAAGCCGATGAGGAAGGAACTGTTTTTAAAGCTTTCGAAAAGGTTTTTGTAAAACTAAAAAGAGATTGTGACGAACCTTAAATTTTTATAGAAGCTCCTGTTTAAGGCAAAAAATAAAAATTCTCATTAAATAGGAAAAATAAATACATAAAATTGGTTAAATTCTTTATTTTCCAAATTTAAAGTCTTAATTTTGCACAGAAATTTTAGAAAATTCGGATTCTTTCTACAACTATGCGCATGGAAAAAATGATGGTCGGGCTCTCCCTGGCTTTATCTGCTATTGTTTCGGGGCAAAAAGGCCCTGTAAAAACCAGCTCTCTGACACTGTACAGCTATCAGACATTCAATTGTGACAACAAGGGATATTTTGATGCTTCCAAATATGAAAAAGAGGAAATAGACGGGGTTAATAAACTTTTATACAAGTTCAATGGGGTTCATTTTGACACGAATCCTATTTTTAAGCTTTCCAGCCTCGAAGAAGTCCGTAAAAATAAAGAACAGCATCTTGAAAATCTGGAAAAACAATACCTAGAGAAAAAACAGGAGCTTTACAGCCTTAGAGTAATCAATCAGCCGGTTTGGAAGAAGCTGTATGAAAATGCCATACAAACTTTTGAAAACGAATATGAGCTTAACAAGGAAGAAATAATTGCCTTTTCTGACCCATCTACCCTCAAAAACAGTAAGTTTTACGAAACCTGCAGAGAATCTATTGATGCGATCTCTTCTCCTGACAGAGAAAAAATGTTCGCTTCATGGAAGGCTTATACAGAGCTTAAAAGCAAAAACAATGCTGATCCGCAGGGAGTAATGAATCGTTTTGACCTTAAAATGAACGATCCTCAAAAAGAAGATTATGCATTGATTGATATGATCGGACTTAGCTTTCACAACTGTGCCAACAGCAGCTTCAGACAGAGACGTGATGATGAAGGAACAGTGTATAAGGATTTTGACAGGATCTTTACAAAACTGAAAAAAAACTGTGATGAGCCTTAATAGGGTTCTCCCATTTAAAATATAATAGCAGTACTCATTTTTTTGGTACTGTTTTTTTATTTAAAGTGTTGGCATCCGGTTTTTAAAAGTTCCTGAATGTGAAGAAGGGTTAAGAGAAGGTTAATGAAGCTTCCTTTCTTTGTAAAGATCATCAATACCTTTATTTTCACTGCAATAACCTGTAAAACTTCTCTTTTATGAATTTCAAATACTTTTTTTTAACCACATGTTTCAGTATAGCTGTATCAGCACAAAAGCAACCCACCCTTATTCCTTTCTCACTGGAAAATAATTCTGTTTATCTGCACTACAAGGTAAACACAGTTGATAACGTCAAATTTTTGTTTGATACAGGAGCAGACGGATCTGTTATCAATATCAACTCAAAGAAAAAGGTAGATTTGAAAATTGACGGAAAATCTGAAAACAAAGGCTCAAACGGAGTAAATACGGTTGATTACAGCAGTCATAACACCATTCAGTTCGGAGATATAAAGAAAACTGATGTTTCGTTTACGCTCATTCCTTATGGAGAGGTTAATTTTGATGGTGTTTTCGGAACAGATTTGATGAAAGGCAAGATCATTGAAATTGATTACCATAAAAATGTGATCCGGTTTTATGAGGAAAATGACCCGTCTATTGATTTTTTAGGATATGAAAAAATGAGGCTTCATCTCATAGATAATTATCCTGCTGTGGAAAGCTCAATAACAGTTAATGGTAAAGAATATTCAGGGTACTTTGGACTTGACAGCGGTGCTGATGACGCTCTTACCATTGCTTCTCCCTATGCCAGAAAGAATTCTTTAGCCAACACCATGAAAACGATAGGGAAAGCTACTGCACAGGGATCGGATGGTTCTGTTTATGAAATGCCGGTAGTGCTTTGCCCATCTATTACCTTTGCCCATAAGTTCCTTTACAATGTCCCGATTACACTTTCCAGCTCTACAGAAGGCATTGATGCTTCAGAAAAAATGGCAGGCTTTTTTGGGAATGGCTTCTTGAAAAGATTCAATACCATTATCGATTTTAAAAACCAGTCTATTTATTTTAAGCTGAATAAGAATTTGTATTCGGAATTTTAACAAAAGTTCACAAGCATGCTGAATATCAATCAAAAACAGCCCAATCACACTATATAAGCAATATTTCAGATATTAATCATGGACTTCCATTATTAGATTACTAAAATTAAAAACATACATTTTATTTGAAAATATAGTAAAAATCATTAGTTTGCCAGTAAAAAATTAATGATTAATTATTTTAATGAGATTTGTGAATTCCGGCAAAATTATCCTATCATCCATGGAGAAACAATCAAAACAGATGACCCGGTCCTCAATAATGTAAAAAAAGCACTTAACGGGTTTAAATCTGAACTAGAAAAGAAATATGGTATATTTAATAATATAAATTTAACAGTAAAAGAATCTAAAGGTGCAGCCAATTTTCCTCATATAACTCATGTATGTATCCTACCTCCTAATCAGAAAGTTTCAAATGGAATATATGTAGCAATTTGCTTTGATAAGACAGGAAAAGGAGCTGTAGTGGGTTGTGCTGAGTCTAAAACTAACCCTAAAGGATTAAACATTAAAATAAGAAAATCAAAAAGTCTAAATCCTAAAATTGATGTTGATGGAGGTGGGGATACAACTAAGTATAATAATGTTTTCGAAAATCCCAAAGAATTTTATTATAGATTAGAAAATGATTCAGATTTAGAAAAGCATATTAAAAGATCTCTAATTTTATGTTTTTATAATCTCGGTTTAATAAAAGAATCCAATTATTTACAAACAACTGATTACTTAACTTCATCAATTAATGAGTCTGAAATAAGCTACTTTAATATAGAGAGTATACTAGACGATAGAAAAAAAATTGCGATTCAAATTTATGCTAGAAGAGGGCAAAAAAAATTCAGAGAAAAACTTATTAAGGCTTACAATAAAAAATGTGCGATCACACAATGTGAAATTATTGAAATGCTAGAAGCAGCACATATCTATTCTTTCAAAGGGTCTGATACTAATAAAACTCCTAACGGCATTCTATTACGATCTGATATCCATACACTATTTGATCTTGGGTTAATTAGCATAGATCCAGAAAACTATATGATTCACATCAGTAATAAAATTTCTCATGATGAATATTACGCTAAATTACATCAAACAAAGATCAGTTTACCAACAGAAACCCAAGACTATCCAAGCTCAGATTCTCTTAAGCATCACTTTGAAAATGTTTTTGATAAATAAAATCTAAGATTTTACCAGATGATCATTATTAATAATAATAAAAACAAATTAATAATGAATAAGTTACGATTTTTTCAATTAAATTTCTTAATTTTGCACCCCGAAAATAAGAATTCAATTTATGAAACGAATAGGTGAACACAGAACGCTTCTTGGTGTAGATAAAAACGTAACTTTAAAAGAGTTAAAAACAATTTACAGGAATGCTATGAAAGATACGCACCCTGATAAATTTATCAACGATGAAGCTGGAAAACTGGAAGCAGAAGAAAAAAGTAAGTCTGTGATTGAAGCCTATCATTTCCTGGTAAGCATTAATCCTGAAACACAGGAAAAATATAAAGAAGAATATACAGAAACTGTTACCCAATCTAATATTCAGGATTTTTATCTTGAAAAATCGATTTTAACGGTTCAGCATTTGAATGGAAAAACCTATGAATATATGGGCGTTCCAAGAAATACCTATATCAAAATGGTGAATGCAGATTCACCAAGCCGTTTTGCAAGAAGACATATCTATGGAAACTTTGTCTTCAGAAAGGCTGGAGAGGCTATGGCTGATTAATTTTTTTCAAAGACAATATATAAAAGGCTTCCGGTTTATTCCGAAAGCCTTTTTTATTGCAGAGACCAGATGGATTTTCATCACTTTTGAAATACTCTTTTATGAGTTCCGTCTTCATATTCAAGAATAATTACCTGATTTTTGGTATCAGGAGATATTTTCTGTCCAGCCATATTATAAGCATTCTTTATATTTTTGTTTTTGTTATTCTCCAAATTTTCCTTTGTTGATAATGTTGACATCGAAGTAGTGGCCACCATATCACCTAAAAAATACGGAGGTCCCCAAAAAAGATGCGTTAAACTTTCAGCAGACGTATTGATATTGAATTTTAGTAATTTGATTTCATTTTGTGAAATTATGGTTCCCACAATTTCATTGGTGGCCCCAAGAAAGCATAAATTACGGATTCCTTCATCAATTTCTGTAAAAGTATTTGAAAGCACATTGGAACTTATCAGATTACCGGTAGATACTTGATAACATTCTATAGTAAAAACAATATTTCCTGAAACAGCACTCTGTTTTGTAACATATAATTTATGATTCACCACAACAATACTGTCATAAGTTCCTGAAGGTAAACTGAATGACGTTTCTATTCCTGTTACAATATTATATTTAACAATTTTATTATTTACCAAAAGTACAAGGTCATTAGTTTCCTGGCAAAAAACAAAATCGGAAGCACCACTAAGGTCAGGGGTAGTATAAGTATGTTCAAAAATAAGATTTCCTGTTACTTTATCCAATTCACATATAGAAACAATATTGGATGTACTTTCCTTGATGGTAAACAATCTTTCATTCGCAATTGCAATATTTGCATAAATCCCACTGTTATTGGCTGGCCAAGGAAGCTGTAATGTAGAAAACGTATCTGTCCCAACATAATACTTACCCAATACATTGCTCCCTGAATTAAGGGTAAAAATCGTGTTAGAAAGAGGATCGAATGATGCGCTGCCAATATTTGTACTCCCATTACTGAACAAATATTTTGATGACATTTGTGCCCCGCTATTATTATCCAATTTATTCATATAATCGTATATGACGTTATTAGAATAACTTGACATTGTACAATATAAGTTCTGCGCACCCATGTTGGTGCAATACAATAAAGATAGCAAAATTAATTTTTTCATTTGTGTTTATAATTTTTATAGCTTTTTCAAAATCTGCCTAAGAATGTGTCCAAAATAAAAATATTGGGTGGTAAATATACATTTTAAAAAGAACATCATAATTCAATGATAATCAATTCAATTACAAATAAAAAGCGCCCAGAAAATCTGAGGCGCTTTCGATTAATTAAAGGTATATGATATTTTAGTTATCTAAATGCTTAGGAGTAAATCCGTCTTCATTTAATTCTCTGTGTTCATAATCTGCCTTCATTTCAGCTTCGTAGTCTACTTTGGTATCTTTACCCATTCTTCTTAAGATAGAGTCAAATAGAGAGTATACTACAGGCACAATGATCAAGGTAAGGAATAGAGACGATGTTAAACCACCGATTACTACCCATGCAAGACCTTTGTTCATCTCTGCTCCTGCTCCTGTTGCCAATGCGATCGGTAACATACCGAAGATCATCGCAATGGTTGTCATCAGGATCGGACGAAGACGGGCGTGGTTAGCCTGGATCAATGCATCATGAGTACTTGCTCCCGCTGCTTTTCTTGCATTCGTAAAGTCAACGATCATAATCGCGTTCTTCGCTACAAGACCAATCAACATGATCATCCCTAGCATCGTAAAGATGTTCAATGAATTGGCTGTTAAGGCAAGGATTACCATTACCCCGATCATCGCCAACGGAATAGAGAACAATACCACGAAAGGATAAACGAAACTGTCATACAATGATACCATTACAAGATATACCAATACGATAGCTGCTAATAAAGCAATACCTAAAGTACCGAAACCTTCCTGCTGGTTTTCCATATCTCCACTCCAGATGTAATCTACACCAATAGGTTTTTTCTCGTTCATAAACTTAGCAGACCACTCGTTTGCTACATCCCCCACCGGTCTACCTACTGCTTTAGCTCTTACTTTTACAGAAGGAGATTTATCTCTACGTTCAAGCAAACTTGGTCCAGAACCCATTTTTACTTCAGCAAACTGGCTCAAACGAATCTGCTGCCCCTGAGGGTTTGTAAACATTAGGTTTTTAACATCATCAATAGACTGTCTGTTCAGATCTCCAAAACGGATGTTAATGTCATATTCGTACTCTCCTGCTCTGAATTTTCCATCTGTATTTCCGTTAAATGCAGTCTGCATCGTTTGTCCTACACTTGAAAGATTTAAGCCTAGAGAAGCCATTTTATCTCTGTCGATATTCACCTGTACTTCCGGGTTACCAGAATCGGTTGATAATTCTGCATCTACTGCTCCAGGAACTTTTTTCAGTAATTCAAGGATTCTTGTCGCTTCTTTTACTGCTGTTGCGTTATCCGGAGCGGTTACTACCATTTCGATCGGAGCATTTTCAGCACCCATGATACCGATTGGAGCTGTTTTAAACTCAACACCAGTGAATTTCTCCTCCAGTACTCTTTTTATTTTTGCAGCTTTGATGTTTGTACTTTCAGAACGTTCAGATTTATCTGTTAAGTTTACCTGAACCTCAGACTGGTAAGTAGTTGCCTGAGCTCCACCAAAACCTGTTGACTGTTGTCCAACCGTTGTAATTAAGTCTACAACATCTTTATCATTTCTTAAAAACTTCTCAACATCTAATGTTAGCTGGTTTGTTTTTTCAACAGTTGCATCTTTAGAAAGTTCCATCTGTACTAAGAACTGACCACGGTCAATCGGCGGGAAGAATTCTCCTCCAATGAATCCAAAAATCACCAATGAGAATGAGCTGATTAAAACAATGAATGTAATAACTACTGTAGAAATTCTTCTCAGTGTTGTTTTCAGACACCATTCAAGGATATCAGTAATCCAGTGCGTAAATTTGTCAATTAGTCCTTCGAACCAAAGGATGAATTTCTCAAACCAGTTTTTACCTGTTAAATGCTCCAGTTTACCAAATCTTGATGATAACCAAGGAATGATGGTAAATGATGCTAGCAACGATAATAATGTTGCAATAACCACCGTGACGCAGAACTGTGCCAGAATGTTTGCTACAAGCCCTGAACTCATTGCAATCGGTAAGAATACTACCACAATTACCAAGGTAATCGCTGCAACGGTAAATCCGATTTCTGATGCACCGTCATAGGCTGCTCTGATCTTGCTTTTCCCCATCTCCATGTGACGGTAGATGTTTTCCAGTACTACAATCGCGTCATCTACAAGGATACCTACCACAAGGGAAAGCCCCAGTAAACTCATTAGGTTCAAAGTATATCCCATCAGATTCATTCCGATGAACGCTGCCACCAATGAAGCTGGGATCGAAACCATTACAATGAATGCATTTCTGATACTGTGAAGGAATAATAGCATTACAATTGCCACAAGAATAATCGCTAAGAATAAGTCGAAAATTACGTGGTTGGCAGATTCAAGGGTAAATTCTGTTGTATCATTTACGATTTTTACTTTTACTCCCTGAACTTTGTAAGCTTCTTCTACGGTCTGAATCGTTTTCTGAACACTTTCAGATACTGCTACTGCATTGGCATCAGACTGCTTTTTTACCTGCATTAAGATTGTTGGAAACTGATTGAATCTTGCTACTTTTTCAACATCTTTCTGAGAGTCGAAAACGGTTGCAATATCAGATAAACGAACCTGAGCTCCATTTTTGTTGGAAACCACAAGGTTGTTCATTTCTTCAGTTGACTTATACTTTCCTGATAATCTGATGGTAGATTTTGTAGTTCTCGTTTTCAAACTACCAGTAGGGAAATCTAAGTTTGAAGAAAGAATTGCCTGCTGAACATCTCCGATAGAAAGTCCATATCCCTGCAATTTCTTTTCGTCCAGATTCACCTGGATCTCTCTTTCCTGTCCACCTACAAGATCTACTTGCGCTACTCCGTTTACACGGGAGAAAATAGGTTCAATCTTTTTATCCAGTAAGTCGTAAAGGTCCTTACTGTTTAATTTATCAGATGAAATACTCATCGTGATAATTGGTAAATCATCCAGGGAGAATTTATTCAGAGAAGGTGCTTTTACATCATCCGGAAGGTCTCCCAGAATTGCATTTACCTTTCTCTGAGCATCATTCAATGCAAAGTCTACATCTGCTCCATTGTTCAGCTGAACCATGATAACCGATAAACTTTCATATGAAGAAGATTCTACTTTTTTTACGTTTTCCAAAGAACCTACGGCATCTTCAATCTTTCTGGTGACGGAGGTCTCCACCTCTGCAGGCGAAGCTCCCGGATACACCGTAGAAATAGTTACCATGTTGGTTTCAAACTTCGGAATCAATTCGTATCCCATGAGCGTATAACTCAGGATACCTCCCAGCGTCAGAATTGTAAATAATACAATTACCAGCGAGGGTCTTTTAATCGATATTTCTGCTAACTTCATAGATCCTCTACTTTATAATGTTTACTTTAGATCCGTTGTCCAGGTTGATCTGTCCGCTGGTTACCACTTGCTCACCACCATTCAGTCCGCTTAATACCTGTACTTTGTCTCCGTAAACTTTACCAACGGTTACTGTAATCAATTTAGCAACACCATTCTGAACAACGAACAGCTGTCCTGAACTTACTCCATTCACAAACGCTTCTGCAGGAACAGTCAGCATATTCTGAGTTTCTGCTCCATGGTTTGTTTTAAAGGTAGCTGTTGCGTACATACCCGCTTTTAAGTTTCCTCTGTTCTGAACTTCAATTTCAACAGGGAAATTCAAAGAAGCATCACTTTTTGGAGCGATAAATGTAATTCTACCCACAAAAGATTCTTCAGGTAAAACGTTTACTTTAATCGGAACCTCCTGACCTAGCTGGATTTTTCCAACCTGGCTTTCATCTACTAAAACAGAAAGTTTTAAGCTGTTAATGTTAACGATCTCAAACATGGAAGTTCCTACTGAAACAACTGTTCCCGGCTCTACCATTTTTTTATTAATCGTTCCGCTGATTCCTGCACGGATACTTGTATCATTTACTCTTACTCCCTGAGCTTTCACTGCTGCCTGCATATTTTTCAACTGCAGTCTTGAGTTATCCAGCTGTTGTTTTGTAACTCCACCTGTTTTATATGCGTTTTCGTAACGTTGGTTGTCGATAACAGCATTCTGTAAATTATTCTGAGCCTGAGTAACATCAACTTCGATAGCATCTCTTTTAATCGTTGCCAACACCTGACCTGCCCCAACTCTTGAACCTTCTTTCACTAAAACACTTACAATACGTCCGGCAATTTCAGAAGACTGATTCATTTCCTGTTTAGGAAGGAATGTTCCGTTTGCAGAATAGTCTGTATCTATATTTTCTCTTGCAACTGTGACTATATTAACGTTGATTTTATCTACCTGCTTGGCAACCTCTTTTACTTCCTGAGTCTGCTTCTCTTTGTTACCAGCAATCTTGTAAGCTGCTAACCCTACGAGTACAGCTGCTACGATGATATATATTAAAGTTTTTTTCATTGTTTATTATGGGTTTTGTAATGTATTTAACTCTCCTTTTGCTTTAATTAATTTGATCTCAGCTTGCTTATAGTCTAATAGTGAGTTTGAATAATTCTGTTTTGCTGAAGTTAAAGCATTTTCTGAATCCAACACTTCTGTAAGTGTTGCCAAACCATTCTGGTAATTAGATTGAGTATTTTTCTGTACTCTTTCCGCAAGGCCTACATTATCTTTCATGCTTTGGATATTAATAATCGAATTTTCCATATTAGAAATCGCATTTTTATAATCCAGGCTCAAATTCAACTGAGTATTTTGAATATCCATATCCAGATCCTGAATATCGATTTCCGCCTGCTGGATCTTAGCTTTTGTAGCACCACCCGTGAAGATAGGAACGTTGATATTGAGTCCTATTGCTGAATAATCACTCCAAAGTACGCCATTACTCAAACCATTGGTAAGGGGAAACTTCTTTCCTGTTGCGGCCCAGGCATAGTTTGCCTGCAAACTTACAGTAGGATAAAGATAGGCTTCCGTCGCTTTTTTATTAAACACCAGAAGTTCTCTGTTTTTGTTCTTTACCTGTAATTCCAGACGGTTATCCAAATTGACATTATTGATTATAAGCTCAGGTTTCGGTTCAATAGTTTTCTCTTCAAGCTCGATATCAGTTTCGATCGGAACTCCCATATAAAACTTCAGAGAGTTTTTTGAAAGTTCAACTGAATTGATCAATTGCTGTCTGTTTGATCCGATATTAGTCAACTGTACATTCGTACGATCCAGGTCGATAGATTTTGCCAACCCATTATCTAACAAACTTTTTATAACATTTCTTACCTTTTCAGTATTTGCATAGCTCACCTGTACGGTTTTGAGATTTTCTTCCTGCACAAAAACCTGATAGTAAGCTGTTGCTACATTCTCAATAATTTGTTCATTGGTTAATTGAGCGTTCAGAATGTAAAACTCTCTGGTAGATTTCGCAGCTTTGAGGCCTGTAAAAACTCTCTGATCAAATATTGCCTGCTGAACATTGACTCCCGCATTGGTACTCCAAGGCTGTCCCAACTGAGCCGTTATCCTTTGTCCACCAAATTCCAGCAATGATTGCTGAATAATTGGATTATAGGTTAAACCCGCCGTACCAGTTACCTGAGGTAAGGCTCCGGCTCTGGCTTCATCAATTTTATATTCAGCTTTTTTGATCTGTAAAGCAGCCTTTTTGGCTTCTGCTTTATTTTGGAGTGCCTGCTTGATGGCCTCCTGCAAGGAAACCTGCTGCTGGGCAGAAACCGATGAAAAGCCGAAAATCATAAATGCTGCAGCTATCCCAATTTTTAGCTTTTGAGCAGTTATACGTTTTCTTTTCATAATTTTTATACTTCGTTTATTTTTTTAAGTTCTCTCCTATTTTTATTTCTAACTGACGAATCATTTTAAGAAATACTTTAGATTTTTTTAATTTTTAAATAACATATTGAGAATGATCCCTTTTCTCACGGAAATAATCTCATCATATTCTTCGTCACTAATTAATAAATTCTCCATGAATAAAGGTCTTACGGCACTTGGAAAAACCAATAGTGAAACCATGTTCAGAATAAACTGAACCGGAGCCATTTTCTCAATGTTGCCTAGCTCCATTTCTTTTTCAATATCGCTGTACATTTTATCCAGGATATCTTCCTCAATTTCCCTGTGATGGCAGGTTCCTTTATTGATCTGTGAAACAATGTATGTTTCCAGATAAGGATATTGAAGGCTTGTAGCAAGGCTGCTTTCTATAAACTGACTGATCTTCTCTTTAAAGGGAAGCTCCGAATTCTGGATAATCTTTGATTTTTCCTGCTCTACTTTCTGTGCTTCATCAAAGATGATCTGAATAAGTTTGTCTCTTGATCGGAAGTAATAATTAATAAGGGTTCTATTCACTCCTGCTTCATCTGCAATCTCCTGCGTAGTAGCATCAAATTTTCCTTTCACAAAGAATAATTTCTTCGCTGTCTCCTTGATCAATTCCTGTGTTTGGTCTTTTTTTGCTTGATTTGACATTATTGTTAAACAATTTTGTGCAAATTTATATCAAATTTTATTTTTGACAAAATTGTTAAACAAAAAAATTAAACGAAATTATTATGATTTACATCATATTTTTGAAATAAAGTTTTGAATGCTAAAATTGGATATTGTAGTGGTAAATGCTACATCAGTATTTCTCTAAATGAATATAGAAGCAGGTATCAACAAAAAAGAGCAGAAAATTCTGCTCTTTTTGTTTTTTATAATAATTTGATTTTGTCGTCTGAAATTTCGATAATGTTATCCTTATAAAGGCCTCCTATCGCTTTCTTAAAGTTCTTTTTACTCATCTGAAGCTCATCTTTAATCTCTTCAGGAGTAGATTTATCAGACACATACAGAAGACCGTAATTTTCTTCCAGCCTGTCCAGAATCTTTTGTTTGAATTCGTCAATATTTTCAAATCCTTCCGGTTGTAAGGAAATATCAATTTTTCCATCTTCCCGAATGGTTTTGATATATCCTTTCTCTTCAGATAATGGATACAACTTCTTGAATACATCCGAAGCATATATCAAACCTATATATTTTTTATTGATCACAACATTCCAGCCCAGTTCACCTTCGTTCATCATGATAAGGTCTACTTTATCCCCTTTTTTGAACGGAAGATCGTCATATTGTGGATTTCTTTTGAATTTTGTGGTTCCGGTGATCAGATCCATAGCTTCATCTACATAAATATGAACCAGGTATCTTTTTCCCTCAATAATCTTGGCTTTTTGCTGTTTATACGGAATAAACAAATCTTTGATGATTCCCCAATCCATAAACGCCCCGCTTGGAAGGCTTTGTACGCAGCTCATTACCGCAAATTCACCTACTTCTGCCAAAGGAATCTCAGTAGTCGCTTTCAATTTATCATCATCCTGATATACAAAAACCTCAACATACTCTCCTACTTCCTTCTCTTCACGAATGAATATTTTAGGAAGAAAAGCTTTTTCACCGGATTCTTCATCTGTAAGAAACCATCCTGAGTTATTTTTTTCTGAAATTTGTAAAGTCTGAGTTTTTCCGAGTTGCATTGATGATAAAATTAGCTTACAAAGGTACGGAAATTTGAAGATTAACCTAATCTATAGTTTTAAGAATCGTTTTATATTTCAGATGGTCTTTAAAACCTGTACATTTGAATAAAAAATAACATGAAAAGATATTTTGCTGTAGTATTTCTTCTTTCCCTCATCACTGTCAATGCTCAGATCCTGGATAGAGCAGCCATTAATCTGGCCTATCGTTACAGCGGAAGGAATGTTTTACAGGCCGGATTGGAATTCAGACTCGGAAATTCCAATTATCAATCTGTGATTCTGGGACCGTCAATACTTTATACACGAATTGATGAGACCAATAAATTTATTCCTGAGGCTAACATTTCTTTCCTTAATAACGGACTGTTGTATGGCGCTTCAATCAATCAGTATGCATTGGAACCAAGAATTGGAATCTCTTTATTTAATGCTGTATTCCTCAATACAGGATATGCTTTCCCAATACACAAAGAAAAATATTTTAAGGGGATTACTTTCGGAATACAGTTTAATATTGTTCCCAAAAATTCGAAATTTTACGATAAAATGAGAATTATGTAGATGAACGGATAGTTTATTGGAGGCTATTGTCACCTAAATCTTTCTAATTCTGGTAGCTTAGGGATTTTATTGGAAAACGCTAAGGCGCAAGAGAATCAAAGATTCTCAGTAATGAAAAGCTTTCAAAATATTTCCATTATCATATTTTATACATTAATAAAAATCATTCGTGAATTCGTGGCGATTACAAAAGTATATTTTAACAGTATACAATTTTATTGGAGATAAAATCTTTGTGATTTACAATAGAAGCTATTCAAAAAAATTGTGACTTTGAGATAGCTTCGCTTTGCTCGCAATGACAAAAAGAGATATATGGGTAAACAAAAAAGAGGAGCAGTTGCTCCTCTTCTATTATTTAAATGATTAAATTTTTAATCAAATATTACATGTGGATAGGTCTTTTTTCTGTAGCATCCAATGCAGCTTCTTTAATCGCTTCTGCATATGTTGGGTGTGCGTGAGAACTTCTTGCGATGTCTTCAGCACTTGCACGGAACTCCATAGCAATTACTCCTTCAGCAATAAGGTCAGCAGCTCTTGCTCCTATAATATGCATTCCTAAAATCTCATCAGTTTTCTCGTCTGCAATAATTTTAACAAGACCATCAACATCACCACTTGCACGGCTTCTTCCTAATGCTCTCATTGGGAAAGAACCTACTTTATAAGCTACTCCTTCTTCTTTCAGCTGCTCTTCAGTTTTACCAACTCCAGCAACTTCAGGCCAAGTGTAAACAACACCCGGGATTAGGTTATAATTGATATGTGGTTTTTGACCTGCTAATATTTCAGCAACTAAAGTTCCTTCTTCACTAGCCTTGTGAGCAAGCATTGCTCCTTTGATCACATCTCCGATTGCATAGATGTTAGCAACGTTAGTCTGAAGGTGGTCGTTTGTTTTTACTCTTCCTCTTTCGTCAAGTTCTACTCCTGCTTTTTCAAGACCAAGACCGTCTGTATAAGGTCTTCTTCCTACAGAAACTAAACAGTAATCTCCTTCTACAACTACTTCTTCTCCTTTTTTATCTTTAGCCGTAACTTTTACAGTATCACCGTTTCTTTCTACTGCAGAAACTGCTGTAGAAAGCATAAACTTCATTCCTTGTTTTTTAAGAACTTTAGTTAATTCCTTACTTAAAGCTCCATCCATTCCAGGGATGATTTTATCCATAAACTCAACTACAGTTACCTGAGCACCCAGTCTTAAGTATACAGAACCTAATTCAAGACCAATAACTCCACCTCCGATTACTACCAAATGCTTAGGGATCTCTTTAAGATTTAAAGCTTCAGTAGAAGTAATTACTCTTTCTTTATCAAGAGTAATAAAAGGTAAAGAAGATGGTTTAGAACCTGTTGCAATGATGGTATATTTAGATTCAATCGTTTCAGAAGAACCGTCATTCTTAGTGATTTTAATCTGAGTAGCAGATTCAAAGCTTCCCAATCCTTCAAAAACAGTGATCTTGTTTTTGTCCATCAAAAAGTTGATTCCTTTAGTCGTTTGATCTACCACTTCGTTTTTACGTTCGATCATTCTTGCGATATCCGCTTGAGGCTCGTTGATGATGATTCCGTGACCTGCAAAATTGTGTTTTGCATTTTCGAAATGCTCAGAGCTGTCAAGAAGCGCTTTTGACGGAATACATCCAACGTTAAGACAAGTTCCGCCTAAAGTTGAATATTTTTCAATAATTGCTGTTTTGAAACCTAACTGTGCTGCACGGATCGCAGCTACATAACCTCCAGGACCAGAACCTATTACGGTAACATCGAATTGACTCATGTTATTTTATGAATTTGTTTATTATTATCTATCTTAATTCTCACAAATTTACATATAAATTACCAAGCACCAAAGTGAGTTTTATCAATTTTGAGATCAAAAAATTTTAAATACCTTAACGCGGTCATCAATCTAGCTGCAGTCTACCATTTCCGATCGTTCCTGTACTTTCAAAAAAAGAACCTCCATAAACATACCATTCAACATTTTCAAGATACTCTACTGCGTTTTCCGGAGTTATCTGTAAACGGTCTTTTTTCGAAACAATTCCTTTGTACCATCTTCCTGATTGGGAATAATTTTCATATTCAACAAAATAATGAATCCATATTCTCTGGCATAACTTACACTGCTGAATACTTACTTCTCCGTGCCTTCCGTTGGTATGATCTATCCCCAACTCGGAACTTCTGTATTCAGTATAATTTTGGTCCGGTTTTTCACAAGCGCATCCTATTTTAGGAATCATTTTCATTCTATTTTTATTTGAAACGCAAAAATACTAAAAACACCTCAATATGAAGTTACGATCAAAGTACACAAAGTCTTTTATACACAAAGTCTGATATTTTGAGAACACAAAGATTTATGGCTTTGCTACAGTATTTTATTTTTTCAATCGGAAATAAATTTTAATATTAAAAAATATCATTATCAAAGTCATCAACAGAGACGGAAGAATCTGGCTATAGGGTTTATAATCCGGTAAAAGAGTTCCGATAAAAGCAGATAAAAGCGCTCCCATCGCACTGATCATTTTACTGGAATGCTCATAACGCCAAAGATTTCCATATCGGGCTCTCGGAATACAATATCGAAATACATCATATGAAACCACCAGCAGCAAATAGCCTACACCAGAGTAAATAACCACTGGATTCCAATAGAAACCAATAAATTTCAGGTAATGCACAAACACCAAAGCTATGGCTAAGGCACCCAGCATCGCCAAAAGGTCTTTGAGGTAAAAACGGTTTGATTTTTCCTTTAAAATCCTGAATCCCGAATAAGTATTATAGGCGGCCAGAATGGTAATCAACAGCAGAAAAAGGTTTCTTTTAAATACAATCACTCCGAAAGCACCGGTAGTTACCACAACGATCATACAATACACAAAAAAGTATCCGAGCTTTACATGTAATGAGGTTCCTTTTGTTTTTAACAGAATCAGAAACCCAATGATAAGTGCAATGGTTCCACTGATGACATGTACAATAATGTTACTTAAATGAAGAGGTGTGTCCATAGTTTTTTGATGGCAAAAATCCCATAAAACACAAGTCTGGTCGTCCTAAATGATCGGTTAGGACTCTTTTTTAATCGATTCGGACTTCTTAAATTCGGATGGTGTCATTCCGGTTTCTTCCTTAAAGATCTTATTAAAAGTAGATTTTGAATTAAACCCTGATTCAAATGCAATTCCTAAGATTGAATATTTTTCAAACGCAGAATCTCCCAGCTTTTTCTTAACTTCTTCTATTCTGTAAGCATTCACAAATTTGTAAAAGTTGGTATTGAGTCCCTGATTGATCGTCTGTGAAAGCTGATGGGTGGAAACATCCATTAATAGAGACAATTTCTGCAGGCTCAACTCTTCGTCAAGATAAGGTCTGCCTGTTTCCATGAATTGTAATAACCTTTGGGAAAGGATATCGGAATAGGCTTTATCCTGAACATCGACTTTTTCTTCTTTGGTAACCACAGTATTCCTATCAAGAATTACCTGTTGGTTAAAAACAATACTCTGCCTTAAACTAAAGAATACAATGCACAATAAATAGCCACTTTGCACTACTGCAACAATCTGAAAAATCTTATCAAAAGGAATGAGGTCCGCCCGTGTTCCTAAAGCAATCATACAGAAAACCCCGATAAAGAGTATAATTAAAGAAACAATGATATATTTCAGCCAGTTCAGGTTTATTTTTTCAAGTGCTGAATAATATTCAGGAAGCATCTTCTGGTATCTTTTTAAAGCTAGAAAACACAAAATGATATATACCACGGGAACAATCGCCATTGGAAACGTAAGAAGATCCAGCATTTTATTCTGTTGTTTTTCTATAAAAAACGGAATGCTGTTGTTAAATCCGATCTGACTGTAAAACAATGAAATTCCAATAAATAATAAGCTATAACAGATAAAAAACAAAGAATGTTTAACTAGGAAGCTTACATTGAACTCTATATTAAAAGTAATCGAAATAACATACAGGTAAAGCATTCCCATACTGAGCACAGGAAGCGCAAAACCAAAAGGCTGAATAATTTCAGGAAGTAAGGATGGAAATAAATAATAGATCAGGTTAGCAGCAGCAACCAAGAGCCAAGCTATAAGATAATAATCTGAAGAAACCTTTTTCTTTTTGGAAAGCAACAAAGCCATACACATCAATGCAACAATAATTCCTGAAAAAGAAATGCTTTCCAATATCATATTAAGGAATTGATTTGAATTGCGGGTAGCCAAAGTGATCACCCATCAAAATAAATTTTATCAGTTTTAAAATCAACTAATGTTTTTTCTCAACGATTATTTAAAAAACTTAATATTTTCTTCATGTCCTTTTTTCAAATAAATTGCCGTAAAAACCAGCGGTTTTTCTTTTGAGGCATTATCAAAATGAAGAATATTAACATTTTTAGGTTCATAGAAAGCATCTCCTGCATGAAGAATAACACTTTCCTCACCTTCTATCTGAAAAATAACTTCTCCGGATTGTATAATTCCAATGACCGGACATGGATGCAAATGTTTGGGAGCAGCCTGTCCTCGTGCCATTGTTATTTCCTGAACATCAGCAGTAGTTACTTTTTGATTCATTGAAGCTTTCAGCAATTCTTTTCTGGCTATCTGGCTTTTCTGAGCCATTACTGTAATAGAAAAAAGCATACAGGCAATAAATGCGATTGTTTTCATCCTTATGATATTGACTATTTATAGATTAGGTCCAATAATACCTTTTCATATTTATCTAAAATAATATTTTTTGAAAACCTTGATTTAATGGAATTTTTTATCGCATCGCGATTATAATTTCCATGCATCACCTTTATGATTTGCTGGGCAAAGTCTTCATAGTTTTCAATATTTCCAATCTCGCCATTCACATTATGCTGAATGATCTCATTGATCCCTCCCGGACAATTATTGGCTAAAGAATAGGTTCCGCATGCTCCCGCTTCCAGAAGTACATTGGGAAAGCCTTCATATCTTGAAGAAAGAATAAACAGATCGGCATACTTTAAAAACTGGTAAGGATTCTCCTGTCTGCCATGGAAGATTACATTTTTTAATCCTAAAAATTCCTTCATCTGAAGCAGAACATCCCTGTCTTTTCCATCTCCCAGAATATGAAGCATTATATTTTCGCTTTTGAGCCTTGAAAATACTTTCAACAGGTTATCAAATCCTTTTCTGGCTGATAAATTCCCAATGGCTACTACATTTTTGTAATTGTATTTAAATCCATCAGGCTTCAAGGAAGTTCTTAGTTTCTCATCAATAAAGTCAAAGTCTACCGGATTATTGATCTTGATAATTTTTTTCTTTTTAATATTAAAATTATCCACAAGATCTTTCATCATATCATCACTTTGTGCAATAATTCTCTGGTAGTTATTGTAAAAATTATAAAAGAACTTGATTTCCTTTCTCGTTACGTGTTGGGTAACCACATTCGTTTCCCTGGCAATAAACTTCGTTCTTGGAAAAAGCTTGATAAATAATGATAAATAGGCATTCACTTCTCCAAATCCGGAAAATACAATATCAGGTTTTCTTCTATAGATCTCTCCTAAAATAGGTTTTAAGGAATGTCTGATCCTATCGGTATTGATATCTATAATTTCGACATCTTTTTTCAGAAAATCAAGGTATCCGCCCTGTTTACGCAACAGCAAAATCTTGGGCTCAAAACGATCCCTGGAAAGATGATTTGCAATGGTGGTAACTATTCTTTCTGCACCTCCGGTTTCTAGGTCCGGCAGAATAAATATGACAGATATTTTTTTCATCAGTTAAAGTTACTAAAAAGTTTAGTTACAAGTCAAATCTTCCTTTTGTCATTGTGAGCAAGACAAAGTAATTGTAACTTTCAGATATGTAGTTGTTGGAATCTGCAAAGTCGCAAGGATTTTTAATATCTGCTGTTGTAAGGCGCAAAGATTTTATCTCCAATAAAATTGCACATCAGTGTAAATCTTCCTTACAAAATAATCATAGGCAATGATTATCATGAGAAAGAATAAAATTATAATATAGTTTTTCTTTAAAACAACATTCAATGTAAATCATTATCTTTCTATAAATTACAATAAAAAAGCTCTTCAGTAGAAGAGCTTTTAATATTTTTTTCATATTTCATTCCTTAGTTTGCAACATCGCTGATAAACTTAATTCTCAGCATTCTTACCTCTTCATCAGACAGTTCATCTCCAAACTCATCCAGCAGGACTTTCATACTGTCACTTTCAGACTCGTTCATGAACTCCATGAAGCCGTCTACGATATCTTCATCAAAATTGTCTTCAATATAATAATCGATATTAAGCTTCGTTCCCTGATACACAATTCTTTCCATTTCTTTCAGAAGTTCATCCATAGAAAGGTTCTTGGCTCTTGCAATATCTTCAAGATCAATCTTTTTATCTGTACTCTGGATGATAAACACTTTGTGACTGGATTTATTGGCCACCTGTTTCAGTACCATGTCCTGAGTACGTTCTATATTATTGTCTTCAACATAGGTTTTGATATAGTCAGCGAATTCTTTACCATATTTCTTGGCCTTTCCTTCTCCTACTCCATAAATTTTGTTGATTTCATCTAATGTAATAGGATATTGAACTGTCATATCCTCCAAACTTGGATCCATAAATACCGTGTAAGGCGGGATACCATGCTTTTTGGCTACTTTTTTTCTTAATTCTTTTAATAAGGTAAAAAGCTTTTGGTCCAGGCCTCCTCCTGCCTGCTGCTGCAACTGATCACTATCTGCCTTGGCCTGTGTAAGGTCGAATTCCCTGTCTTCAGCGATTAAGAAAATATTATTGGATTTACCTGCCAATACACTTCTTCCTTTTTCAGTCATCTTTAAAACACCGTAAGTTTCAATATCTTTCTGTAAGAAATTCTGAACGGTTGCCTGTCTTAAAATGGTCTTCCAATAGTTGTCTTTTTCTTCTTTCCCAAAACCGAAATAAGAGTTCTGCTCCAGCTTATAAGACTTGGAAACAGCAGTTTCTTTTCCTACAATAACGGAAATAAGATCTTTTGACTTGAATTTTTCTCCTGTATCATGAATCAGTTCCAGTGCCTTTGTTAAATCAGAAGTTGCATCTTTCAGTTTCGGAGGATTGGATGAATTATCACACATTTGAGCTCCGTCACCTTTCACCGGATCAAAGCTTTCTCCAAAATAATAAAGAATATATTGTCTTCTGCTCATTGAAGTTTCTGCATACCCTACTACCTCATTTAAAAGCTGTAACCCGATTTCTCTTTCGGACACAGGTTTTTGAGCAAGAAATTTTTCCAGTTTTTCAATGTCCTTAGGATCATAGAAAGCCAGACAATGCCCTTCACCGCCATCTCTTCCTGCTCTACCGGTTTCCTGATAATAACTTTCCAGAGATTTCGGGAAATCATAGTGAATAACAAAACGTACATCCGGCTTATCGATTCCCATTCCGAATGCAATGGTAGCTACAATCACATCTACTTCTTCCATCAGGAATTTGTCCTGATTAGCTACTCTCACTTTCTGATCAAGACCTGCATGATAAGGAAGTGCGTTGATACCGTTGACCTGCAGAAGCTGGGCAAATTCTTCCACTTTTCTTCTGCTCAGACAATAGACAATCCCTGATTTTCCTTTATGTTGATTGATAAATCTAACAATCTCCTTATCTATATTAATTTTAGGAGTTACCTCATAATATAGGTTCGGCCGGTTGAAACTTTCTTTAAAGACCAAAGCATTGATCATGCCCAGTGTTTTCTGAATATCATCCTGCACCTTCGGCGTAGCTGTAGCCGTAAGAGCGATCACCGGTACACTGGCAATCTTATCAATAATCTGTTTCAAGTTCCTGTATTCCGGTCTGAAATCATGTCCCCACTCTGAAATACAGTGAGCTTCATCAATAGCAAAGAAAGAAATCTTAACATCTTTCAGGAAGTCCAGATAGTCATCTTTAATCAATGATTCCGGAGCTACATACAAAAGTTTGGTCTTTCCGCTTTTAATATCGTCAAAAACCTGTTTTGTCTGTGTCTTATTTAATGATGAATTTAATACATGCGCTACCCCATCCTCAGAAGAAAGCCCGTTTACGGCATCTACCTGATTCTTCATTAACGCTATTAAAGGTGAAACAACTATTGCCGTCCCCTCAGAAATAAGTGCCGGAAGCTGATAACATAATGATTTACCACCACCTGTAGGCATCAACACAAATATATCCTTCCCGTTCAATAGGTTTTCTATGATCTGTTCCTGTTGTCCCTTAAATGTAGAAAACCCAAAATACTTTTTCAATTCGCCTGATAAATTGGCTTTTTTTGCGCTCATCTAATTTTCTATTGCTAAATTTGCATCTAACCCAAAGTTATAAAAATTCTGCTTAAAATAAAAGCGAACGAATTTATAAAAAATAAAATTTATATTAAATATTGTTTTTAAAATATAACGTTTTTTGAAAACTTTTTTGTATACCTTATTGTCATAAAATGGATAGAACCAACATTATATCAATTGCCAAAAGCACTTTAGAAATTGAAATTTCAGAACTAGAAAAATTAAAAAACAGAATTGACGACCAATTTGCCCATGCTGTAGAAATTATTCACTCTGCAAAAGGGAAATTAATTGTAGTAGGAATAGGAAAATCTGCTCATGTAGGTAATAAAATTGTTGCTACCCTGAATTCTACAGGTACTCCCTCTCAATTTCTGCATGCTTCGGAGGCAATTCATGGTGATCTGGGTGTGATTCAGAAGCAGGATGTGGTACTTTGTATCTCCAATTCCGGAAACTCTCCTGAAATTGCCAACCTTGTTCCTTATTTAAAGGATTATTCTTCAGCTCTGATAGGAATGACAGGAAATAAAAGCAGTAAACTGGCTGAATTTTCACAAATTATTCTGGATACCCATGTTGATGTAGAGGCCTGTCCTAATAAACTGGCTCCTACAAGTTCCACTACCATTCAAATGGCATTGGGTGATGCGTTAGCCGTTTCTTTGATGGAACTGAATGATTTCAAAGCGAATGACTTTGCCAAATTCCATCCTGGAGGAAGCCTGGGTAAAAATCTTACTTCCAGAGTTGAGCAATTCCTTTCTTCACAAAAGCCTCAGGTTTCCGGAGATGCTCTGATAAGGGATGTTATTATCTCCATCAGTGCATCAAGCCACGGGATTACTGTAGTGACCAATGAGGATCAGATCATTGGAGTTATTACCGATGGAGATTTGAGAAGAATGCTGATGAACGGAGAGGATATCAGTAAAGTGCTGGCTAAAGACATTATGTCTGCCAATCCAAGAACTATTGAAAAGGATGCCCTTGCCAAAGAAGCAATGAAAATTTTAAAAAACAATAATATTGGTCAGCTTGTAGTAACTGAAAACGGAAAATATTTCGGAATCATTGATCTGCATAAACTGCTTGATGAAGGAATTAATTAATCTTTATTAAGATGAGCCATTTCCTAAAAGAGCATATTCAGAAAATCATCAATCCTACAAATGATGAATTTGAGGCTATTCAAAGCTTTTTTATGAAAAAAAGATTCCGGAAAAGACAGTTTCTCATACAGGAACATCAGCCTGTACATGAAATTTTTCTGATAGAAAAAGGTATTGTTAAAAGCAGCTTTATAGACACTGCAGGAAAAGAACATATTCTTCAGTTCGCTGCGTCCAACTGGTGGATTTCAGATTTTGCCGGTTTTTTTAAGCAGGAAACCTCATCACTGGCTGTTGATTGTATTGAAGATGCCGAAGTATATGCTATATCTTATGAAGATTTAAATACACTTTGTGCAAAAGTTCCGGCAATGGAACATTTTTTCAGAGTAAAGTCCAATTTTGGGTATGTAGCCCTGCAGCAAAGGATCCTCTCATTAATGAGTAAGCCTGCCAAAGAACGCTATGAAGATTTTATTAAACAATACCCCGGTTTTATAGACCACATTCCGAAACAGCTTATTGCAAGCTATCTGGGAGTTTCAAGAGAAACATTAAGCCGATTATACTTATAAAGATGTGACCTGTGTCACATCTTTTTTTTGAGGTATATCCTTAGCATTGCTTTATAAAAATCACAACCTTTGTTCTATAATTTTTAAGAACAATACCAATGAAAAAGAAAGCATTAATCGTAGTGACAAGTGTGGAAAAATATCCTGATATGGAAAGAGCAACAGGCCTGTGGCTGGGAGAAGCCGTTCATTTCTATGAAAAGCTGGCAGAAAAAGGCTATGAAATTGATTTTGTAAGTCCGAAAGGAGGCTATACTCCGCTTGATCCTATTTCTCTGCAAATGTTTGTACAGCCTGTAGACTGGAAATATTATGCTGATGAAACGTTCAGAAATAAACTCGGTCATACTTTAACACCGGGTGAGATCAACCCTAAAGACTATAGCGTCATTTACTATGCAGGCGGACATGGTGTGATCTGGGATTTCCCTGATAATACCGAGCTGCAGGAAATAGCCCGCAGTATTTATGAAGACGGAGGTATTATATCTTCAGTATGTCACGGAGCTGTAGCACTTTTCAATATAAAACTTTCTAATGGAAAAAATCTGATTGAGGGAAAGACACTGACAGGCTTTTCAAATTCAGAGGAAATTGCTGCAGAACTGGCTGACCATATTCCATATCTTACGGAAGATGTACTGAAAAGCAAAGGAGCCCATTATGTAAAAACAGACCATGATTTTGTTCCTTTTGCTGTAGCTGATGGAAATCTGGTAACCGGACAGAATCCTCAATCCGGAGCTGCTGTAGCGCAAAAAGTACTGGAAATTCTGGAGAAATAATCCTGAGCTTAAGTATATTAACAGACAGCCTGAAATAGTCATTTCAGGCTGTCTGTTAATATATCTGAATGTATTGTTAAAACACTTCAAAGATATGTAATATAAACCTGAACAAATTCATGACTAATAAATTCTAAATACTGATTATTATTTCATAATTTCGCAGACTTAAACTGCTGGCATTTGCAGCTGGCATTTTGACAGATTCTATTATATGGACAATAACAAAGACATGTCCTTTCTTGGGCATATTGGAGAATTAAGAGGGCATTTGGTCCGTTCGATTATTGCTATCATCATTGCAGCCTTTGCGGTTGGTTTCAATATCAACTGGATTATGGACCATATCTTTTTTGGACCTACAAGAAATGATTTCCCGACTTTCAAAATTGTTAATCATTTTTCAAGACTGATTTTGGGAGAAGACAGTATTCACCTTCCGAAGGATTTTCCGGTACGTGTACAAAGACTATATCAGCAGTTCAATGTAATGATGGCTGTTTCTGTTTTTGGAGGAATGGTTGCAGCATTTCCTTATATCGTTTGGGAGCTATGGCGCTTCATTGGCCCAGCTTTACATCCGAGAGAGAGAAAGAATTCAATCTATATCATTAATTCAGTCTGGATACTTTTTATGACCGGAGTTTTATGTGGGTATTTTTTAATACTTCCATTCGCTGTTAATTTTGGAGTAATCTTTAAAATTTCAGATATTATTGTTCCTCTTTATGATCTGAGTGATTATACAACATTATTTTTACAGGTAGTTTTGGGTATGGGAGTTATTTTTCTTTTCCCTATTCTGATCTATTTCCTTACCAGCATTGGAATTCTTACCCCTTTATTTATGAAAACTTACCGTCGTCATGCGATTGTATTAATCATGGTAGTGGCAGCAATCATCACTCCGGCAGACGTTTTAAGTATGCTGATGGCAGCTTTCCCATTACTTATCTTATATGAATTCAGTATTATGATGTGTACTTTCACTTATAAAAGAGTACAGAAAAGCAATGGAAATCTTCCTGCAGTACAGAAATAATTACATTAAAAATTCACCTTATACAAAAGCCCGGTTACCTCCGGGCTTTGTTATTTCTATAAGATATTCGCAGGAATTATTTAAAAAAGAATGAATGTCAAAGATTGAAAAGCGCTATATTATTTATATTGGATTATTTTAGATTATCACGCAAAAGTAGTCTGGCAGACATCCTTGTCAAGGTTTAAAACCTTGACAAGGATGTAAATACGGTTAAGAATAAGAAATTAATATGTTTCAATAGTTTATCCGGCTAAACACGTTATGTAGAACATCAATCTTTCTTTTACTCATTATTTTCGCACTATCCCTATCCAGCTGTTAATTTAATTTTATACTTTTGGAAAGATTATTAATTTAATTTTACATGAAAAAGCTGTCATACACCCTTTTATTTGTTTCCGGAATTGCCTTTGGGCAGCTCTTTGAAAAAGACAAAGTTTATAGTAAACAAGATACATTAAAAGGCTCCAATACGCAATTCAGAAATTTCTGGGATGTCAAAAAATATGATTTTTCCGTAGAACCTGATTTTGAGCAGAAAAGCATTAAAGGAACGAATAAGATCAGCTTTCAGATCATAAAGGATGTTACCAATCCTGTATTTCAGATTGATCTTCAGCAACCGATGAAAGCCGGAAAAGTAACAGCCAGCTTTCCTATTGCCAACTATAAGCAGGATGGAGATTTTATATTGATCACTGCAAAGAAAAAGTTCAAAAAGGGAGAAAAATATACTATTGATGTAGATTATTCCGGAAATCCTCTTATTGCCCAAAATGCCCCATGGGATGGCGGATGGGTTTTCACTAAAGATGAAAAGGGACACCCATGGATGAGTCCTGCTGTGCAGGGAATCGGGTCTTCTATCTGGCTTCCGACTAAAGATATCTGGAGCGATGAGCCAGATAATGGGATTGTGATGAAGATTATTACGCCAAATGATCTTGTAGGCGTTGGAAACGGAAGATTGATTGATAAAAAAACCACCGGTAATAAGACGACTTATACCTGGGAAGTGAAAAACCCTATCAATGACTACTCCATTATTCCGAACATTGGTAAGTACGTAAATTTTAAAGATACTTTTGACGGTGAAAAAGGAAAACTGGATTTGGATTACTGGGTTCTTGACTATAACCTGGAAAAAGCAAAGAAACAGTTTGAGCAGGTAAAACCAATGTTATCCGCATTTGAACACTGGTTCGGCCCTTATCCTTTCTATGAAGATTCCTATAAACTGGTAGATTCTCCTTATCTGGGAATGGAGCACCAGAGTAATGTAGCCTATGGAAATGGCTATCAAAACGGTTACCGCGGAAAAGATCTTTCAGGAACAGGAGTTGGTCTGAAATGGGATTATATCATCATTCATGAAAGTGGCCACGAATGGTTTGCCAACAATATTACAGCAAAGGATGAGGCAGATATGTGGATCCATGAGAGCTTCACGATGTACTCAGAGGTACTTTTTACAGAAAACTATCTGGATAAAAAGTCTGCAGATCTATATCTTATTGGTATTAGAGGAAATATTCACAATGATATTCCTATTATCGGAAAATATGGTGTAAGAAATGAAGGAAGCGGTGATATGTATCCGAAAGGAGCCAATATGCTTCATACCATAAGACAGGTAATCAATAATGATGAAAAATTCAGACAGATCTTAAGAGGGCTGGGCAAAGATTTCTATCATCAGACCGTTACCACAAAACAGATTGAAGATTATATTTCATCAAAGGCAGGTATTGATTTCTCTACGGTTTTTGACCAGTATCTGAGAACCATCAAAATTCCTACGCTTGAATACTCTCAAAACGGAGATACATTGAAATTCAGATATACAGATGTAGTGAAAAACCTGAAGCTTCCGATCATCATCAATGGAGATCAGACGATAAATCCAACTGAAGAATGGCAAACAGTGAAGCTTAAGAAAAATACTCCTGTTGAATGGAACAAAAACTATTATATTAATTATTTGAACGTTCAATAGATTAACAAAAAAGACAAGTTTACCATGCTGTAAATTTGTCTTTTTTCTTTTACACTAAAAACTTTAAGAAAAGTTTAATACTCCACTCCGTAACAAAATCAGAAATAAAACAACTATTTAACTATAAAATTTAAACCTAATGAGAAAAACAGCACTTAGCTTAGGCCTTTTTGCCGCTTTTTTAGCAAATGCACAGTCTATAAAGACCACTATTGACCTCGTTAATGTAAAAGATGATAAAGTAGCCGTTACTATGGAATTCCCGAAAATGAAATCGGGAGATATTAAATTTCACTTTCCCAAAACGGTTCCGGGAACTTATTCTGTAGATGATTACGGAAGGTTTATAGAGGGCATTAAGTTTTACGATAATAAAGGAAAAGAATTAGCTTTTACAAAAGTTAACGATAATAGCTATTCATTAAAAAATGCCCAAAACCTGAGCAAGATCTCCTATCTTGTGAATGACAGCTTCGATGAAGAAACAGATACCTCAAAGCATAAAGCTGTATTCTCTCCTTCAGGAACTGATATTGAAGCAGGAAAAGTCTATATGATCAATACCCATGGTTTCGTAGGATATATTGAAAATATGCAGGATGTCCCTTATCAGTTGATTGTTCAAAAACCCACTGATTTCTACGGAACTACGGCATTGGTAGATCAGGATAAATCAGAATCTACAGATACCTATACACTTGCCAACTATGCCAAGGTGACAGATTCACCACTGATGTACACCAAACCGGATTATATCACCTTCAATGCAGGCGGAATGGATCTTGTATTGGGAGTTTATTCTCCGACTGGAAAATATAAGGCCTCAGATTTCAAGGATAATCTTGAAAAAATGGTAGTGGCTCAGAAGAAATTCCTTGGGGATATGAACACCAATAAAAAGTATGCGATCATGCTTTACCTATCCGGTGGTGATGGTCCTGATGTTCATGGTTTTGGAGCATTGGAACATCACGAATCTACAAGTGTAGTGCTTCCTGAAGGAATGCCTAAAGAAGCCATTGACCAAACCATTACCGATGTGGTTTCTCATGAATTCTTCCATACCGTTAATCCTTTGAAGACCCATTCCGAAGAAATCCATTATTTTAATTATGCTGATCCGAAAATGTCTCAGCATTTATGGATGTACGAAGGCGGGACTGAATATTTTGCAAACCTGTTCCAGATCCAGGAAGGGCTTATTAACAAAGAGGATTTTCTTAAAAGAATCGGAGAAAAGATTAATAACTCCAAGAAGTATAATGATACTATGCCATTTACGGTAATGAGTAAAAATATACTGCAGGATGCTTATAAAGATCAGTACAGAAATGTCTATGAAAAAGGAGCTCTTCTAGCTATGTGTATGGATATTGAACTAAGAAAGCTATCCAATGGAGAAATGGGCTATCGTGATATGATCAGAAAATTATCCCAAAGGTTCGGAGAAAATAAACCGTTCAAGGATGATAAGCTGATTGATGAACTGGTAACTGTAACAGGCTACCCTCAGATAAAGGATTTTTATAATAAATATATTGCAGGAAACCAGCCTACACCTTACGCAGAATACCTGAAAATGGCAGGAGTAGAAGTAAGCAAAAAGGAACTTCCTCCTATTTTCTGGTTTATTAAAGATCCTACTCAAACAGGTTACGATCCGGGAACCCAAGCGTTAGCATTTGATGAAGATGCAGCTTTATCTCCATTTGCAAAAAGCGTTGGGTTTAAAATTACAGATAAGGTACTTGCTATAGATGGAAGAGTAATCGACATCAACAAGCTGGCAGATTTAATGGGCTATACCAGAACCATTAAAGAGGGTCAGGAAGTAACGGTAACAATTTTAAGAGACAATGCCGGTAAAAATGAAAAAATGACTCTTAAAGGAAAAGCTATTCTTGATAAAATAGACAAGGAAAAAATCCAGTTCAAAGCCAATCCGACTCCGGAAGAACTAAAACTACAAACTCAGTGGTTAACTGGTAAAAAATAAATGAGAAAGCGGGGAAAATATCCCCGCTTTTGTTTTTCTTAAATGTTCATATTAAGCCTATCCTTTTTTAATCGTAATTCTGAAGGTGGTTCCTTTTCCTACTTCTGTCTGGGAAATCTTAATATCACCATTGTGATATTCGTGAATTACTCTTTGGGCCAATGACAATCCTAATCCCCAACCTCTTTTCTTGGTAGAGTATCCAGGTTTAAAAGCATTTCTTGCCTGCTGGCTTGTCATCCCGCTTCCATTATCTTTTACTTCAATAAGAATATTTTTATTTCTTTCAAAAACGGACATTACAATCGTTCCCTCTCCTTTCATGGCATCCACAGCATTTTTCACCAGGTTTTCAATAACCCAGCTCATCAGGATTTTATTATGGGGAACCAACACGATATAAGTAGGAAGGTGAAGGGTAAAATCAACTTTTCTAGAGATCCTGGTCTTTAAATAATCATAGTTTTCCTGAATCGTTTCATTGAAGTTCATATCATTAAGCTCCGGAACGGAACCTATTTTTGAGAAACGTTCGGAAATGGTTCTTAATCTTTCTATGTCTTTTTCTATTTCATGCACTCCCTCAGAATCCGGGTTTTCCAGCTTCATAATTTCCATCCATCCGATCATGGAAGATAAAGGAGTTCCGATCTGATGGGCTGTTTCTTTGGCAAGCCCTGCCCAAAGATACCCTTCATCAGTCTTTTTAATGGTCTTAAAAAACCAAAATGTAAATCCAAAATACAGCAGAATAAACAGCCCTAAAATATAAGGTGAATACCGTAGATTATTAAGTAACCGTGAATTGTCATAATACACAAACTGATTGTTCCCATCCGGGACTTTGATTTCAATCGGATCGTAGTTTTTCTCCATATTCACGATCAGATTATGAAGCTTTTCCGGGTTTTTGATCGTGCTTTCAGGAATATTACGGTAATATCCGAGATCCAGGATAGGATTTTTATATTTATCTGTTACAATGAACGGAATGGTATTATTAATATTCAGGATCTCAGGCAGCAGGTCCAGGACATCGGTATCCGGAGTTTTCACTTCCTGTTGTATTCTGATCGCTTTGGAAAGCAGGCTGATTCTTTTAATCTCCTCTTTTCTCAGAAAATTAATTAATGCTGTAGAAGAAACTACAATGGCGATAACCAAAGTAGTCATGACAACAAAAATGATCCAGTTATTCAATCTGGTTAGTATGGATTTCCTCAAGGATATTTATTTTAAAACATTAAGAATTTTCTGCAGCTCTGTACTTCCACTCCCCTGATAGTTATTGATAATAATTGAAAACACATATTTTTTCCCATCTTTTGCGGTATGATAGCCTGCAAAAGATTTGGTGTCCCTCATCGTTCCGCTTTTCATCTTCATCCCATTATCCTGAACCGGGAATCCATCATAGTAAGACTCAAACCAGGTTTGTTTTTTAGCATATAAAAGAGCCTGTACCTCAGCTTTTGCTGCTACATAATTCTGTGGAGAAAGTCCACTTCCATCAGCAAAGTTGATCATATTCGGGTTAATTCCCTTTGATTTCCAGAATTCTTTTAAGTAAGCCACTCCACTTTTAAAGCTTGGATTTCCCTTCTTCTCTTTTCCCAGAGTCTTAATCATCGTTTCTCCATACAGATTGACGCTTTTTCTCAAAAACCAGTACACAATTTTATCCAGAGTTGGAGATTGGTAGGTAAGAATAACATTACTCTTTGGAGCTTCCAGTGCCTGTTTTCCCTCTAATTCAAGCTGTGAATTGGTCACCGCTTTTCCGGAAAGTTCAATTCCGGATTCTTTTAACCATTGCTTTATTTCTGTAGCCAATTGTAAAGGTGGATTAGGTGCAGATCCGGAAACGGTTACCGTTTTCCCTCCCGGAAGCATTCCGTTAATCATTGCTACATTGGAATGAGGAGCTGTGAAGATTAAACTCTGGTCTGAATTTCCTCCTGCTTTCAGGTCATTCAGCCATTTTACACCTTCCAATGGATAGGAAAAGCTTTTAAAATCTGTTCCGCTGATGTTGATATCAAACTGATTTTCCCGCCAGTTGATTCCCCAGACTCCTGCTCCGTAGTAATTTCCAAGATCATCCCACGGCCATCCGCCGGGAATGGTCTGATGGTCAAAATAAGAATCATCAATCACCAGGTCTCCTGAAATCTTTGTAATGCCTGAGTTTTTAATGGCATCGATCAGTTTCTTCTTAAAATTCTCAGGTTTGTAAGCTTCATATCGCCAGCTTCCCAAGGTAGGATCACCGTTGGAACTGATAAAAAGATTTCCGTTCAGAGTACCACCAGATACACTTCCGGAATAACCTGAAGTGGTAGTATAGGTATAATTTTTCCCTAATGTCTCCAATGCTGCGCCTGCGGTAAATATTTTTTGGGTAGAAGCTGTGGAAAGTCCTTTACTTCCTTGATATTCGTATATAAAATTCCCACTTTCATCGGATACATAAAATGATAAGTTGGAAGCCACTGCCCCTGAAGAATCCATAAGATCTTTGGTTGCCTTATCTAATTTCTGGGCCATATTCTGAGCCGAAACGATCTGTACAGAAAGCATGAGAACTGCAAGTGTTTTTTTCATTGCATTATTGTTTTGTGCTAAACTTTTGCTGATATCCCTGAAGCACAGCCAGAAACAAATTTATATTTTGCAGAGCTGTGGTTCAGGTTTTATTATTCTAAATCAAATATAGTTAAAATAAAAGCTTCTTATATTCCTCAAGATCATCTGCAGTAAAAAGAATCTGATGATCTGAAATTTTCTCAAAAGAGCGGTCATATTTAAAATATTTCTCATAATCATCCTCGTCTATGAAAATATCCATTTGACAAGCTTTGATATAATTTGATTTTTCTCCATAGTCTTCAAGGTGATATTGACTGCCTTCCCAGGGTTCATTACAACAGCGTAAACAGGAGTTATGATAAAGCGCTCTGTAGCCACATATTTCACAGTCTTTCAGATTTTGAAACAGATCTGAAATCCTGTTTTGAATATCTTCAGGAAACAGATGTATGGGAATTGTTTTTAAAAGCAGATAATAATTCGGTTCCTGCCAGGAAAAACAGAACGGCTCATCAGTGTAAGCCGTTTCCTTTGTGTGAAGACTTAATTCCTGAAGATCAAGTTCCACTTCTGCTTTCACTACGTCTTTAATATTCAGAAATGTCTTCTCCCTGTATATAACGTTCTGCTCGGCATCAATGTCTATTACCGGTTTCTGCTCAAGAAAATGACTCAGGCATAAAGTGGTTTGCCAGGAGCCTACTGTTCTTATTTTGCCATCATGCCCACAAATTTCACAGACTTTTTGGGATAACCCCAAATATTTATCTGTGATCTTTTTAAGAGCAATATTTAATTTTTCATTCTCAGAATACATATAGCAACGCAGTTCACCGAATTTTTCTTTTCCAAAAACATCATGCTCCATATTCCATCCTGCGACAGCCAGTTCAGTCAGCATTTTCCCGATCAGATCATTCCAACCGGTACTGTTCACTGAAAAATTCTTCAGATTGCGTTCTATAAAATGGCTGATATCTTCCTGCCTCATTACACTTTACTTCCTGCTTCTATTTCGTAAGGTTCTTTTCCTTTTTCAAAAATTCTGGTCAGTTCACTTCCTTCTACGGTAATTGTGTCATTAATTCTTCTGATCCAGTTTCCTTCTCTGAGACCCACTACCTTGATATCATTCTGAGTAAGGAATTCCATAATTCGGGTCTCTCTTGTCTCTCCATTATGTTTTAAATCAGGGTTTGGATCAAGATAATGCGGATTAAGATTAAACGGAACCAGTCCCATACAATCGAAACTTGGCGGATAAACGATTGGCATATCATTCGTTGTTTTCATATTCTGCCCGCCGATATTACTTCCTGCACTGCATCCTAAATAAGGCTTCCCGTTGGTTACATTTTCTTTTAAAACAGACATCAATCCTTCTTCATGTAATGTTTTAACCAATAAAAATGTATTTCCACCACCTGTAAAGAATCCTTTTGCCTGGTTTAAAGCTTCTTTTTTATCTTCAAATTCGTGAAGGCCTTTTACTTTAATATTAATGCTTTCGAAAAAAGAACGGGCTTTTGCCGTATACTCATCATGGGAAATTCCACCCGGTCTTGCAAAAGGAACAAACACAATTTCGTCAATTCCTGCATATAACTGAATTAATTCTCCTCTTAAATATTCCAGATATTCTCCACCAAAAAGTGTGGATGTTGACGCTAATATGATATTCATGTGATGAAATGATTAATTAAAAAATAGTTGAATGACAAAGATACCTCAATCCTCAGCGAATCAAAAATTAATCTAAAAAAAACATCAATCCCGTTAATATTTTCTAAAAAAACTTAAAGCCTCTAAAATTTTAGCTTTTCTGGAATTATTCTTGAATTTTAGAAATCTGAATTATAAAATATAAGATTATGAAAATGCCGAAAGTTAACATCAAAAACCTATTTGCAGGTTTAATTCTTGTAGGAAGCGCAGGTTTGGTAAGTGCACAAACCACTCAGACTGACAGTGCCAATAACACAGCAAATCAAGCAGCTGTTGCCACTCAATCAACCAATCCTACTATTGAAGGTCTTAAAAAACAAATCGAAGCCAATCCAAAGGATACAGAATCATTAGCAAAACTGGCTGCTGCTTATCAGGAATCTTCAGACTGGACCAATGCTATTGCTACCTGGAAAAAAATATCAGCTTTATTACCTGATTGGGCTCCTTCTTATTACAGTCAGGCATATGCCTATCAGTCTGCAAAAGATGATGCCAATGCAAAAACAGCTTACGAAAAGTATATTGCAACAGTAAAACCTGAAGAGGTGGAGCAAAATAAAAAGAATCTGGCTTATGCCTACTTTTATATCGCCTTTGCAGAACAGCAAAGTGACCCTAATAAAGCTAAAGAACATATTGCACAATCGCTGAAATATGATCCAAGCAATCAGGATGCTGTAAAACTCAGCAAAACATTAAATTCATAAATAAAGCAAAATCCGGACGTGTTCCGGATTTGTTTTTTTCATTTTATATGATCTCTGCCTGTTGATTTCCTATTCAATTTTCTTTCCAAAGAAGTCTGTTTCTCCATGAAGATGCCTGATGATTTTTTCAATATTACGCTGAATACCGGCTTCTGTTTTCAGGTTATTGATATAACGGATCAGCTCATGCTTTCTTGACGGGATCAGTTTTTCAAAATTTGCTGTAGCCAGAGTACTGTCTTTTATAGCCTGTTCCAACTGAGGATGAATGGAAATACTTCTATCGGAATCATCATATTCCAACATAATTTCAACAGTTTCTCCAATCCTTTTAGGAGAATTCTTTAGCATTATTAAATTCACATATAGCCTCCATTCTCCCAGATATTTCATCAAATTTTGCTGGAACTCCTTGCCATTCACTGTTCCTTTCACCGGAATCGGGCTTTTATTTCTTCCTGAGGCCATAAAAATTCTTTCCAGAACTTCTTCGGGAATAAAAACAAAAGGATTGATTCCTATGATTTCCAATGGGGCTGTAAAACTGTTGTTTTTCATGAATAACAAATATAACCTTTTAGACAGGAGACATGGACAGTATTATTAAAAACTATTGCATTAAAATGCTCACTATTTAGTCTAAAGCTCTCCACTCTGAACTTTATCTCTCCAAAAAAAATCATATCTCAGAAGTCAACTAAATGACTTATCTTTGTACCAATAAATCTATTTAACAAAATGAAATTTTTTATTGACACAGCTAATTTAGAGCAAATCAAGGAAGCTAAAGATCTTGGAATCTTAGATGGTGTAACAACCAACCCTTCATTAATGGCTAAAGAAGGTATTCAGGGAACTGAAGCGATCAAAAATCATTATAAAGCGATCTGCGAGATTGTAGACGGAGATATTTCTGCTGAAGTACTTTCTACAACCTATGAAGAAATGATTAAAGAAGGAGACGAATTGGCTGCAATCCACCCCAATATCGTTGTAAAAATCCCAATGATTAAGGATGGTATCAAAGCTTTAAAATATTTTTCTGATAAAGGAATCAGAACTAACTGTACATTGATCTTCTCTTCTGGGCAAGCTCTTTTAGCAGCTAAAGCAGGAGCAACTTATGTTTCTCCGTTCCTTGGAAGATTAGATGATATCTCTACAGACGGGTTAAACCTTATCCAGGAGATCAGATTAATTTTCGATAACTATATGTTCGAAACTGAAATCTTAGCAGCTTCTATCCGTCACTCAATGCATATCATTGACTGTGCTAAAATCGGAGCTGATGTTATTACCTCTCCACTTCCTCCGATCTTGAGCTTATTAAAGCACCCATTAACAGACAGTGGATTGGCACAGTTTATTGCTGATTCTCAGAAATTATCTTAATTACAGCCTGTTATTTCAGATATAAAAATCCCGGAACTTCGTTCCGGGATTTTTTTTTATTCATTTCCTTCAATATTTTTTACAACCCTGCAAGGATTTCCTACGGCAACCATATTCTCCGGAATATCTTTAGTGACTACACTTCCTGCTCCTATTACAGCATTATTTCCAATGGTAACTCCTGGTAAAACTACTACATTCCCACCGAACCATACATTATCACCTACAGTAATCGGGTAAGCGTATTCTAATCCGGCATTTCTCTGTTTTACATCAAGTGGATGCCCTGCTGTATAAAAACTGCAGTTGGGACCAATAAAGACATTATCTCCAAATTTTACTTTAGCACAATCTAAAATAACAAGGTTATGGTTTGAATAAAAGTTCTCCCCTACTTCAATATTATATCCGTAATCACACCAAAAAGAGGGTTCTATGCATAAACTTTCCTTTGTACTGCCCAAAATTTTTTTGATCAGCTGCTTTCTACCTTCAGTATCAGAGTTTTTTAACCCGTTATATTCTAAACACAAATCCTTACAGGTTATACGTTCCTGAATCAGCTCCGGATCATAATTGGCATCATACAGAAGTCCGGCTTCACATTTTTCTTTTTCTGTCATACAGGTTTAAGTTTAAAGTTATTTAAAAATAGAAATATTAGTCGGTAAAAACAAAAACAGGATAATCTCTCGAGTTATCCTGTTTAGTTGTAGTAAGAAATGATAATTTTAATTCACCAGATCCGGTTCTATCGGATTGTTATCTTTTTGAAGCATATCTTTCGTTCGCTTCTCCATTTCCTTTATAATCTGGTTGGGGTCAGAAAACTCCTTTCCATCTGCTGTCTTTACTTTAAAAGCTACTTTTCCTCCGGCTTCACCACCATTTCTCATCATCATTTCTCTCATATTCTTTGTGGGATCATTTACATAAGCTTTCCAGGCTTTTTTAAACTGGTCTTTCGTGACTTCAATATCCTTACCATCCAATCCCAATATTTTCACATTTCCCGGAAGCTGAAGCTCTGCCTCTTTCTCTGGAGACTGTAAGCTTTTATTACCAATGAGCTTCATGCTGTGAGATCCTGTGGCATCTTCTATTTTTACAATAAGCCCCGGAAGTCCATAAAAAACATATGGCCCATCCTGAATAGGAATATCTGTTGTAAACCATGCTGTCCAGTCTCTTCCGCCAAAACTAGTGGTTGCTTTCTGAGCGTTGTATTCTCCTATTTTTTGTTTCTCAGGTAAAATCTTCCATTCCGGTTTTTTATCTTCCTTAATTTTGTATTTATCCATGGAAATACTTCTGAAAAGATAGGTTTTAAAATCAGGATATTGTTTTGTTACTCTGTAGGAAACCATTCCTGGCTTTTCTCTTCTATTCACACTTATAATTCCGCCTCCGGCTTTCAGCTGCTTTTCAAGTTCTGCACGCCCGGTGGAATCTGCCACAAATTTATCGTGACTGTAATAATTGGATCCATTTTTATCAATATCCAGCAACATCATTTCCTTCTTCACATCTTCTTTATTATTAGAATCGGAAATAAATTTGTATTCATAAAAGAACCTGTTGATCTGTGCATTGGTCAGAATTCCCAGGAACATAAAAAATAGAACTTTAGTTTTCATAATGAGTGATAAAAAAAAGCTTTGTCAATATTGCATTGACAAAGCCTGGTTGAACTTTATTTCTTTGTCTGAATTCTTATTTCATTCTGTGTACCGCGTACTACATTTTCCTTAATAATATTGATCATTGCAATATTTTCAGGTTTTATAGTGTTAGCCGTTTCTTTGGAAACTTCAACTCCATCAACGAAGTATTTAACATTATCCCACTCTTTCAAATCATATTTCTTCACTCCATTCATGGTAATATTTCCGTTTCCATCTTTTTTGATGAAATCTGCCTGCATAACTATAACTTTAGGCGAATTGCTTAATGCTGTAAAATTAATATTTAAATTTCTCGTTGCATTTTCTGCATCCTGTCTGGCTTTTTCACTTATTATTTTGGCCTGTTCAGCTACCTTTTTTGCAGCTTCCATATCAATTTTGGCTTTTGCCATTTCTGTTTTGGCCAGCTCTGCGGCTTTTCTGCCGATTTTAGCTGCTTCTTTTCCTGTTTTTTGAGCTTCCTTAGCTGCTTTTTGAGCTTCTTTTTGAATTTTTCGAATTTCTTTTTTATCCAGAGGGTCCATATTTTCAAGCTCTTCCATCTGTTTTTTCCATTCAGGAGAGTTGAAATATTGTTCAGTTTCAATGTTTGCTGTAATACTTCCTATTTCTGAAGCCAGATTGCTTATTTCTTCAACTTTGTTTTCAAAAGCAGCACTGCTAGGATCCAATGTATTCAATTCTTTTTCCTTTTCACTGATCTTTTTCTGAAGTTCGGCCAATTTTGCTTCATCTTCCGGAGAATTCACTGTAAGTTCTTTACTTTTTTTCTGTTCAGATTTTTCAGGATTGACAGTATCTTTCTTGATTTGAGAAACAGCTTGTTTAATAGAAAGATTGGCTTCTTGAATTTCTTTGTTCTTAGCGTTTACCACATAGGCAAAAGCTACTGTAAATAACACTGGTAAGGCAAGAATTCTACGCGCATACCCGAATTTTGTTTTTGGTTTTTGTAACATCTTAAGTCTTTTTTTAAGGTTTGAACTTAGAAACGGACTGGCAGCAGGCAACTGTGTTCCGGAAAAGTGGCTTGCTAAAAGCATCTGCGCAAATGCTTTGGTGTCCGAATGCTTCACGGCTTTTTTATCAGCCAGATATTCATGGATTAAACTAATTTCTCTTTTAATGATATGAAAAAACGGATTGAACCAGAAAACGGCTGTAACCACTTCAATAAGAATCTTATCGAATGAATGTTTCTGTTCAATGTGAACCATCTCATGCTTTAAAATCTGCTTTCCAATGTCAGAATCCAGAGTAATGGTATTCTTCCAGAAAAGATTTTTAAAATATGAAAACGGAGCTTCGGTTAAGTCTGTACGGTAAAAGTTGATCCCGTCAAAACTCTCTTTCTGAAACTGTTCCTTAAACTGCTGAATCCTGAAGATTCCGTAGATAAGCTTCCCTAAAAAGTAGAGAGAAACCAGTCCCAGAGCTGAAAAAATAATGCTAAAATAAAGGTTACCATTGTTTAAGTTTTTTTCTGTGTTAAAATTCTGAATTTTATCAAGCAACAAATACACATCACTATTAACCTCTATCGTAAAATCATCCACTTTGATAAGTGGCAGCAACAGTGATATCCCAATTGCCAATAAAAGATAGAACCTGTTATAATGATGAAATGTCTTGTCTTTTAAAGACAACTTATAATACAAAAACATTACACCAGAACATAAAATTACTTTTCCAAAGTATAGAAGTAGAGTTTCCATGATTATTCGTCTTTGTTTTTAAGTTCATTGAGCAGCATTTCAAGATCTTCTACGGTCATTTCATTCTTTTCTACCAGAAATGAAACAGCACTTTTATAGGATCCTTTGAAATAATTTTTCACAAGGCTTTTCATCGTCTTTCCAGAGTACTGTTCTTTTGTGACCAATGGAAAATACTCATGCTGCCTTCCGTGTACGTTATAGTCTACGAATTCCTTGTCCTTTAATACTTTTAAAATAGTGGAAACGGTATTGGTATGCGGTTTCGGTTCCGGAAAAAGATCAAGAACATCTTTAAGAAATCCTTTTTCAAGCTTCCACAGATACTGCATTACCTGTTCCTCTGCCTTTGTTAAAGTCTGGTTTTTCATATCCTTTTCATTTATTATTAAAGTGATATATAAATAGCGATTCTCATATCACTAAGAAATTAGTTATACAAATGTAGAAATAAAACTGATTCATACAACTATTTTTTTAGTGATAAAAAGAACTAAATAATTAACTCGCTGACAATCAGTAAAATAATTTAACATACAAATATATTAAATTTTCTATGAAATAATCTTTTCCTTGTTTGATATACAGAAAAAAGGGGTTTCAATTATAGGATATTGAATTTTTTTAGCTAAAATACAATGCTATGATTGTTTTTATTAAAGATAATCAGGAATGTTATTTATAATAAAAGACTGCCACTAGGGTACTTTAGTGGCAGTCTTTTATTATTTTTATTTATTCCCATACAGTAACCTATCAAGTTTAGATTTATAATATCAGTTTTAATTATTGAAAGGCTACAATTTAAGACAGAAAGATCTTAAGTTTTACATTTAATGAGTACTTTCTTGCAGTGATTTTTCTAAACCATCTTTCCATTTCTTCTTTCTGTCGGCTTCATCTTTACCTAAAAAATCTTTATCTGCTTGTGATAGATTTTCGTAACGGGCAATGGCCATGGCTCTCCCTTTTTGCCATTCTGTTTTTTTGTTGATTTTTAATGGAAATTGTATATGAAATTTATCAGTCAGTCTTTCTTTCAACTTATTATACTCTTGTAAACCATAACCGCTTAAACGTCCCTCATTTATTTCGTCTTGGATCAGAGATGCCAAATTATTTCCATTAGCATCTAAGAGCAAGGGGTCTGCTCCTTTGTCCAAAAAATAATTAACATAATCAAACTTTCCAAGGCCTAGCGCAGTAGAAACGACTGTTCCCCCTCCAATGTAAGCTTGATAGTTGATATTCGCTCCGTTTGTGAGTAATAAATCGATCAACTCTTTATCAACATCTCCTATAAGTAAATCGTTAATAGGAGATTCACCAAATTTAGGATTAAGATTGGCTTTATTTTCTATTAACAACTGTATCATTTCTTTGTTGCGGCTGCTGCAGGCTGAATTTATATTCGCATCGTATCCACCTCCATTGATACAAGGTTGATCAATATCTGCCCCCAATCTCAACAAGGTTCGACTTGCTGGTAGGGCTCCTACCACAACTGCATAATTCAGATAAGTATAACGGACTGTATCGGTTGTTGAATAATCAGGTATAATCACAGCACCTCTTCCATTTACATCAAAATTTTCTTTTTTCACAAGGTTTTCAATAGCAACCGTATCGTTGTTATATATGGCTGTAGCCATTTTAAGATCATTACCTTTGAAAAATTTCTCCGGTGGATTTTCTTTTTTCATGTTGTTCTGTTTTATATTGCTATCCATACAGCTTAGCATTATTAATGTGAATAAAATTAACGGTATTGTTTTTAGTAGAGTCATTGTTATTGGGTTTTAGCAATTACAGTACGGCTTGCTGCATTAGCTGCCTCTTTTTCTAACGCACGGACTACATTAATAGCAGAGTGCCCCCCTCCAGCGCCTTGTAACGGCAATCCCGTATCTACTTCCATACGTTCTCCTGCCGCCCGAGGTAGTCCTTTTGTTTTATTAACGAGCTTGCCAACAAATCCTAATGTTTTCAGCACACCTTCCCGGCTATCCTGTACTGCATTTAATGGATCACTGCTTCCATTATAAGCTTGTACATGGTTCATATCTTCACGATGAACTTTATTTCTTTTCAATGTGGCATTATGTACACCAGCAGCATTATAAGTATAAGTAGGAAAACCTGAAGCACCACCTGCTGCTGCTGCCATACCTCCTCCTAGGGAGTGTCCTGTGATAGCAGTATTATTGGCATCAAAAATAAGATTTCCATTTTCATCTCGAGCTTGTTTCATTTTATTAACCAGATTAACAGATTTGTCATAATAATCAGATTTAATTCCAACACCTTGTGTAAGATCCTGTCCAATATCTTCCATATTTGTAGGGTCAGTACCTCTGAATGCCAACACATATTTACCATCTTTTTTATATAAATCTGCATAATAGTGTGATTCTTTTGGATCTCTAAATAATTTTGGATCTAAGCCTAGATCTGCTATCTCTTTATCACTTAAATTATGGTAAAGCCCCACTCTATTTTTCTCTTCATCGGTAAGACTACTTATATCACCATACACCGCATTTCCTCCCAACAGTCCCATATCTATATTCTCCTGATAATTCGGCATCTTTAGAGTCACCAGTCCGCCAAACATACAGGTTAAAGTAGCTTTCTCCAAAAGAGCTCTTTTTTTCTCAAGCTTTACTTTAGGATGCAATGCGGTCCATTCATTACTCCGGCACAGCAAACTACATACGCTGGGTAGGTGGTTGGCCAATACAGTACCACCAGCTACCGCACCTGCAAATCCTGCAGCAAATACTACCAGAGCGGGCCCGGATGCTACCAGGGCTCCTGCAAGCACAGCTCCTACAAGCGCACCAGCTGCCATCATGGGTGGACAGACAAAATTACCGTCGAATCTGTCTTTTTCTGTAGCGCCAAGCTTACCTCCTTCTATTTTTATAGTAGCCTGTGAGGTCACCTGTATCTTTAATATCTTTTTACCGTTGCTGCACAATGTCCATGTGCCATCGGGTACATACAATTGTCCCATATGCTTATGTATTTATTATTTTAAACTCATACGTTGCCGTATAAAAGCAATTGAGGTTTACCTGTTCCCTTACAAAAATCCTGCCCTGCTGAAGCAGTCCTTCAATACTGTATAGGTAGTATCCTTCAATATTATAGTCAAAATCCAGAGGGATCTGGCTTATTTCTGCATATTTTTCCTTGAAAGAATTTTCAAACTGTGGAGACAGCCCTTCTTTATCTGTACCACCAGCAAGGTGAACTTTAATGCTTCCATCTTCCTCTGCCGCATGATACTGAAGAGAGTAAGGGATGAATGCAGGCTGAAAAAACTGGGAAAGCACCTTATTTTCCGATAAATCGGCAAATGTTTCATTCCCGGATAGATTCATTTTACCAGTAGGTATAAAAAAAAGAGTATACAACAGATTATTCTTCAGGCTTGTAAGTAAATCTGCAAATTCTTCATCACATATTTTGAACATCTCCTTAAGTTCCGGAATATTAAATGCTTCGTTTGTAAGCCGTTCAGCTTTTATTGTTTTCCATCGTTTCTGTACCTCATGATTATTCATTACTGCATCAATTTCTCCAGCTGGATCCAGACGGAAAAAGAGATGATCTGAAGCTTCATTAAGAGCATTCATTACTGTGCTTACCAATTTGATCTCCGGAAATGATCCTGTAGACTTTCTGCCGGTTTCTTTTTTATTAAGATAACCATGCTTCGGTGTATTAAAATCCAGATTCCATTGCATTGCCGTCTCATTTTCAGATATTTCTTTTCCTAAAAAGACCACGTTGGTTTTAATATGTATGTCATACGAATGACTATCCTGTCTGCTATATACAAAACTATTGGCATAGGGTGATACTTCCGGCAGTGAACTGGCTGTATGTATATCTGCTTCCGGATTGATCATATAGATGCTGGGAAAATAAGGCGGCCATACATCACTCCTTATCATCTGGGTTGTTCCACAGTGGGTATTATGAAAACGGATCAGTTCTCTTACTGTGGTATTATGCATGCTGGCAATAGATTCCAAAGTATCTCCTTTTTGGATTTCGTATTGTATATATTCCATTACTATTTAAACTATGCTTCAATGTTTTTATTATTTTTTCACCCGGTTTTAATTTACATCTACCTCACCACCTTCAATGGTTACATTCGAACTTCCGTTAACCGTAATTTTTTTACCAAGGATATTAATGGTTCCATCCTTACAGAGTGTAACGATACTGCCTCCAATATTGATGGTAAGATCTGCTGTTAAATTTAATGTTCCACTACCACCGCTTGTAATTTCAAAGGAGTTTCCTTCTCCTACTGCAATTTTAAAATTAGTTTTTGCCATAATATCTATAGCTCCGCTATTATCCATTTTCATAGAGGCCTGTCCTTCCGGGCTTTCTTTCGTACCTCCAACAGTGCTGGTATTTGTTGTTGAAGAAGAAGAGCTGATATTTCCACTACCATCCACATGAATCTGATTCTGTGCTTTATCTCTTACCGTAATACCGCCACCATCATTCAGTTCTACAATATTCCCGCTTTTACTGCTCAGGCTTTTAATATTATTCCCTTTTCCGCCTCCCCCACCAATACCTCCGTGGAACATTCCGCCCATTACAAAAGGTCTGTCGGGATGCTGATGTACAAAATTCACAATTACCTGATCTCCTACTTCAGGAATAGACATAAATCCCCGGTTTTTATTTACCTTGTCACTGCTTCCTGCATCAGGAGACATTACTCGGATAAACTCTGTGGTATCAGGTCCTTTTTGCCAATCCAGCTGAATCTGAACACGTCCCTGATTCTGTGGGTCTGTATTAGAAATTACTTTTCCAAACTGGGGTTCAGCTTTTGGTAAAATAAATTCCGGACGGGGAATAAATCCTGTATCAGAGGCAATAGCTTCAAAGGTTCCGTCATAATAGCCACGGGCATCTACTTCATGAGTTACTTCAATCAACATAAGTTTGGTAAAATAGGAAGTGTCATTACTATCCGTTTTACGCATTTCAATATCTACGATACAGCCAGGATAAAGAAAAGGGACCGTAGTAGTACCCGAGGTTACAAATACTTCCGAAGCCTTACTTCCGGCAGTTCCTTTTTGTGAAGCGTCCACATCCATAAAAGAAGTTGCTTTAATAGGCGCTATTCTTAAGGAAGGTGTTTTGAATGTCTTTTCTGAGATTTCATAAGCACGCTTAGCAATGTCAGAAGTGTGGCTAATCTTTGAGCTTCCTGTTGTCAGTTTCTCATTCTTGCTGCTATTATACCCATAGAAAGTAGGGTTTACATGCTGAGCCTTCATTTTAATCTTCACATCATTCAGGTTACTGCCATAGACCAGTTTTACGGACTGTTCCTGTGGTGGCAGTTTGCCAAAATGCAATACTTCACCATCATAGAAAAACTGTTCGCCGTAAGCTTCTGCTATTCTTGCCAGATAATTGTAATGCGTTTCTTCATACTGTGAGCTGTATGACACGTTTCCGTGGCGTGCATCTACTCTAAAATCAAACTTACCCTGTCCCAATCCTTCTTCCAGCACCTGGCTGGCAATGCTGTTGAGACTCATTTCCTGCTTTCCGCCAAAACTTTGAATATGCGGGGCCGCATCTAATAATATGGTAGGGCTAAAGCCTTCCAGTACAAGATTTCCAAGGCTTCCTTTCTCCTGGCTGAAACCTACTTCGGTAATTACCCCCACGAAGTTTCTTTCAGGACTAGTTCCCACATCTTTATACTTGAATACAACGGTAATACGTTTTCCTAAAAAACTTTGTGCTGCTTCAAGATTATGGTTTTCTGCATTCCCAAGGGTATCATGAGCTAATGTAATCTCAAATGAATGGTGTTTTACGGCACTTTGTTTTAATTTAAAATGTTTAAAAAATTTGATGGCCTGTCCTTCTACAAAGATTTCCAGTTTTACAACTCTATTTATGCCAACCATCGCATTTTCTGAGATTCCCTGGGCATTAAAAATTTTGGATGTAGGCTGCTTTGCCCAAACTTTTTCCTGTATGATACTGGAATCGTTGGGTAGCTGCACTTGATTCATAAAATTCTTTTGGGCCTCCGTTATATTATTTGTCTGTGAAATAAATTTTGCAGGATCAGCAATATCAGCTTGTTTCGTTACTTGATTTACTATATCTGTTTTAGGCGAATCTATTCCTGGTTTATGCAGATTCTTATCTTCTTGAAACATGAGATTTTTTTTTCAGTTGTCTTGACTTACTACGGAATTAATTCCGTGGGAAAAGACCGATTCGTTTCAAAAAAAACCAGATAGCCCGCATCGGTCTTACATCGCAAGTATACCACAATGGCTTTTTTGAAGGAGAAGTTCGGAAGGGCCTGCCAAAAACAGGGCCCTCTATCTATGTAATTTCTGTGTTAGTTTTTCCTGTGATTTTAATTTTTTTCTAATTATTTTCTATGATTGGTATTACTAAGATATTACGATAAATATTCTCTTCAAAATGAATTAACTGTTTTTTTAATAATTGTAGTAGTATTACGATTAACATAATAATAAAATTTTAAAAAATTCTGAAATACTGCTCACAAAAAAACGAATGCTCATACTCCATAAAGAGGATAAAACAAGGTAATTTATTAAGTTTTGCTTTTGAGATGATTTTTTTCATACTAATAAAAAACAATAATTAGATTTTTTAATGTTACTGTTTGGTTGTAAACTATTTACATTTTTTGTTCAATTTTATTTTTTCATTCAGATTAATACTAATTAGAATAATTAAAAATAAATAAGTCATTTTCTTTGAGGTTTCATAAGGATGATTTAGTTTTGTTGTTTATAATAATTATAAATAATGAAATTATATCAACGAATTTTTATCTTTCTTATTTTTACTCTTTCAATATCCCAAATCAAAGCACAGGACAGTGATTATTCAGTTCAGGGAGTTGTACAGGACCACACAAAACAGGGGTTAAGCGGAGTAACCATTTTTGTTGAAAACACAAAAATTAAAACACAAACCGATCAAAACGGAAATTTCAGAATTAGTTACAAAAAAGGAGATGCAATACTGCTTTTCAGCCTGGATGGCTATAAAAAGTTCAAAAAGAAGATGAACTTTGGCAGCGAAGGATCTCCGATAAATATTCAGTTAGCAGAAGATCATGCGGTTGTAAAAGAAGTTATTGTACATGGAAAAGGTAAAGTGAAGGCACTGCAAGACGGTGCTTTTACTGTTAATGCCATAGATGTTGCTAAATTAGCCAATACTACAGCGGATCTTAATCAGGTTCTGAACAGGACCACCGGAATTAAAGTTCGTCAGCAGGGAGGTGTAGGTTCTGATTATAATTTCTCTATTAACGGAATGTCCGGTAAAGCCGTGAAGTTCTTTATAGATGGCGTTCCTTTAGAAATGCTTGGAAAAGGTGTAGACCTGAGCACGCTGCCAGTAAATATGGCTGACCGCGTGGAGATTTATAAAGGGGTTGTTCCTATTCATCTAAGTACTGATGCTATGGGTGGGGCGGTAAATATTATTACTCCCGGAAACAGCAAAAACTATCTGGATGCAGGTATAAGCGTAGGGTCTTTTAATACACAGCGTATCAATCTGAACGGACAGTTTAAAGATGATAAAACAGGAATTATCCTGCGTATCAACAGTTTTTATAACCATTCAGATAACAACTATCTGATGAAGGATATGAAAATATGGAATGCTGCCAAAAATGAGTATGAGCCGAGAAACCTGAAGCGTTTTAATGACAGATATCAATCCGTTTTCGGAATGGCTGAATTCGGATTAGAAAATAAAAGCTGGGCAGATTCTTTCTTTGTAGGAGCATCGCAATCGGTTTTCGATAAACAGATCCAGACAGGTTCCAACCAGGATGTAGTGTATGGTGGAGTAAAACAAAGCGGAGAGGCTCATAATTACTTCATGAAGTATAAAAAAACTAACCTTTTTAATGATCATTTAGATGTAAATCTTTATGCCGGTTTTTCTAAAAGTGTTCAGAAGGCAACTGATACCCTAATGCGTAAATATAGCTGGGATGGTACTTTTGTGCCTTCTGCTACAAGTGAAAAAGGAGGCAGAAGTATCATCATGCAGCACGAAGACCGTCTGTATTCTCAGTTGGGGGCTACTTATAAAATTGTTGACCATCACAAGCTTATCTTCAATTATGTACTCGATTATCTTAAGAATACTACCTTCAATCAACTGGAGGAGGAAAAGGATGATGTATCTCCGGCTAAGATGACCAAGCAGATCTTATCTATGGCTTATCAACAGGAATTTTTCAATAGACATTGGACGAACGTGTTTTTTGCAAAATACTATCAGGTAGGACTTCAGAAGATGGTTTTTGATCAGGTAACCAGAACTGATAATCCGGTAAAAGATAATTTCAGTAACTGGGGCTACGGTTTTGCAACCACTGTAAAAATCACCAGAGAACTTGGACTTAAAGGATCTTTTGAACGTTCTTACCGTTTGGTAGAGCCTCAGGAAATTTTCGGAGATGGTGTGGCTGTAACCAGTAATATGAATCTGAAACCTGAAACCAGTGATAATGTAAATGTAGGTTTCTACTTCAATCACCAATGGGGACAACATGCTTTTCGTATAGAAGGCGCCGGATACATCCGTGATACAAAGGATTTTATCTTTACTGTTCCAAATTTATACAACAGTACTTTCAAATATGAAAACCTGTCTAATATCTTTACCCGCGGACTGGAAGGGGAACTGAGCTACCAATACAAAAGACTCCTGAATGTATTAATGAATGTGAGCTACAACAAAGCTTATGACAATACAAAATTTGCCAACAACAGTGAAGACGTAATTTCAGCTACTTACAAAAAAGATGTTCCTAACCAGCCCTGGTTATTTGGGAATGCAAATGTAAGCATCGGTAAAGATGACTGGTTTCAGAAAGACAGCCGTATAGAGCTTTACTACGGACTGCAGATGACCGACTGGTTCTACAAAAACTGGAAAACCTACGGAAATCCAAGAAATATTCCGGTAATCCCAAGACAAACGCTTCACAACATAGGTATAAGCTATTCTATGAAAAACGGAAGATATAACTTAGCATTTGATGTAACCAATCTTAGCGATGCCCTGGCTTATGACAACTTCAAACTTCAGAAGCAGGGACGTGCTTTCTATGTAAAATTCAGATATCTACTTAAGTAAAAAACCATGACACACTATTTCAGAAACAGCATACTTTTAATACTTGCATGTTTAACCATCATTGGCTGTGAACGCGAACCTGACTCCGGTACTTCCGGAAGCGGTGAAAAAGACTACAAATACTTTCTGCTTTCCGCTTTGGGAAGCTGGCCCAATACCGTACATTATATGACGGCCACCAATGATGTTACAACAGGTGAAATGGATATTACCAAAGAAGGAGACGAAATCAATTCTAAGGGAACCTATTCTTACATCGTAAAAAATGGTTTTATTTATAACTACAAAACCGATCAGGGAGTCTTTAAAAAGTTTAAATACACACAGGATAGGCTCACTACTGCAAAAGAAGTTCCTTATACTTACATCAGTGACATTTCCAGTTATGTATGGATAGATGATAATACTTTGGTACTGGTGGGAGAAACAGGTGATGGCCAGCATATCCGTTATACAGTTTTCAATGCGGTAGATCTTAGTATTATCCGCCAGGGTGAAATTGAAGGATTTGAGCCTTTTCCCGATGCTTATAAATTTTATACAATAGGCTCTATGACCTATATGGATGGGCATATCTATTTACAATACAGCTACCGCAATGGAAAATGGATTACTCCGGAATTTTACAATTTTGCTGTTATAGATTATAAAACCTTTAAAGTAACGCACTCAGCAGCTGATAACCGGAGTTCTGGTGTAGCTAACGGCTCACCCTATTTTAAAACCGCTTTCAAAAAGGATAATGAAGCCTTTTATTATGCCTGTTTTCCTCGTGTAGGAGCTGGTACCAGTAAGATTCATCTTTTCAGGACTCTTAAAGGAGGTACATCTCCTGATATGGGTTATCAGATCAACCTTACAGATCTTGTAGGAGGTAAAACTCTGGAAACAATGATTGATTATATTGGTAATAATAAGATGGTGATTTTATACCGTGATCCTGCATTGGGTAATACCTATAATGGCCGCTATGCTATAATAGACACTGAAACCAAACAATTGGTTAGAGTATTGGATGAACTGCCAGGAGATGAACCCTATGAACAAGGTCTATTTGTTCAGGATAAAAAGCTATACATTGCTGTAAATGCCAGTAAAGGGGGTAACTATGTATGGATCTATGATCCTCAGACTGACAAAATAACGAAAGGTATGAAGCTTCCTGATAATATTTCAGGGTTTGCCCGTTTTGATAAATTCTATGACTAATCAAAGCCTTTTAATTCTGTAGAAAATATAGATATTTAATTGATAAAAAAAGCTGTTCTCAATAATTTTGAGAACAGCTTTTTTTAGTTTCTATTTCAAGTGCTGTAGGAAGCTAAAGAGATTGGTAGTTAAAGAGCCTTGTCAAGGTTTGAAACCTTGACAAGGCTTTGCATATTAAAGTTTGTAATTGAACGATAATGTTACTACCCGGCTATCCAGATTATATTTCTGTCGAATAGTAGAACTGAAGTTATCTCCTGTTACACGGTAATTATTTGTTTTTAACAAGTCAGTTACTGCAAATTTTACGGTTGCTTTATCTTTCAATAATGTTTTTGAAACTCCTAATGTCAGATCAAAGTAAGCATCACGGATAAACAAGCCAATGTTTGATTTCGAGAAATACTGTGCATTAGCTTCTGCTTTCAATCCTTTTGCAATATTAAAACTGTTTTGTGCATTAACCGTAAATGCAAGCTGTGAACTGTTCACCGAATAATTCTGATAATTGCCTTTATACTCATTGTTGAATATATTAAACATGGAAGTAAGCGACCAGAAGCTGAAAAGCTTTGTAGTAGCCGTTATATTGGCACCATACACATAAGATTTGTTCAGGTTGTCCTGGGTTTTAACCAAAATTCCAGTGTCCGGCTGATAATTATATACCTCTGTCATTACATCATTTGTTACACTAAAATAAGCAGATGCTATGATGTATTTCCCGAAGGTATAGCCCACTTCTGTTGCATGGGTAAACTCGGGATTCAGATTAGGATTTCCCTGCCAATAGTTGAACGGATCATCGTAAAAACGGAACGGATTCAGGTCGAAGTGGCTTGGTCTGTTGATTCTTTTACTGTATGAAGCATAGAATCCATGCTGATCATTCATCTGATATTTGATAGATGCACTGGGAAACAGGTTTGTATAATCTCTTTTCCGTTGTTCCTGAGACGTTTTCTGATTGATGTCTGTATGGGTCATTTCCGTTCTCAACCCCAGCTGGAAGGTCCACTTCGTAAGATTTAGCTTATAGTTGGCATACAGCGCATGAATCTGTTCTTTGTATACATATTCATTACTTGCTTTATCATCATTGATCCATTCTTCGCCCTGTTGTATAAAATATTCCGAAGGATTCTTATTTGACTTTACAGTAGACTTCAGCCCTGTTTCCAGACTATGCTTTTCACTAAAAGGAAGCGTAAAATCTACTTTAGCATTGAAAACCTTCAGACGGGAAGCAATACTCCCTCTCCTATTGTTAAACTTCTCTGTCCCCTGATTCACTAATGCATCCGAAAGCTGATTCTGACGGGAAGAGAAACGCGAAGTTTCGTATTCCAGATCTACATCTACTTTATAGTCTTTTTCGTTGAAAATGTGTGTCCCTTTTAGATTATAGGTATAATCGTACCAGTTTTCTTTACTTTGGTTATCAGAAAGCACATGAGCAAATAGATTATCTACAGGCTGAAATATCCTGTTTTCGCCCTTCGAGAAGTCTTCATACCGCCCTATTTTAGCATCGAATAAAGCGCCAATACTTGTTTTATCACTGAAAGCATAGTCTGCTCCTACTTTAAAATTGTTGGACGTTAAAGGCTCATTTGTTGTTGAGTTCTGATCCGTTCTTCTCGTCATCTGCTGTGGCTGCTTTTCATCAAAGAAAACCTGACTAAATTCCCGTCTTTCTTCCTCACCACGGAATGTGTAACTATAATCTCCGTGTAAAGACAGTTTCTTATGGGTATAGTTCAGACTTAATCCGGTATTTACCCTGTTTTTACGGCCTCTTCCGCCATTTATATAGTAGTTACCGCTAAGCCCTTCCAGTGAGCTCTTTTTAAGAACAATATTAATGATCCCTGCATTTCCGGCTGCATCATATTTGGAAGAAGGATTGGCAATAATTTCAATATTCTTTACCAATGTAGAATTGGTAGAACGTAACAAATTGGCCAGCTCCTTAGTTGACAGTGAACTCAGCTTACCGTTAATCATTACACTTACCCCTTTCTTACCGCGTAAGGATAGCTCACCTTCCTGCGAAACCACTACCCCCGGTGTTTTGCCCAGTACTTCCAATACAGTAGTTCCATCAGACAGTACACTGTTTTCAACATTAAAAATCATTTTATCAGCTTTCTGCTGAAAAACCGCTTTGTTACCTTTTACTACAATGCCACTAATCTCTGAAATTTTTTCCGTCTGCAGAGAGTCGTTCTGGCTTTCTGTTTGTCCGTAGCCATTCAGGCTCGCCATTAAAGGTAGCCATATATAGTGTTTCTTCATGAATAATGAGTTTAGGTTGTTGTTTTCTTTTTATTTTTCCTGCCCCACCAGATCATAAACCCGGTTACAGGCAATGAAGCACAGAATAAGCTCATGATAAAAGCTAATATTTTACCGGGCATTCCAAAGAAGGCTCCCACATGTAAATCATAGGTAGCATCTGTAGCTCTTTCAGCCATAACCTTGTCTTCATGTGGACGGTTAAATAACAGTTTTCCTGAATGTTCGTCAAAAATCATCATGGAAGACTCAGCATAAGTGAACTCTTTTTCCTTGATCCATATGCTCAGATTATCGTGTTTGTGATCTGCTTCTGTATGATCTTCCAGATCAACTCCAAAAGAATGAGCCGTTGGATAATGAATTTTTACCTGTTCTATAATTCGGTCTATGGTTGTTGCTGTTTCTACAGATTCCGGAGCTGTTGTTTTGTACTGGCTGAAATCCGCTGTCGCTGAGGAAAAACCATTAAGCAATACATATACCCACATTTGAGTAATACGGAACGAATACATAATCCCTGTAACAGCAACGATAAGGGCCAAGAAGGAAACGTAAAAACCAAGGATATTGTGCATATCATAGTTCTTTCGTCGCCAGCCTTTTACTTTCTCCCATTGGAACCACAGGCGTTGTTTTCGCATTTTTTTATTCTTCGGCCACCATAGGACAATCCCGGTAATCAGCATTACTACAAAGATAATTGTAGATACACCTACAATAGTACCCCCAACTTTGTCACTCAACAGTAAAGAGCGGTGCAATGCCATACAGATAAAGAAAGGATTATTTTTTACATCATATATTGCAATGATCTTTCCGGTATATTGGTTTACATAAACGTTTTTATAGACAATAATGCTGTTGAAATGATTCCAGCCTTCAGGATTACCTTTAATCAGTCCAAATTGATAGGAACGGGCAGGATCTACAGGAATGGTAACTTCATCTGCTTTTACAATTTCATTTTTTAATTGTGCATTAACCAGTTTTTTTAACTCTCGCAAAGGAATTGGCTTCTTATGCTGAATATCCTTCTCACCATGAAAGGTTTGTTCCTTACGCAATGCAGCAGTAATATCTTCATTGAAAACAAAAAATGCACCTGACAAAGAAACAATTAATACAATGATACCGGAAAGCAACCCGAGCCATAAATGAGCTTTCAGAATATATTTTTTAAAGGTACCCTTGGATTTTTTATTACCAGTCTGCTGCATTTTATGATTATTTAGTCTTATTAAAAATAATTAACCGCAAATATAATTTTATTTATAATAATTCTAAACAATAAAACACTTTATTTCGCCCCGAAAACCTGATTTTTATTAGTATTTATAAGAATTCATGTTAAAACAGAATGGAAAACAGCCTCCAAAGATCAGAAAATGTACAGTAAACAGTTAATTTATATTGGTTTAAATTACATCATTGAATATTTCTTCAATATTGAACCAGATTAAAAGTTCTCATATAAACTTTAACAATTTAAAACGCGAACAACCTTAATGAACATGAAATTTATTTATTATTAAGAAATTTTATAAAAAAATCATCTCAATAAACCATTGAAAACCATCATTTATACAATAATGAACAAATTACATTGTAGAATTGTTAAATTTTATTAAAATGAATTTGTTAAAACCGGGAAATTATATTTATTTTAGTGCCTTAAAAATTTCTCATGAAAAGATATAATTTATTGATTGTACTACTGCTGCTGATTTTTAACGTTACTACAGCTCAAAAGAAAAAATCTCCTGCTGCTGATCTTAGCATACTAAAGGATACTAAATCTAAAATTGAAGCTACAGTTCCATTGGTCATTCAACATCTTCAGGCCATTGCGACAAAAGAAGGTGACAATAATATTGTGATCAACGGAAAAACAGCACTGGGAAAAGAGTATGGCATCTTAGAATCTGAATGGTTTTTATACAGAAACAATATGAAAAACTGTATCATGAACAATTCTTCCAAGAAAGCTAAAAAATGTATGGAATATCATACGCAATACCTTAGAAATACATTCATCAATTACGCCAACTATATTTCTAATCTTACCAGAAAGAACGGATATTTAGGAGTAGAAGGAGATACAAAATTCGATTTCAAACCAGCTGAGATTGCAACCAAACTTAACGAAGCTTACTTCAATGCTAATGATGCTGCAGGAAGAATGAAAGCTGACCAAAAGAGAGAATTTCTGGGAACAACTATGAGTGATGATAATAAACTTACTCCTTACACTCAGTTAGCTCAATAATAGAAATCATACCTTAATAATATCAAAAGAGAACTGTAAAACAGTTCTCTTTTTTTGTAGAGCAAAAAATCCCCGCCAAAAAGCAGTTTTGTGGTACTAATCATAAAACTTGGGGAAAAAGTAGAAATAAGGCGGAGATAATTTGCATAAGCTCTAATAGAATCAACTGTCCTACCCTTGACCTATAAGAGCTGTACAAAAATAGGGCTATGCACCCTACCCGTAAAAGAATAACTGTAGAATTAAATGTTGGTAATTGTAGAAATAATACTACTCAATATTCCGTATAAATAACTAATAACAGAGGGAATCATCATTTCATGTTTATGTTGTTTTAATCTATTTCCACCAGTAGTAGTAATTATGCAGTCCGTCATATTCAAATCCGCAACGGGGATACAGGATATTGCCAATTTCATTTGTTTTTTCGGTTTCAAGCATCAGTCCACAGGCTCCTGTTTCCTCACACCATTGCTTACTGCGATCAATTAATGCCACAGAAAGCCCTTTTCCTCTATAATCAGGATGAACAAATAAGTCACTCAACAGCCATTGCTTTTGGAGTTTGGTATAATGAAATAATTTGTAAAGCTGTACAAAACCTACAGCTTTACCGTCTGCCCAGGCAAGGAAAATATCAGACTCACTGTTCAGAAATCTTTCCTTAAGAAATGCTTTCCCTTTTTCCAAATCTGATGCCTGTCTGTAAAAAATACGGTAAAGATTAAATAATTCGGCTGTTTCATTAAGGTCCTCAAGACTTGCTTTTTTAATTGTGTAATTCATTGTTATATGTATTTTATTAACATGGCAAAAGTATATCTAAACAGGACTGTATCTACCATCCAGATTTAAGTTAGAAAGATAGTCCAGAAAGTTTAAAATAAGATTTTTAACACTATTACAATAAGCGAAATATCGCATGTTCCGGATTTTATACCTGACCTCAAGTTCAGATCTTTGTTCTGTAAAAACAAAACAATGACAGATATACTTCAAAGAATTAAAGATATAGACTGGCAATCTGTTACAGAATCGATGCATCAGAATGGATATGCTGCTGTTCCCAATGTATTATCAGATGATGAATGCAATACACTGGCTTCCGGTTATGCTCAGACTGAACTATATCGTAAGACTGTTGTAATGGCCAGACACCGTTTTGGACTGGGTGAATATAAATATTTTAATTATCCATTGCCCGAATTAATTCAGAATTTACGTACCTATATCTATCCGCATCTCGCTCCTATTGCCAACACTTGGTTTAAAGCCTTGAATATCCCTACCTATTTTCCTGTGGAGCACAAGGTTTTTTTACAGCAATGCCATTCCAATGCCCAGCAAAAGGCTACTGTTTTGATTCTTAAATATGGTGAAGGAGGTTTTAATACTTTACATCAGGACTTATATGGTGATCTTTACTTTCCCATTCAGGTTGTATTAATGCTGAGCGAACCTGACCATGATTTTACAGGGGGAGAATTTGTCCTAACCCAGCAAATTCCGAGAGCACAGTCTAAAGCGATTGTTTTAAAGCCTAAAAAAGGAGACATTCTTATTTTCACCACGAATTTCAAGCCTGAAAAAGGAACAAAAGGATATTACAGAGTTAATATGAAACATGGCGTGAGTGAAGTGAAAACGGGAAAACGTTATGCACTGGGGATTATTTTTCATGACGCAGAGAAGTGACCGGATAAAAAATGGGCAGATAGAGAAACTTTTAAACCACAAAGTAATAATTACCCTTAATTGTAAATGTATTAAAATAATAAAAAGATGTTATAATCCACGGCTTCAAGAACTCCCCTCTTTAAGCCTCTAACTTTCTTACTAAAATATGATACTACATCCCCAATTCTCTGCTTCTGAACTGAGAAGCAAAATCAGAAAACAGGAAATCCGTCTAGGTGGAAATAAAAAACTGAAAATCTACGGTTTGTTAAGTTGTGCTTCAGGAAAAAGAATGAAAAGAGAAAACAGAATTTTCTTTACGAATGAAGAGGAAGCCTGGCAAAATGGATTCCGGCCTTGTGGTCATTGCATGAAAGAAAAGTATCAACAATGGAAATACCAACAACTACATCATTTAAAATAAATATTTTGTGTAATTTAGGCTCTTCTCTTTTAATAAACTAATACAAAATGAACCCAGAGAATAATTATATAGAAATCAACAAAAATTCCTGGAATAACAGAACCGAAACCCATTTAAATTCTGAATTCTATGATCTTGATAGTTTTTTGAATGGAAAAAGCTCATTAAATGATATTGAACTTAACCTGTTGGGTGATCTGCAGGGAAAATCAATTCTACATTTACAATGCCATTTCGGACAGGATTCCATATCACTAAGCAGATTAGGTGCAGAAGTTACAGGAGTGGATCTATCGGATAAAGCAATTGAAAGCGCCCGGAAACTGGCAAGTGATGTACATACAAATACTACTTTTGTTTGTAGTGACATCTATGATCTGCCTAACCATTTGGATAAACAGTTTGACATTGTTTTTACCAGCTATGGAACCATTGGATGGTTACCGGACTTGGATCAATGGGCAAAAGTGATTACCCACTTTTTAAAACCTAACGGAAAATTTGTGTTTGTTGAGTTCCATCCTGTAGTCTGGATGTTTGATGATAACTTTGAAACGGTAGGGTACCGATATTTTAATTCCGGAGCAATTGTAGAAACGGAAAACGGAACGTATGCAGACAGAGAGGCAGATATTACCCAAACTTATGTGATGTGGAATCATGGATTAAGTGAAGTCATAAACAGTCTGATCAAAAACGGACTTGAGATCAACAACCTTGATGAATTTGACTATTCCCCTTACAATTGTTTCAATAAAACAGTTGAATTTGAACCTAAAAAGTATAGGATAGAACATTTGGAAGATAAAATCCCTATGGTTTATTCGGTAATGGCTACAAAGAAAGGTCATTAATATCTTCTGATTTTTAGAGTCCTATAAAGATCTCATTAGAATTTTTAGAGCCAGAAACAAATGCCACGGATTCACGAATAACATCATTATCGTATTCGTGGCAATTATAAAATGTCAAAGATTGAGTTCATCTCTTTAAAAGAATCTGTGTAGTCAACAAAATCTATGAGCTTTTAAAGTCTGAAAACGCAAAAAGCCCAAAAGCCTTATTACATTCATTCTTTTTAAAGCACAGAAGAATCCAAGATTCTCCACATGAAAACATAGTTACAATTATCTTTTCATTACAATATTCTATACCCCTATGCGGTTAAACTAATTATTTTTACCCATAACTAGGTATAATTTTTAACATAAATAGAATTATTCGTGCATTCGTAGCAGCTAAATATTCTTCCGGATATCTGCATAATCTACGAGAATATCTCCGATAAAATCATCGTGTCTTACAAGCAGTGGCTATTCAAAGAATTCTTAGCATCCTATCATTTTCCAAGATCGTTCAAAATGTACTAGTCAATAATAAAGTATAAAACCGTTCATAAGTTTCATAATTTAAATAAAGTTTAGAATTATATAAATAAAACTAACATTCTATGATTTACCACATTACATATAAACAAAAAGGGTAAAAAAAGGGTGAAAAAAAATTCTTCATAAGTGGAAATAAGCCTAAAAAAGTAAAAATATATTCCTCTTTTTACTTCGTGAACTTATCCAGTTTAATTGAGATCAAAAGTGAAATAAAAAAAAAATTATTCTGTATTGAAGAGCATTTTAAATTATTTCACAAATTAGTTATATATGAAATAAATAAAATAATATTAATCATATAATCATTTATTATTGAATAATTTAAAACAATATACTTGTTTTTGAAAAAAAATAATATATTTACTTCAATACCAAATCAAAAACATTAGTCATGAACCATGAAAATTTCAGCACACTTGAGCTGCTTCGTAAGCAGTTTAGGTACCCATTCCCTACATTAAAAAACCCTAACGCAGAACAACTGCAAGAGATTACTGAGAGCCAATGGATCGATGGAGAATACTTATGGCTTTATGCGCAGAATCCTGATCTCCGCAAAAAGTACAAAAAGACTAAAACCGCCCATATTGCTGCTCAATGGTTTCCAACTGCATCACCTGAAAGATTCAAACCTATCTGCAGGTTAATGCTATGGACGCTATACAATGACGATCTTTATGAGGAGAGCGATCCCAATGAAATAGGATATGTACACGCCCAATCAGTTGCCATATTAAATGGTGAGATAACCGCCGAAGAATCAGGAATACCTTTAGGAGCTATGCTTGCTTCCCTTAGAGAAGAATTACTGCAATTTATTCCAAAAGAATCGCTATCTCGTTTTACACAAATGATCAGCAGATATTTTAATGGACTTGAAACCGAGCTTAAGTACAAAAAAAATAAGATGTATCCCTCTGTGAAAGAATGCATTACTTTACGAGAAGACTCTATATGCCTCTACCCTTTCCTACAGCTGACAGAAGTGGAAACGGGTGTTGTTCTTCCTCCTGAAATACATGAACATCCGGTGATTCAGCGTCTGCAGGCATTAGCCTGTCATTTGGTTACTTTTTTCAACGAAGTACAGTCGGTAATAAAAGATGAAGCTACAGACAGTATCTATTACAATATTGTAAAAGTAATTCAACACCAAAACCAGATGTCCCTGAAAGAGGCCTGTCTTGAAGACCTTCGCCTCCACAATGAAGACTTAAAAGAATTTTTAGAACTGCAAGCCTCTCTTCCGGATTTCGGGATATGGCATGATGCGGTTGTCAATTGGGTACATTATATGAGTATGGTCCTTAGCGGATGGAAGAACATTTCTACCAAGCTGGATCGTTATAACCAGGCTGAATTTCCAAGTGCTGTTGAATTAAAAGAAAAGCTCAACCAAAAACAATCTTAATAAAAAAGAATACATAATCACTTATTAAATATTTAAATCATGAAACAAGAAGATGTTCCCGTTTTACAATACCCTTGGCCATATGAAATTGGCCCTTTCTCACAATCATTTTACGAAGAACAGAACAACTGGATTGATACCGATTATCAGTTTATGTCTGAAGCTACAAGAAAAAAATATAAAAAACATGGCTTAGTAGAAGCAGCATCCTATATGTTTCCAGCTGCCAGCACTAAGGAACAACTTAAACCCATAGCAAGATTTATGGTATGGCTCACATTATATGATGATTATTATGAAGTGTGTCCAGTTAATAAGCTTTCCGACATCAGAAATCATATTATGGACATCATGATGGGCGCAAAACCCAAAGCAGATGATATTGGACTTATGAGACAAGTAGCCTTAAGCAGACAAGAATTTCTTCCTTATGCTAATGACGATTGGTTCGAACGTTGGACAAAAAATTTTTATGATTATACAACCTATGGAATTATGGAAGAAACACCATATAAGCTAAAAAAGGAATTTCCTACTTTAAACAACCTTTTGCTTATCCGTGAATACTCAATTTCCATGTATCCTTATGGAGACCCGGTTGAGCCCTCTATGCATTATATTGTTCCAAACTCTATATCTGAACATCCGGTAATCAAGCGATTGAAAATGTTGATGTGTCGTATCATGGCCATTCAGAATGATTTCGCTTCAATAGAAAAAGAATTGGCAGTAGATACAGAAGTTCTCAATATTATACTTGTCATAAAAAATCAATACAAAGTTTCAACAGAAGAAGCTATTACTGAAGCTATACATATCCATGATTCATATATAAATGAGTTTGTAGAATTACAAAACAACTTACCTGATTTTGGTATGGAACAAAAAAATATAGAACGTTTTGTGCATTATATGGCCTTAATGATCTCCGGACTAGGTGCATGGTACCACAAGGGAAGCTCTACCCGATACAAAACTCCCGGTGAATTCCCAAAACCTGAATATGGAATTTCAATATAATCATACCTGAAATATAATTCAAATAAATTTTATCAATAAAAAAGCGATGCAACTTTTTGTTGCATCGCTTTTGGTTTAGTAGCGGGAACCGGACTCGAACCGATGACCTTCGGGTTATGAGCCCGACGAGCTACCTACTGCTCCATCCCGCGGTGTATTTTTAGAGTGCTTACCGAAAGCACTTGCTTAGTAGCGGGAACCGGACTCGAACCGATGACCTTCGGGTTATGAGCCCGACGAGCTACCTACTGCTCCATCCCGCGATATTGGATTGCAAATGTACGACTTTTTTCGTAAACTAAAAATATTCACCCTCTTTTCGTCTCTAAATCCTTTTAGTAGCCGGATAATCAGTGAGAAAAATTTTGTCTGAAACCAGCCTTTTCTCTTTATACTTTCCCCATTTTAGACTTTAAAACTCATTCTTCTAACATTAAATCTATCAAGTAATGATTACAAAATATTCATTAACCTAGATAAAACTATTTCGAGATGATCAGATTTGAACAATAAATCTTACCATGAAAAATATAGCACTTATACTTACTCTTTCATTTTTCCTTTTTTCATGTAAAAAAATAAGGATAAGTATGATCTACCAGATACAAAAACTCATATTGCAAAAGTCACAGATACAACATCAATAAATGGCGTATTATTGGAGCTAATGGAAAAGCAGAGTTAAGGGTTAATTCAAAAACCTATACATTATCTGGAAATATAAAAATAAGTCCACCTTGTTATTTTCTAAGAGATGGAAATAAGAAATCAGAGAGCTTTTCTTATCCGGACATTAAAGTAGATCATACTTTAATTATTCTGGGAAATATAGAGAAGCAGGATAAGCCTAAAATTTGTGGCAAAGGCTTACAGGGAATTCTCTTTAAAAAGGACAGTATTATTATCACCTCTAAAACATTACAGCATTCTTTTGCATGTGCTGATACAGGAACAGATGAAAAAAACTTCTGGGGATTTGCTCATGATTAAACAATAAAAAAAGAGAAGCAATATGTATTACTTCTCTCATTGAGTAGCGGGAACCGGACTCGAACCGATGACCTTCGGGTTATGAGCCCGACGAGCTACCTACTGCTCCATCCCGCGATATTAGATTGCAAAGGTACGATTTTTTTTAAAAAATCCTAATTTTTCTTTTAAATAAAGGACTTTTATGAAAACTATTTTATTATTTGTATCTTTGTTTTATGGCAAAGATATTAAAAATTTATCCCGACAATCCACAGGAAAACCTTGTGAATGAAGTCATTAAAACATTAAATAATGGCGGATTGATTATCTATCCTTCAGATACGATTTATGCGCTTGGCTGTAATATTTTTGATATAAAAGCCATGGAAAAGTTAGCCCAACTGAAAAAACTGAAACTTGAAAAGTCAAAATTCTCAATCATCTGTAATGATCTGAGTCATCTTTCCGATTTTACAAGACCTATTGACACTTCGGTTTTCAGGTTTCTGAAAAGTCACCTTCCGGGACCATTTACTTTTATTCTTGAAGCTAACAAAAGTTTACCTTTAGCCTATAAAGGCCACAAAACAATTGGTATCCGTGTTCCGGACCATCCGATTCCGCAGCTTATTGTTGAAAAACTGGGACACCCTATTGCTTCCACCTCCATCAAAGATGATGATGAGATTATTGAATATTCTACAGATCCTGAGCTGATCGCTGAAAAATATGATCATCTGGTGGATATTGTTATTGATTCAGGGTATGGAGATAATGTGGCTTCAACTATTGTAGACCTTACTTCCGGGGAACCTGAAATTATCCGTCAGGGGAAAGGAATTATTTAGTTCGAGATTTTTGACGTTTAAGATTCTGATTAGTATAAGAGCAGTTGATAGGTTGTATGGGGCTTAATGGAAAATATTCTGTAGGAATTCTGCTCACATTTATGCTTCTAGGCATAGTGATGCTGTATGTTTTTCCTGTTATCAGTATGGTTACAGGAGTAAGAAGCATTACGGGAGATACTTTTTTTATCAGCAGGCTTGCTATCTGGGCCGTTTTCCTAGTTATACTTCTGTACAGTCATTATATTGAGAAAGAGTCTTTTTTAGTTCAGAAAGAGAAAAAATATTCCGTTTCGTTCAGTATAAAAGCTGTAATCTGCTTATATCTGTTCTGTGTTTTTGGAGGAGCTGTGATCAATCTGTTGATCCAGAACTTCATCCATAAAGAAGAGAGTAGTAAAATTCTGCAATTCGCTTCAATTTTTAAGAATAATTATTTTTTAATTATTTTTACATGCTTTACAGCAGGTACTGTTGAAGAGCTTCTGATGCGAGGCTATATACAACCCAGGATTGAGAAAATATATAATAGTCCATATGCCGGAATTTTAGTTTCTGCTGCTTTATTCGGAATTCTGCACAGCACTTACGGAACCATTGGTCAGGTTATAATACCTTTCTTTATTGGGATTATTTTTGCTTTGTTTTATAAAAAATATTCAAATATTAAAATTCTGATTGCCTGTCATTTTATGATCGATCTGATCTCACTGATGGCCATGAATTTTATTGATTTTAAACATTTATCTGTATTTTAACATTATGAAAATTGTAACATCACCTGCCAAATTAATGAACGTAGAAAATTCAACGGACCTGTTGAAATCCACGACTCCTAAATTCATTGAAGACGCAGCTTTTATACAAACTTATTTAAAAGAAAAATCACCAAAATATCTTTCCGAACTCATGGAAATCTCACCAAAACTGGCTGATGAAAACTGGGAAAGAAATCAAAAATGGAAGTCTAAACCTACAGCTAAAGAGTCTGCCCCTGCCATGTTTGCCTTTACCGGTGAAGTATACAGAGGCTTGGATGCTAAAACTCTCGACAAAGATGCAGTAGACTATCTGCAGAAAAATTACAGAATGCTTTCCGGGCTTTATGGTCTTTTGAAGCCTTCTGATAAGGTAATGCTGTATAGGCTTGAAATGGGACGTCATTTTGAATTCGACCAGTACAAAAACCTGTATGAATTCTGGAGAGAAAAGATCACAGAACAGCTGAATACTGAAATGAAAAAAGGTGAAATTCTGCTTCATCTGGCCAGTAATGAATACGGAAAAGTAATCGACAGAAAAAAACTGAACCATCAAGTGGTTGATTTTGATTTTTATGAACTGAAAGACGGTAAACTGAAAACCATTGTAGTGTATACAAAACATGCAAGAGGTCTTGTAGTAAGATTCTGTGCAGAAACCAAGGCTCAGACCCTTGATGATGTAAAAGCTTTCAACTATGAAGGATACAGAATTAGCGAAGAGAAATCTACCGATACCAAACTGGTCTTCACTAGATAAATGAACACTGCAGAGGTCCGAAATATAGCTGTTCCAAAGGTTTTGAAACTTGTTTTCTCAATAAGTTTTATGGTCAGCTATGCCCAGGAAAAAAATGCATCCATAAATGGATCTCTTGACAATCACACTTTTAACAGTGCGTATAGTGATTCGGTAAACTTTGCGACCACAAATATTTTTTCTGTTATAAAGTTTAAAAAGGCTGAACAAAAAAACAGCAGTTCCATCAATCGTGACGGACTTTATTACAATCAGGAATCTTATACAGAGTATCTTCGGGATGGCCGGAAACTGTATCAAAAATATAATTACGATACGAATGCTGTTGTAGAAAAATTTCATTATAAAAATAACCTTCTCGTTCTTAAAGAATCTGTTGAGAATAAAAACAGATCCCGGTATAACTGGCTTTTTTACAATAAAGAGAATAACCTTCAGGAAGAAATTGAGTATAAAAAAGATGACAGCCAATCGTTTATTTATGAAGGATATACACAGTACAGCTATTCTTCAGAAGCAAAAAAAACAACGGTTAAAATCCTTGATTACGGTTATGATTCTATAGCAGATCCCGAAAAGGAATATATTTTTGAATTTCCTTTTCTCACCAAAAAAACACCTTTGTACCAGTCTAAAATTCATCGTTATCAATGGATGAACGGAACCTATAAGCCTATTGACACTAAAGATTATATCATTGAAAACCGGGATGTAGCTTTCCGTTATGATAAAAGCGGCTATCTGCTTTCAGAAACATGGTTTGCCAATCATCATTCTCTGGAAAATAAGACGGAATATTATTATTCTAAAGATTATCTGGAGCGTACTGAGCAGCAATATCATATGCTAGGAACAGAAAAATCGACAAAGACCACCCGAAGATATGATGATCACAATAATCTTGTTTTTGAGCAGAGTACAGAATATACGGGACATCTTCAATATGCAGAATCTTTCGAATATGTTTATGATGAACAGGGAAACTGGATCTCAAAAAAACATTACAGGCAAGATCCTGATGAAGGAGCCAACAGTAAAAAGAAACTTATTGATTATGAATATCGTGAAATAAAATATTATGACCCGAATTCTGAACCAAAAAGTTTTTCTCTCCCTGAATTTCCGAAAGCTGCGGAGGATATCAGGATCAAAATTCCAAAGATATCCAACGAAAAACAGAGTCAGATAAATGCCTTTCAAGAGGCTGTGAAAAGTGGAAATTTCGATACTGAAATTACCCTGAAAAAAGCAAAAACTCTTGAAGAATTTACTCCAAAATTCTGGAATTTAAAAGACCAGAATTTTGGAAATTTAGATAACAGCCCTGAAGATGAAGCGGTTTGTATTTATGAAACCCCAATAGAAGGAGATCTAGGCTTCGCTCAAAGTCTTGCTATTTATAAAAAAGAGGGAGAAAACTGGGTATTATGGCATCAGTCAACCAACCCTATTCTTTCTACTGAGCACGGCGGAATGATGGGAAATCCTTATGAAGGTATCAGTATTAAAAATAAAACTATTATCGTTAATCATTTTGGGGGAAGCCGGCAGAAATGGCATTACACCCATAGATACAGATTCCAGAACAATGCCTGGTACCTGATTGGAGCTTCCGTTAATTTCGGTTCACCATGTGATTATTTCCAGTCGTTGGATTATAATATATCTACAGGGGATGCAATATTTGATTATTATTCTGAAACCTGCAGTAAAAACAATGCGGTACAAACCAAAAGCTGGAAAGAAAAAATCAATAAAAAAATACCTTCTCCTTTAATGGATGAATTTCAGGTAGGCGAGAATAGAATTGAATTAAAAAGTAAGAAAACAGAAATGTTTTATTAAATACCATGACATTAGCAGAACTTAAAAAAAGTTTTTCAACATATCTTTCAGAAACTTATACAGAATCGGAAAATGCATTTATCTTTCAGATTTTTGCAGAACATCTCTTAGGATTAAATGCAATTCAGCAACGCCAGTCAGCAGATCAGGAAATATCTTCAGAGAATGAAGAAAAATTCGGTCATATTATTTCAGAATTAAAAACAGGAAAGCCTTATTTGCAGATTTTAGGGGAAACGGAATTTTACGGAATGAAATTCTTTGTAGATGAAAATGTACTGATTCCCCGCCCAGAAACAGAAGAATTGCTTGAAATAGCAATACGGGAGATTAAAAAGTATCAAAACTTACCATCTGCAGCCCATGTTGTAAAGATTCTGGATATCGGAACCGGAAGCGGCATAATTCCTTTGGTTTTAAAAAAGCATTTCCCTGAAACTGAAGTATCTTCAATGGATTTTTCTGAAAAAGCCCTGGAAACAGCAAAGCGGAATGCAGCCTATCATCAGCTGGATGTTACATTCATTCATGCAGATTATCTGAATATTCAGCTGACTGAAGAATATGATATTATAATTTCAAACCCTCCCTATATAGGTATTGAAGAAGAAACTGAGATTGCTGATTCGGTGAAAGGTTTTGAACCTGTAATGGCCCTGTTCTCTCCCACTTCTGATGCCCTGATCTTTTACAGAAAGATTGCTGAGGATGCAAAAGAGCATCTGAAAAATAATGGTCTCCTGTTTCTGGAGATCAATCAAAAGCTGGGACCTGAAACCCTGGAATTATATAAAGACTTCTCTGATACACAGTTATTAAAAGACTTATCAGAAAATGACAGGTTCATTTATGGAAGAAAATAGTAATTTTATACCATAAAACATAACCATACATCACAGAAATCATGGTCATCAAGCCACACAATATCGGAAACATCCAAATTGCAGAAGTAACTTCAGACCAGATGATCATTCAGTCTGCAGAAGACGGATTGGATCTTATGGGAAACATTTACTATCAGGGATTTGATAAAGTAATTATTTACGAAAAGGACATCACTCCAGATTTTTTTGACCTGAAAACCAAAATTGCAGGAGAAATTCTACAAAAATTCTCCAATTACCGGATCGCATTGGCTATTGTTGGGGATTTTAGTAAGTATGAAAGCAAAAGTCTGCAAGATTTTATCTTTGAAAGTAATAAGACCCAGCACATCAACTTTGTTTCAAAACTTGAAGAAGCTTTTGAAAATTTTTCAAAATAACAAAAATTAGGAAAAACACTTATTAATAGGAATAAAAAGCTCTTATTTTCACCGAAAACCCTGTTAAACAATTAATTGAGTAATAACACTTCTATTACACTATAAGATTCCCTGTAAGACTACTTACGGGGTTTGTTTTCACCCCATCCATTGAAAATCAATCAATTCCCTAAACCAAGCTGTACAAAAATAATCTATAAAAATTGTTTTATACGTAAAATTAATAACTAAAAATTAAATTCTAATTTAAAAATTAAACAAAAGAAAATTTAATCACCATAAAATAGGCAAATAAAATGAATTATTTATATATTTGCACTAAACACAAAGGGATTATGAATTATACTTTTTTAGTAGCCATTAAACATATCACGGCTATTTAACTCATCTTATTTTTGAATTCTCTTTGCAGAATAGAAGATCATCCTCAGCTATGAGGTATGTATTTACTATGTCTGTTATTGATCTTATTGGAAGAAGTTTCCATATACTGGTTTATTCAATGAAGTATCAATCCAACAGGATTGTGATACATATTTTTCTGCTATAGCCGAAACTATCTAAAAAGTCTAATACCATTGTCTTTTACAAAAACACAACCATAAAAACACATTTAAAGAGAGTATTAACGCTAAAAACAAACAAATTAACGTATCATAAATACACTTACATGAAAAATTATTTCGTATCAATTATTTTATTTTTAATGAGTTCATTTGCTTATGCACAGATTGGGATTAACATATCCAATCCGGATGCAAGCGCAGCCTTAGATATTTCCAGTCAAAATAAAGGAATGCTGATTCCAAGGCTTACGACAGCTAAAAGGGATGCAATCCCCAATCCTGCCAATTCTCTTCTTATCTATGACACTGATAAAAAGTGCTTAAGTCAAAATATCGGAACTCCTTCCAGCCCAGATTGGCTATGCATAAGTGGGAATGCTGTAAAAATGTTTTATATGCCTAGCGTATCTTTTGATACTGCTCAAAATGCTACTGCTCAAACCAAAGATTTATATACCTTATATAAGAATCAATTTGGTACTCCAAAAGCAAAAAGCACAAGTGCTCCTGCTTCTATTCCATTCTTCCCGTCAAGTAAAGATCTTTATTATTATGTAACGGATGCTGACCCTAATGTATTCAGAAATATTTCTATTTCTGATTCCGGAGTTATGACATATGATGTGAGAGCTGCGGCTACAGACTGTTCATTTATTAATATTGTTTTTGTTGTAAAATAATGGAGTTATGAACAGAAATAATTTAATCTTACATTTTCAAAAAATTCTGTTTATTGCGTCCTTGTTTATTTTTTCACAACACATTACAGCTCAAAATCAACAAGGCACAGGCTATCCTTATTTTGTTAATTTCACCCAGGGGCTACAACCTCAGGAAGCCTATAAGGTAGCAACAAGCGGAGTTCAAAATGATGCAACTTTTACTACGGAAGGGCTAAGGCTAACCCGGAATGTGACTAATATATCCGGTGGCGTTATCCTTGCGGACAAAAAATTTACCAGTGATCAGGGAATTAAATTCGAATTTGAATATGTTATCTATGGTGGAAATTCCAACGGAGGTGACGGAATCTCCATATTTTTGGTAGATGGATCCATTCCCAAAGATCAGCTTAATCTCGGCTATTTTGGTGGAGGATTAGGCTATACTTTTGTGATGAGAAATCCAAGACAAGGAGGAAATCTGGAAGGTTTGAGAGGCGCATATCTGGGAATTGGTCTCGATGAATTCGGAAACTTTAAAACCAGATTTCGTCAAGGGGACAGAACCAGAAACGGACTTACCGATGTATCTATAGCTGATGGCCGGAATAATGTAACTTTAAGAGGCAAACGTGGGAATCAGTATCTTTCATCTTCTGAACCTGCCGGATACAATGGCTATCCGCTCCTTTACAGTACGGCAACCAACGCTTCTCCTTCAAGCAGCAACCGTTCAGTATCCCTAAATACTCAGACCGGAAAGCATATTGCTATTAAAAACTCAACTTTTAGCCAGTTTACTATGGAAAACGGGGGAAATTCAATTCCCCAGAATGATTCTGATGCCAGATTCCGTAAGGTATATGTCACTCTAATTCCTAATCCTGCAGGAGGCTATAATATTACGTTAGAGATTCAGCATGGCAACGTCAAGGAAAAGGTTATTGACAGCTACTATTATCCTACATCTTTAAAATATACAGAGAATGCGATGCAAAACAATCAGGTAAGAACGCTGGATACTTCACCTCCTTCCACTTTCAGAATTGGATTTGCGGCTTCTACCGGTGATGCCAAAAATATACATTTGCTAAAAAATCTGGGAGTTACCAAGCCTTATGCCGCTGAAGTTACCGATGATCTGTTTGCAGGATGTCCGGGAATAAAGTCTACCTATTCACCCCTGCTGAACGATGCAGCTTATACTTCAAGAACGGGTCAAAATCCACCTGTTGCTTCTTATGATAATATTGACTTCAATTCATTCCGGTTTTTAGATATCAATGGTGCCGTTATTCCTAATATAAACGGAGGTATCTATACCAATAACGAAGGAACATGGACCTATTATCCGGCAACCGGAAAATTAGCATTTAAACCGGCTAACGGATTTACCGGAGTAGCCAAAATAAGATATGACATCAAAGGCGGTGGAAGGAATGGCTCTGAAGTCCCCTATAATCAGGAAGACTATCGATCCATGCCAGGATTAATACAAGTTAATATTTCCAATACTAACAATTGTAGTAAAGCTTGTGTCATTTCCAATAAGAATGTCACTCAAAAAATACAAATCAATCCATAGCAGACAATACCCTAAAATTTAAAAACCGACTTTTGTCGGTTTTTTTATATTTATGGATGAATAGTTTGAAACCTATGGCATCATCACAAAAGATATACTCAGTAGGAATAGGCTGTATGAAATCAACTCTTCATTTCTTTAGATTTAAAATAGTCAACAGCATCTTCTATCGCTTTATCTATCGGCTGATATTGAATTTCCAGATCTTTTACTGATTTTTGATTGGAATAATAATTCTTGATTTGCAAAGCTTTCATATTGTAAGTGCTTAGCGCTGTGCTCACATTAAACATCCGCAACCTATCTCCTATCCATCCTAAAATAGATAAAATGATATTAGGAATAGGGATCATCATGGGTTTTTGCTCCGTTATTCTATTGATCTTTCTAAAAAAATCTTTATAGCTCAGGTTTTCATTCGCTAAAAGATATCTTTCCTTATTTTTTCCCTTTTCAATAGCTAAAATAACCCCATCGGCTGCATCTTCAGCGTGCACAAAATTCTTACCTCCTTTCGGATAAAAAATCAACTTCTTTTTCCAGGCCCAGAAAATTAATTTCCCTGAACTTGGTTTTACATCATAAGCTCCGATCATGAAAGCAGGATTCAGAATGACAACTTCTGTATTTCTACGATTCTCTAAAATATAATTTTCAGCATTTAATTTACTTTGAGCATAGAAAGAATCTGTAAAAGGGTATTTCTGATTTTCATCTTCACTTCCCGGCTTTTCCTTGCTTCCATATCCGATTGTATTGGCTGAACTTACAAACAGGAACCTCTGTACGCCACAGGTTTCCGCCTGAGAGAAGAGATTTATAGTAATATCATAGTTTATTTTTTTATAATTTTCGTAACGGATCAGGTTCTGATTCGTTTCTGCAGCGATGTGAATGATGCAGTCAACATCTTTAAGGAACGAGGAAAGATCAGATGAAAGTTCTCCTTCAACCAGTTTCAGGTTTTCAGTTTTTTCACCCAGATATTTGCTTTTCTGGCGCACCAGAGCAATAACAGAATAACCATTTTGTAATAATTTAATGATAACATTGGTTCCCAGAAGCCCGGTAGCTCCGGTTACAAAAACTTTTTTCATGCTTCAATCTCTCTTTTAATCGCCTGGGTCATCAGGGGGAGTTTTATCCAAATCGGAAGAATCTTCATCATCAGCCAGCTGATTGGGTTGACCATAATTACGGAGTCTTTTTTTAATAGCTGCTGAATGCACCTGGCTGCTACTTTATCCGGATTTAAAAGCGTCAGCCTGCCAAAGAAACCTTGTTTTTCTATTCTTTTACAGACATCAGCATTGGTTTTCATAGCACCGGGATTCACTACACTTACAAAAACATTGGTATCTTTTAGTTCTTCATGCAATCCTCTGGAAAAGGAATGGATAAAACTTTTGGAGGCAGGATATACTGTTTTAAAGCCTATCGGAGAAAATGCGGCCATGCTTGAAACATTCAGAATATAGGCATTGGGCTGCTTCAATAGATTAGGAAGCAGCTGATGGGTAATAAGGGATGTTGCCGTTACATTCACCTGCAAAATGGTATTGATATACTCAGAAGTTGCTTCGGTAAACTTTCTGGTACCGCCAAATCCAGCATTATTGATCAGAATATGAATATTAAAAGATGAATTAAGCCATTCTGTAAGCTTCATTACATTTTCATTGACAGACAGGTCCACTTCGTAATAATAAGCCTTTATAGAGTACTTTTCTTCAAGAGTAAGGGCAAGTTCCTTTAAATTCTGATTGGGTAGGCTCACCAGAATGACATTGATCTTTTTCCTGGCCAGATGTTCTGCAAAAGCTTTTCCCAATCCCTGACTTGCTCCTGTAACCACAGCGTATGATTCTTTGGTATCCATAAGATTAAATTTTATGATACAAAACTATCACAGAAGTGGTCTTTTAATGTTCAGGATTATCTGAACGAACCTATTTTTAATGAAAAGATAAAATATTTACAAACAATTAAAAGTCAAATAATTAAACTCAAACACAAGGTAAAAGTTTATAAACTAGAACCTATTTTTAAACTCAGAAGGAGTCTGACCTGTTATTTTTTTAAAGGTGGTATTAAAAGAAGTCTTGGAATTGAAACCTGATTCATAAGCAATTCCCAGAATGGATAACTTGCTGTTCGAATCTTTAAGAAGGCTTTGGGCATACTCAACCCTGAACTCATTCACGTACTGGAAAAAATTCTTTTGAAAACCTGTATTAATCACATATGACAACTGATGGGTAGAAACGGATAAGATCTCTGCCAGCTTAATGAGATTCAGTTCACTATCCAGATAAGGTTTCCGGGTTTCCATAATATTTCCAAGCTTCGTTTTGATCCTTACCAGCTCTTCATCAGAGATCAGCTTCTTTTTCACTTCTTCTGAATCAGGATTATCATCTATCGAGATCAATTCTTCACGTTGTTTTTCTTCCAGAGGATAGATCTCTTTCTGTTTTAAAGAATAGTAACCTACACAATAAATAACCACCAGAAATATGGCATTGATAAAGAAATTTAATGACTTGGGATCATAAAACAGATTGTAAACCACATAGATGATGTTTACAACAAGTATCACCAGGATAATATATTCCAGCCAGTTCAGATTGATTCCTTCTGTATTGGAAGAAAACTGCTGGATTTTCCGCTGATGTTTTCTGATGGTGATATAAGAGATTACAGTATAAAACAATGCCTGAACCATAATCAGGATAATGCTCAGAAACTCGAAAGGCTTGGTATATCCCAGACCTGTCAGTACAAGACACATCATGAATGCCGCCGGAAACAACAGAAATTTTAAATCTGTTATTCTAAATGTAAAAGAAGGATTGGTATAAAATAATACACTAAAGTAAAAAAAGACAGGCGTCAGATATTGTACAAACCTCACCAAAAAAAGGGAATGGAACTCTATTGCTGAGCCGGTTATCAGGAAAAGCACTTCATCCATCCAGAAGGTAGACCAGAGAAAAAGAAAGATTCCGAAACAGAAATTGGCTTTCCGGTTAACTTTTAAAGGGTTTGCAATCTTCAGCAGAGAAAGCAAAACCAATGAACCATAGATAAGTATCACGATGAAACTATTGAATTCTGATGTGTTCATTGGTTTTGATATTTTAAATTAAAAATAATCTTTTATCCTATTCGCTTCCTGACAAAAATCTGATAGCCCAGATAAATCAGCGGAAGTGACATCACTCCCAGGAAAAGTATGTTACTCATCGCCAGCTGCGGATGCAGTACAATAGAATAAACAAGTCCGAAGAAAGCACCTCCAAGGTGAGCTGCGTGCCCCAGGTTATCCCATTGCTTAGGATTCAGCATCATGTATACGGAATATCCGAAATACAGTGTTCCGAACAGCCATCCTGGTAAGAAATTCACGCTGATCTCATTTGGGGCCATAGCTATGGAAGCAAAAATGATTCCCGAAACAGCTCCAGAAGCTCCGATCGCGGAATACCAAGGCTGTTTCTGATAAATCTGTAAACTGAATAAGTTTCCAAGAATCATCGACCCGAAATAGATAATCAAAAATCCTATTTCTCCAAAGAAATGAACTACCACTCCCTGAAAGAAGTATAGGGAAAGCATATTGAAAAACAGGTGCATAAAGTCTGCATGCAAAAATGCAGAACTGATCAGCCTTATATATTCTTTACGGTTGGCAATCGCTCCAACATTGAATTTATATTTTTCAAATAGCCCTGTATTATTGAATCCCATATAACTAAATATACAGGTAACTGCAATAATGATCAAAACAACTATATCCATCTGATGTTTTTATTATATTCTTTATTATAAGCTTTATAGGGCCTATTCTGTTTCTATTTCTCCATCTGCCTCAAACAGATCTCCTATAATACCGCCATCTTCATCCATATCTCCCATGGATTCCGGTTCTTCATAGATTTCCGGTTCTTCTTCTACAGGTTCAGGAATAGTGATATTGATTGCTTTCACTTTAAATTTAGTAAACTGGTTACCAATTGCTTTTATTCCTTTTACGGTAATGAATTCATCAATATTAATGGTTTCCGCATCACGTTCTTTGCCTTTATCTTTTGTGAAAATAATTTCTGCTGTTGCATCATTAGCCACAATTACATTCTCTATAAATGACTTAGGATGTTCAGATGGCATAAAGGTCTGTACGTTAACAGTATTTTCCAGTAAGAATCTCTTGATGAAATAAATGTCCTTTTCCCCATCATAGTAGATACACGTAATTGGCTGTGCAGGTCTCCATTTTTCCAATACCAGATATTCGTCATCGAAACGGTTCCCAAGATCAAACGAAACAAGCTTTACTTCTCCATTGGTATTGATGGTTAAAATTTTATCATCACCTTTGAAACTCCCCAGCAAACTACCTCTTGCATCAGCATTCAGTCTTCTTACTGTATCATCAAACCAGATTCTTCTTGGGGCCAGTGTAGAAACACCTTCTTCTTTAAGATCTACTTTCTTCACTGCATATTTGGTTACCAGATTTCCTTTGGAATCACGTCCTTTAATTGCCAGATCAGAGAAATTGATCTCCATTTTATTCTTTCTGATTCTCGGATTTGGTTTTAAAAGAACAGTAACGGTTTCCGCTTCACCATTAGGATTTGCTGAAAAATATAATGTTTCTGAACCTTTTTTGTCTGAAGCCAGCGGATAATCTGTATTTCGGGTTACTCCCGTCACAGAAAAACGTTTCATATAATAAGGTCCTTCCCTACCTTCACGATAGATCATGTTGTAGACTGTTCTCTTATCATTTTTCTTCCATATGGCAACATGAAGAATGTCTTTTCCAACAAAGGTTTTAGCCTCCACTTTTACAACTTTCATGCTACCGTCTTTTCTGAAAATAATGATATCATCTATATCCGAACAATCAAAAAGGTACTGATCTTTCTTCAGTGAGGTTCCGATGAAACCTTCTTCAAAATTGGCATAGAACTTCTCATTGGCTACAGCTACTTTCGTTGCATCAATGGTATCAAAGATTCTAAGTTCTGTTTTTCTCTGCTTATCTTTTCCGTATTTCTTCTGGATATTCAGATAGTAATCGATAGCATATGTAATCAGGTTGGCAAGGTGGTGTTTTACCTGCTCAATTTTACCTTCCAGAGCAGCTATATTTTCTTTAAATTTATCTAAATCGAATCTTGAAATTCTCTTGATCCTGATCTCTGTTAATTTTAAAATATCTTCTTCCGTTACCGCTCTTAAAAGATGTTTGGTATGAGGTTTTAATCCTATATCAATAGTTTTTAAAACATCTTCCCAGCTCTTCACCTCTTCAATATCGTGGTAAATCCTGTTTTCGATGAAGATTCTTTCCAGTGAGGAGAAATGCCAGCTTTCCTGAAGCTCATGAAGTTCTATTTCAAGCTCTTTTTTAAGCAATGAAACCGTATGATCGGTATTCGTTTTCAGAATATCGGAAACATTCATGAACATTGGTTTATCACCTACAATCACACAGGCATTCGGAGAAATCGTTACCTGACAGTCTGTAAAGGCATACAGCGCATCAATTGTCTTATCCGGAGACACATCATTATGAATATGAATCAGGATTTCAACTTTATCGGATGTATTGTCTTCAATTTTCTTAATCTTGATCTTTCCTTTCTCATTGGCTTTTAAGATAGAATCGATCAGGTCACTCGTTGTTTTGGAATAAGGAAGTTCAGAGATCACCAGCATATGTTTATCCGTCTGGGTGATTTTAGCTCTGGCTCTTACTTTTCCTCCTCGGTGACCGTCATTATATTCTGATACATCAAGATAACCAGCGGTTAAAAAATCTGGGTAAATCTCAAATTTCTTACCTTTTAAATGGGCAACAGATGCATTGATAAGTTCGTTGAAGTTATGCGGAAGGATCTTGGTGGAAAGTCCAACTCCAATTCCTTCCACTCCCTGAGCAAGAAGCAAAGGAAATTTTACAGGAAGGTCTATTGGCTCGTTATTTCTACCATCATAGGATTTTGTCCATTCCGTAGTTTTAGGGTTAAAGACTACTTCCAGGGCAAAAGGGGTCAGCCTGGCTTCAATATACCTCGCTGCTGCTGCAGAATCTCCAGTATAGATGTTCCCCCAGTTTCCCTGAGTATCAATCAGTAGTTCTTTCTGCCCAACCTGCACCATGGCATCTGTAATGGAAGCATCACCGTGAGGGTGATATTTCATGGTATTTCCCACGATGTTGGCCACCTTATTGTAACGGCCATCTTCCAGTTCCCGCATAGAGTGCATAATTCTTCGCTGAACAGGCTTAAGCCCGTCAAATATCGAAGGAATGGCCCTATCCAAAATTACATAGGAAGCATAATCCAGAAACCAGTCTTTGTAAAGACCGGAAACCTTCTTTAAGCTTTCACCCTCATGCGAATATTCTTCTGTCGTCATCTGTTATATTAATCTTTTTTCTCTTTATTGGCTTTTACCACTTTATTCAGAGAGAGTTTTAAATCGTTTACTTCTTTTCTGGTCAAATAAGAGATCTGGTACTTCAGAATAGTAGATCCATTATTCTTACTTGAGACGGTAATGTATAGTCTTTTGATGAAGAAAATACTTACTACGTCATATTTTATCAGTTTATACTTTGGAAATTCATCATGAAGAGCCTTGCTTAAAAAGGGAATGATATTCCTGTTCTTAAAATGCAATGCTTCTCCGTCACTGTCATATTCAAAAATCTGTCTTCCATTCAGAAAAAAAAATATCAGCAACAATACAGGAATGATAACCATCAGATAACTTTCATTACCTAATGCATGAAACCTATAATCATTGGCTAAAAATCCTATTATTCCAAACACCACCATCATAATTAGCAGTGTATTTATAAAGTTATAAAATGATGTTTTACTACGGTTACTTAATCTCATTGTGATTCTTATGCGGTGTTCATTAGCTTTAGCTATTTACTTCATCAAGAATGGTTTTTTTATCAATATCCGAATCGTCTTCCACTACCAGGTTCTCAAGAATGAAAGTCTGTCTGTCCGGTGTATTTTTACCCATATAAAACTCCAGTAGCTGGTCTATGGTCTGGTCTTTTCCAATCACCACCGGTTCTAAACGGATATCTTTACCTATGAAATGCTTAAATTCATCCGGAGAAATCTCTCCCAACCCTTTGAATCGGGTAATTTCAGGATTTTTTCCAAGATCATTCAATGCTTTTACTCTTTCTGCTTCTGAATAGCAGTATCTTGTCTCTTTTTTATTTCTAACCCTGAATAATGGGGTCTGAAGAATATAGAGGTGGTTATTTTTAATCAGATCTGGAAAAAACTGCAGGAAGAATGTAATCATCAACAGACGGATGTGCATTCCATCGACATCGGCATCAGTTGCAATAATTACCTGATTGTATCTCAGGTCTTCCAAACTTTCTTCAATATTTAAAGCAGCCTGAAGAAGATTGAATTCTTCATTCTCATACACCACTTTCTTCGTTAGTCCATAGCAATTCAGAGGCTTCCCTTTTAGTGAGAATACCGCCTGAGTTTCTACGTCTCTCGATTTCGTGATCGATCCGGATGCAGAATCTCCCTCGGTGATAAAGATCTGTGTATCTCCTTTTCTTTCAGCTTTCTGGTCGTTGTAATGCTGTCTGCAGTCACGAAGTTTTTTATTGTGAAGAGAAACTTTTTTAGCTCTTTCTCTTGCCAGTTTCTGGATTCCGGAAAGTTCTTTTCTCTCTCTTTCAGAGATCAGAATTTTTCTCTGGATTGCTTCTGCAATTTCAGGATTCTTGTGTAAGAAATTATCCAGTTTGCTTTTCAGAAAATCAATAATAAAAGTCCTTACAGTAGGGCCATTCGGTCCCATATCATTAGATCCCAGCTTTGTTTTGGTCTGAGATTCAAAAACAGGTTCTTCCACATTGATAGAAATCGCTGCAATGATTGATTTTCTGATATCGGAAGCATCAAAGTTTTTATTAAAGAATTCACGGATCGTTTTCACATAGGCTTCACGAAAAGCATTAAGGTGAGTTCCCCCTTGCGTTGTATTCTGTCCGTTAACAAATGAAAAATAGGTTTCCATTTGTGATTTATCGGAATGGGTAATCGCCAATTCAATATCGTCCCCTTTTAAATGAACGATCGGATATAAAGTATCGCTTTCCAGTTCTTCTTCCAAAAGATCCTTCAGACCGTTTTCAGAAAAATAAGTTTCCCCGTTGAATAATATTTTCAGTCCGGGATTCAGATATGCATAATTGCGGAGCATTCTTTCGATATACTCTTTTCTATATTTGAAATGCAGGAAAATATCCCCATCCGGAATAAATGAAATTTCAGTTCCATTTCTGTCTGAGGTTTCTTTTTCATCAAAGTTTTCCGTGATTATTCCGCGGGAAAATTCCGCCATTTTCATTTTCCCGTCACGGAAAGAACGTACTTTGAAATATTCTGAAAGGGCATTTACCGCTTTCGTTCCGACTCCGTTCAGCCCGACCGATTTTTTGAAGGCTTTACTGTCGTATTTACCTCCGGTATTCATTTTGGAAACGGCATCTACCATTTTTCCCAGCGGAATTCCACGACCAAAGTCACGAATGGTAACCTTGCCGTCATCCAGCTTTATTTCAATTCTTTTACCGGATCTCATCCTGAACTCATCAATGGAGTTATCCAGGATTTCTTTAAGTAAAATGTAAATACCGTCATCGGCAGATGAACCGTCACCGAGCTTCCCGATGTACATGCCGGGGCGCAGACGGATATGTTCCTGCCAATCGAGGGTTCTGATATTCTCTTCGGAGTAGGTTGGATTTATTTCTTGTGACATATATGATTTCAGCAAACATACAAAAATACGAAATTGTCCAAAATTATCCGAATTTTAGTCTTCATTTTTTTATCAACATTCTTCCTGAAATCAGTATTCATATCATAAAAAGTAGACTTAAAGGGATAAAGAATAAAGGGCAAGTGTCTATATTCCGACAATTACCCTTTACAATTATTGTTTAGTACTCTCCAGCTGGCCAATTATATTTTTAAGCATAACCGGAACAATTAATTTATGAAATGGACGAACCGGCAGAAAATATAGCACTCCCAGCCAGTTATGAAATTTTACGGTAGTGGAAATCGTTAAAGAATTTTCATCCTGTCCTCCTTGATTTTTATCGAACAAAAGAGAGACTCTGAAGTCCAGATGTTTATCATCTTCCCCAAGAATAATCTCATTACTGGTCTTATCGAACACCTTGAAAATCCCTACCCGTTCCCCTACTTCACAGGTAAAGGAATCAGAATCTTTTACCGGAACAGTCTCTGCTCCGGTTTTGAGACCGAATAATTTCACCACCTTGTTTCTGAAGGCAAACATCTTTTTTCCCCATTTAGGCCCACTTGTAAAAAAGGCTTTTCCAATTTGTGTAATATTAAAATTCTGCCCATTACCAACCAGCCCACCTACAAAACTGTCAGCATAATCAAACTCATCTTTTCCTTGAGCCAAAATGGATTTTGCCGGAAACTCAATCTTCTTAATTTTCATGATCATTGGTTTAAAATTATTTTTAGCATAACAAATGTAAACATCATCGAACATATCTAAAAGTAAAAAGTTATATTTTTTAAACAATTGTTTAAAGTTATTTTTTACTGCTGAAAATTCTAAGGGAATTTGTTGAAAAATGCGATGACGCAATTTTTTTGGATTCATGCGGTTGTAAGATGCGATGATTTTATCTCCGATAAAATTGATTACAGGTAGACCTTATACAGGTTACACCAGAATCTTAAAGATGAATATTTTTTAATAGCCACGAATACACTAATCAGTTCATTAGCGCATTCGTGGCAAAAGTAAAGTGTATACCTGAGAATCTTTGATTCTCTTGCACCTTAAAAACGGTTCCTCTTATAAATTCTTTGCACCATTGGGTTTCCCAACCTAAAACTATTTTAATGACTTATTTAAATAATTCATTAAATTCGGTATCAACAAAATTTGTTTTTTATGATACACCTTCCTTTATCTAAGCTTTCCAATGTAGGAACCACCATTTTCAGTCAGATGACGCAGCTGGCCAATGAAAATGAAGCGATTAACCTTTCTCAGGGGTTTCCTGATTTCATGCCGGATCCTGAATTGCTGAACAATGTAGATCACTTTATTAAAAAAGGCTTCAACCAGTATGCACCATTGGGAGGAATGATTGCTTTAAAGGAAGAGATAGCAAGGAAAATAGAAAACAGCCATCAGGCTGCTTATCACCCGGATTCGGAAATTACCGTTACTGCAGGGGGAACTCAAGCTATATTTACCGCTATTGCTACTTTTATTAAGAAAGATGATGAAGTGATTATTTTTGAACCGGCTTATGATTGTTACGAACCTACCGTTGAGCTTTTCGGAGGCCTTGTAAAAAGATTCGAAATGAAAGCTCCGGATTATAAAATCGACTGGATTGCTGTAAAAAACCTGATCAGCGACAAAACTAAAATGATCATCCTGAATAATCCTAACAATCCTTCCGGAAAAATCTTACAAGAAGAGGATATTAAAGCACTAATTCAATTGGTAAAGGGAACTTCTATTCTTATTTTGAGCGATGAAGTATATGAGAATATTGTTTTTGATGGAAAACAGCATTTAAGTATCTGTAAATATCCTGAATTAAAAGAAAGAAGTCTTCTTGTGGCTTCATTCGGAAAACTTTTTCACGTTACGGGATGGAAGGTAGGATACTGTGCGGCTCCAAAAGCTTTAACCGATGAATTCAGAAAGGTACACCAGTTCAATGTTTTCTGTGTAAACACTCCTATTCAGCTTGCTTTGGCAGAGTATATGAAAAATGAAGAGCATTATATCCATCTTAATCAGTTCTTTCAGGAGAAAAGAGATTTTCTGAGAAAAGGGCTTTCCGGGACTTCTTTTGAACTTTTGGATTGTGAGGGAACTTACTTCCAAGCTGTAAAATATTCTAAAATTTCGGATAAAAATGATTTTGATTTTGCCAGCGAACTGACAATTAATCATAAAGTGGCCACTGTTCCATTTTCTTCTTTTTATAAAAATAAGCTGAATGAAAATGTAATCCGGCTATGTTTTGCCAAGAAACAGGAAACACTGGAAAGAGCTTTAGAAAATCTTTCAAAACTATAATGATGTAAGGTTCACCGGAAGTATTGTAAGCCCGGCATCAAGGAACTTATTCATTATCAGAAGTAAGTAATAAATTACGATATTTATATTTTTTCTTCAACAGGTGATTTAATGTTAAAACTTTTCATATATTCGTAATAACTAACTTATTAAAAATCAGAATCATGAAAAACAAAACATTAGCAAAAGCAAAGCATTTGAATAAAAAAGAGCTGCGCACGATCAATGGAGGACTTTTAATGTGTCTTGATGCTTCATTAAGATGCAGACAGTATCATCCTAAGTGTGCAGAAGATCAATGTAAGCCGGGACAGCCACAACAGCCTTGGGATTAATTCCTGAACAATACGTAACATCTCAAATATCACGATTATGAAAGCACATATTCTACTGAAGAGACTTAGTAAAAAAGAATTGAAAACAATTGCAGGAGGTATGCTGGACTGTATGCCTGCTCAGGAAATCTGCCTGCCACATATGGAGCCCTGCCAGTCGCATGTTGATGAAAATGGCTGCGCCATGATTTCGCCTTATTGCGGACAAAAAATATGCAGACCTTAATAACAACCATTGATTAAAATCTAAGCTATGGAAAACAAAATTCAACTTAACGGAAGAAAATTGAACAAGAAACAACTGATCACCATCAAAGGCGGGCTGAAAATCTGCAGACCGGAAGGCTTTACAGAATGTAAAGAATATGGGAAATTCTGTGGTGAACCGGAATGTAAAGCTCCTTTATAGTTCAACAAGACTCTACATCATAAAAAAGTCTATCTCCAATAGGGATAGACTTTTGTTTTTGTATGTTACTATTTACAGGCAATACAACAACACCTCTATTAATTTGATACAATCACAAAACTTATTTTTCTCTCATACGGGATTTACAATTGGTATTTTCCGTATATTCGTTATACATAACTTACTAAATATCAAACCATGAACAAACAAAATTTAAACAGAGGAAAAAAACTAGCCAAGAAAGAGTTGGAAATGATTACAGGAGGAGGAGAGGTAAGATGTAAAATCTATGGGGACCGATGTTATTATTATGGCCCGGGATGCAGGGAAAAAGAATGTCAGCCACCCGTTCCTGTTGATCCGATTGACGATTACCCAATAATTATATAAAATAAGAACCGGTATACTTTACCGGTTCTTATTGTTATTAAAGAAACATTCCTCCTGAAACTTCAATTCTTTGTCCGTTAATCCAGCCAGCGTCATCTGTACATAGAAAAGCCACTACCCCACCGATATCATCTGGAAGACCTACTCTACCCAAAGCTGTAGAACCGGCTACCATATCATTGATTTCTTTATTATCTCTTACTCTTCCGCCACCGAAATCCGTTTCAATAGCTCCCGGAGCTATTACATTTGCTTTTATTTTTCTGGCCCCCAATTCTTTGGCCATATATTTTGTAAGCATTTCCACTCCTGCTTTTATAGAACCATAGACAGAAGAGCCTGGTGTTGCAAACCTTGCCAGCCCTGAAGAAATATTAATAATTCCTCCGCCATCATTGATGAAAGGCAGTAGTTTCTGAGTTAAGAAGAACACTCCTTTGAAATGAATGTCTACCATATCATCCATCTGGTCTTCCGTAACTTCTGTAATAGGTGAATATAAAGCTGTTCCAGCATTATTAACCAGGTAATCAATATGAGAATTTCCGGTGGTTTCTTCTAGGTGACGGGTAACATTTTTAATAAAATTATCAAAGCTTTTACGGTCTTTTGTATCTAGCTGAAATGCTGCTGCATTCCTTCCTATAGCTTTTATTTCATCCACAACAGCTTCTGCTTCTTCCTCATTGTTTCTATATGTAATGATCACATCAAGTCCTTTTTGCGCAATCTTAAGTGCCGAGTTTTTACCTAAACCTCTGTTTCCTCCGGTTACCAATGCTATTTTTGTCTTTGTTTCCATATTTTGGGTTGTTTTAGTGATACAAAGTTGAAATATTTACAGCAAAAAGCATTTACCCGAATCAATCCGAAATTTGCAAAATTCAAATCATGCACGGAATTCTAAAGGAGTAAACGATGTTTTTCTCTTGAAAAAGTTTGAAAAGTGGGCTATTTCTTCAAAGCCAAGAGTATAAGAGATTTCAGATATATTCCATTGGGTTTGTCTCAAAAGGATCTTTGCTTCCTGGATAATGCGGTCACCAATAAATTCCGTAGTGGTTTTCCCGGTGCTTTCTTTTAATCTTTTATTGAGATAATTAACATGCACTGATAATCTTTCAGCGTAGTCATTGGCAGCTCTCAACTGTAACCGTTGCTCCCTTGATTCAATGGGAAACTGCCTTTCCAACAATTCTATAAATAGAGATACTACTCTTATGGACGCATCTTTTGAAACTGAAATTTTTGTAGCAGGCTGCAGTTTTTGTCCATAATGAATAAGCTCCCAGACGTAATTTCTGATCAGATCATATTTAAATATATAATCCGAATCTATTTCTTTTTTTATTTTTTTAAAGAGAAGTTCTATTTCATCTGCCCAGTCATCATCAATTTCAAATATAGGAACCGCCCCAGGCTGAAAAATAGGCAGATTTTCCAAGGTATTGTAAGAGGCTTCTTTCATAAAAAAGTCTTCCGTAAATACACAAAAACTTCCTGATTGCTGAGCATTCTCCGGAATCCAATGGTAAGGAACCTTAGGAGTGGCAAACAGCAATGCATTTCTTTCTATGGAAACGGTCTTATCGGCATACTCAGCTCTGTTTTTCCCTCTGATCAAACTTATTTTGTAATATTTCCGTCTGTTATAGGGCATTTCTGAAGTATTCCGTACTCTTTCAAGGGTTTGAGCAATGTCGAATACATTAAAGTGACCAATATCTTTGTGGAGGCCTTTAGGAAAAATATCTTCCAAGCTTTTTCCCAGCTTGGCAGTCATTTCCCTGTAAAAATCTTCTAGTGAAGCATGGGCTAATTTTTCCATAACAGATAACTTGTAAAATTCAAATATACAAAGTTATGAGGTCTCTTTTTTATCTGTTGTTTTTCAATATTAAGAATCTGCTTATTCCTGTTAAAGATTCTTGGCTGATATTCCAAACTCTTTTTTGAAAGCAAAAGAAAAGTGTGAAAAATCTTCAAAACCAAGATCAAGATAAATATCGCCAGGTCTTAGTTTTTTCTCTTCAATAAGAAAACGAGCTTCCTGTAATCGTCTTTTTACTAACCAGCGATTGGGTGTTTCATTAAAGATCTTTTTAAAATCTCTTTTAAATGCTGATAAACTTCGTCCTGTAAGAAAAGCCAACCTCTCTACATTCACATTGAATTTATAGTTTTTTTGCATAAACTGCTCAAGATCCAAACGCCCCGGAATTCCAAAATCAAAAAGGACATCTGCTAATTCAGGATGTATTTGCAGGAGAATGAGTAAAAGCTCTTCTCTTTTTACATCAGAAAAAGCACTGCTGATATTCCCTGAATCTGTATAATAGGGTTCTAATGAAATTAAAAAATGATCTATTAGTTTGTCTTTTTTTATGGAAATAAATGCATCTTTTGAATTAAATTTCTGAAAAGACAAGGTATGTTTTTTCAGAAATTCTTTCAAAAACAATTCGTCAAAGATAAAAACCACCTTTTCAAATTCATCATTGTCTTTCTGTTTATTATAACGTGCCAGTCTATTTTTCCTTACGATACAGCTATTCCCCGGCTTAAGGGTGTAGTGTTTATTTCCATCATAACCATTCATTGTTCCCTTTGCCAGAAAAAGGAAGAAATGTTCTGTTATAAACTGCTCAGGAGAAATAAGAGGTCCCACAAAGCAGGATTTTATTTCAGTAATCTTCATTTTGCATTATTTTACGTTTTTCCACCATTGTTTAAAAGTTTGAGCTCCATCATCCAATCTCACCACCTCACCTATTATTGGAGTAGCCAGACGGTAGTTTTTTGATTGGGACAAGGCATAAATTCGGTTAAGAGGTTCATTCCATGGATGCCTTGCCAGGGTAAACTTAGAGTGATGAACGGGCAATAGGTTTTTCGCTTTTAATTCAGCAGTTGCCAATGCCACTTCTTCAGGCAGTTCATGTACGGATTGCCAGGCTTTGTTATACTGTCCACACTCCATGATTGCCCAGTCTATAGCAGGATGATCTGCAGCTATTTTCTTAAAACGGTTACTATATCCGCCATCCCCGCTATAATAAATATTCATCGCTGGAGACTGAATGAAAAAAGACAGCCACAATGCCTGTGAATCTTTAAATCCCCTACCTCCTGCATGATGAGTATTCTCGGTATATATTGTAAAGCCCTGTTTTACTTCCAGCTTATCTCCCCAATCATTTTCGATAATTTGCTTAGGTTTATACCCCCATTTTTCATAATGTGCTCCTGCTCCCAAGCCACAAACCACAAATTTCACTTTAGATTGTAGTGCTTTTACAGTCTCATAATCCAGATGATCATAGTGATCATGGGAAAGTAGCATATAATCAATTTCAGGCATATCGGCTACGGTATATACATCACTTCCTTTATAAGCTTTTACCCCCCATGGCAAAGGAGATGCTTTACCACTGAAAACAGGATCCACCAAAATTTTAATTCCATCTACCTGTAAAAAGAAAGATGAATGCCCAAACCAAACCAATATATTCTCATGAGAGGGAATTGCCTTTAAATTTGTTTTCACGGAGGGTAAAACGCCTTCAGGTTCGGTATTCGGATAAGTTTCAACCAGAGATTTCCAAATTTCTTCTATAAAACTGTATCCCGGAGTAATAACAGGCTTTTCTTCAAGATTCCTGAATTTTCCGTTTTTGTAGTGAACTGATTCTTTTATGGATGCCAGTCTTTCACCTTCAGGAAGTGCTCCGAACTGAGGCTGTTTCATATAAAAATAAACGGTAACCGTCACGATTAAAATGAGACACAGTAAAACAGCGCCTACAGTTTTGATTATTGTTAAAAATTTTTTCATCGGGTAGCTTCTTTTATATCCTTTACTTCCAGTACAGCACTTTTATATCCATTTTCAGCACAATGAATCATTGACAGCCCTACTTCTTCCATAGTACAGATCCAATCAGGAAATAGGAAATACCATACGGGAGACAAGGCCTCAAAAAAACGATAAATAAAACGAACATTTTTCTGTCCTTTTACCGGTTTCATAAATCCGGGGCGAAAGTTATAAACTGCTTTAAAAGGGAGTTTCAGCAGGGCATTTTCTGTCCGTCCTTTTACTCTTGCCCACATTACTTTTCCTTTCTCTGTACTGTCTGTACGATTTCCGGAGACATAAATAAAAGTCATAGTTTTGTTTATTTGAGATAATATTTCTGCGAAAGGTAACACAAAATCATAAGTCTTCCGGGTAAAACTTTCTTCAGTTTCTCCTACAGAACTTACTCCTGCACAAAAGAAGCAGGCATCATATTCCTTAAGTTCTGTACTGTAATTGTTAATTTCAGAAAAATCTTTTATAATAAGCTCTTTAAGCTTATTATTCTTACGTTCTGAAGATTTTCTGCTGACAGTTAATACTTCCGTGACTTCCGGATTATTAAGACACACCAGTAAAACTCCTTCTCCCACCAATCCTGTTGCTCCTGTGATGATTACTTTCATTTTAAATCTGGTTAAATTTAATTAAACTTTCTGCAGCAGTCACAATGGCTTCTTCGGCACTTCTGGGTTTCCAATGTAACAATGTTTTCGCTTTTTCATTACTTGCTTTTTTACCAGACCTAAATGTGGAACAATCATTTTAATCTTCGGATTGAAAACTGACAGCAATCGTATTACCCAGCTTGGCAACTCCTTTGTTGGAACTTTATGGGCAACATCCCCTAGGTTTCTTCTTAAGATTTTTGCAACTTCCAGCATCGACAGTGCTTCCCCGGCAACAGCTATGAAACGCTGCCCGTTTGCTTCAGGCATTGTTAGGGCTCTAAAATGAAGATCTGCTACATCCCGGACATCCACATATCCTGTAATGAGTTTAGGACAACCTTTCATTTCTCCGTTCATCATTTGTCTTATAATCTGGATAGAATGGGCATAGTCAGTTGATAAAACAGGCCCCATAACAGTTGTTGGATTAACTACAGATAATTCCATGCTCTCCCCTTCACTTTGTATAAATTCCCAGGCTGCTTTCTCAGAAATGGTTTTAGAACGCTGATAAGGAAAGACTGTATCATTAAGAACTGTCCAGTCTTCTTCTGTATAAGGTGTATCTTTCAGAGTTCCGTAGCTTACTGCACCAAAAGCAGATGTCAATACAACTCTTTTCACTCCCGCTTTCTTTGCTGCCCGCAATACAAATAAAACTCCATTCTTAGCAGGAATAACAAAATCATCTTCTGTTTTTGCATCTGTATTGGGAGTAGGTGATGCTGTATGCATAACATACTGACAACCTTCAGCAGCTTTATCCCAACTAGCTTCATTTTGTAAATCAGCTTCGGTAAAAGATATATCTTCAAAAGAAGTGATTCCACCCTCTTTAAGCATTTCCTTTACCAATTCTGCTTTTTTAAGGGAACGGAGTGTAGCTTTCACTTTATACCCGTTATTAAGCAAAGTGATTATACAATAACAGGCAATAAATCCTGAACCACCAGTTACCAGAACCGTTTCTTTTTTTTCCATTTTCTCACGTATTTATAAAGCAAATTTCCTGATTAAAACACAAATAGAGTTTGTTGAAAAGTTCTTTTTTATGTGTTGAAAGGTTCATCATATTGAAGAAGATCAATTTAGCCTCAATTACTAATTTAAATGCATTTTATTAAAATAATTATTATTTTATCTATAAACAGTGATTTATATTCAATTATTTTCATTACATTCGTTATAACTAACTCACTAAAAATCAAATCAATGAAAAATCAATTTTTACAATTCGGGAAAAAGCTTAATAAAAAAGAACTTACAACGATTAGAGGAGGATTACTGAACTGTATGGAATCGGTACTCTGCCCCACTCCATATGAACCATGTGAATCTCCATATCCTAATGGCTGTACCATTATTTCACCTGTCTGCGGACAAAAAGAGTGCAGACCAGCACCCATCACTATAGAATAATTCTCAAATCTCTTAAAATTAATACTATGAATAACGGCAAAAAATTGAACAAAAAAGAATTAAAATCCATCAAAGGTGGATTACAGATGTGTCTTGATCCTGAAACAAGACGATGCATAGATACTGGAATACGATGCGCGGAAAGAGAGTGCAGATATGTACCTGAGCCTCCATTTCCATTTTAAAAGATAAAATTTTAAACATTTTTAAAACTCAAACCATGAAAAATAAAAACCTGAACAACGGAAATAAATTAAATAAAAAAGAGCTAAGAAGTATTACCGGAGGATTAAGACAGTGTATAGATCCTACGACTGGCAGATGCAGGGTTTTCGGTTGGGGATGTGCTGAGGAACAATGCAGACCCGTATTGGAACCATAGAGAGATATACCCCCAGTTGATTAATACTATAAATCCATTTTTAAAATAGAGAATTATGAAAAATCAAAACCTAAGCAACGGAAAAAAACTGAACAAAAAAGAACTTAGGACTACTGCGATGCATTGATCCTGCAACAGGTTTCTGTACGACTATTGGCCCAAAATGCTTCGAAAGAAGATGTCAAATCATCACCCACCCACCATTGGATTAAACAGGAACCTCATGTAATTTTTATAATTTGAGCATTTCCATGAATTTGGAAGTGCTTTTGTCTTTTATCAATGAAATCTCAGATTCTTTAAATAACGTATCCACCAACCACTTTAAGCACCCACTTGCCATTTTCATAATCCGCAGAATAATCTTTTTTATAGAAAGTTCCTGCTTTATAAATATAAAAACTGTCCGGATTCTTTTTATTTTTCTGTATCGGGGAAATAGTTTCTTCAATAATATCTGAGACTCTGGTATAATAGGTCTGCTTCTTTTTATCTTCAGATACAAATAATACCTTTTGAGAAGGATTAACCTGATGAAAATATTCACAGTCGGTTTTATACACCTGAAATTCATAATTCAAATTTTCAGCACCTACAAAAGTATCAGACAACAGTTGATCGTAAAGACGGGTGAATTTGTTGTCTAATGATCTGAACATAGGATTTTTATCCTCAAAATCATTGATTCCATCACCGTCTGTATCTTTCTTATGGGGATTTAGCCCAAAACTATTCTCAAAAATATCATTGTAACCATCGTGATCGGAATCCTGCACCAAGTCTTCCATTTTAACTGTAAATAATTTGCCATCTTCAATTACGGCATAGTTTTTATATCCACCACGATCAATAGGATTCTCCATTTCCACAAGGCTTCCTTCAATATGAATCTTATCTCCCTGAACAATCGGATTCTGCTGAATTTTATTGAAATAATACAGGTTTGAACTAAGCCCTAAAAAATGGGCAGAAGGCCTGTTATTTTCAATTTTCAGCAACCAGTATCCAAGTCTGTTCATCCCGAGTCCATATATGGTATTTCCAGACTTTTGTTTGCCAAAACATACAAACTGATCAGAAAACTTTTCATCGAACACTGAAAAGCTAATTTCTGTTATTCCACCTCTTTTTCGAAGAAGAAACTCCTCTTTATCTGTCTCAAAGTCCCGGTATGCAGTAAGATTGGTAATTTCAAGGTAATTGGGTTTTTCTGCAAGAATTTGGTTCAGTGTATAAGATTGGGGAACATCCTCCCATATTACAACATCTTCAGTATTCATCTTATCTACAAAACATTTATCTTCAACACGTTTTGAACACGAAAAAAGAAAAAGAGAAATCGTTAAATAGAATACTTTCATGGGGACAGTTTTTCTCATCAATGCAAAAAACGCTCCCAAATTATATTATGGAAGCGTTTTTTTTATAAACTAACTTTAATATTTTTCTTATACGTTGAATCTAAAGTGCATGATGTCACCATCCTGTACAATATATTCTTTACCTTCTACAGAAAGTTTTCCGGCTTCTTTCACCTTTACTTCTGAACCGTACGTCATATAATCGTTATATTTGATTACTTCTGCACGGATGAATCCTTTTTCAAAGTCTGTGTGGATTACTCCAGCTGCCTGAGGAGCCGTCCATCCCTGTCCGATAGTCCATGCTCTTACTTCTTTTACTCCAGCAGTGAAATACGTCTGAAGTTTTAAAAGATCGTAAGCTTTTCTGATCAAACGGTTTACTCCCGGTTCTGTAAGACCTAGCTCGTCAAGGAAAATTTCTCTTTCTTCGAAAGTCTCTAATTCATTGATGTCAGCTTCAATCTGAGCAGCTAATACAACTACTTCAGCCCCTTCATTTTTAGCCATCTCTTCGATCTTTGCAATCCAATCGTTTCCGTTTTTGATAGAATTTTCATCTACGTTACAAACGTAAAGTACCGGCTTATTCGTTAAAAGCTGAACTTCAGCAATGATTGACTTTGCAAAATCATCCATCGCAAATTCTCTTGCGTTTTTCCCATCTTCTAAGAATTTCTGTAAATTCTGAAGGGTTTCGTAAGTAAGAAGATCTTCTTTCTTACCGGATTTGATGAATTTTTTAGCTTTTTCAACTGCTTTCCCTACTGTTTCAAGGTCTTTCAGTTGAAGTTCAATATCAATAATTTCTTTATCTCTTAACGGATCTACTGAACCTTCTACGTGAATGATATTTCCATTATCAAAACATCTTAAAACATGGATAATTGCTTCACACTCACGGATATTTGCCAAGAACTGATTCCCCAATCCTTCTCCTTTGCTGGCACCTTTTACAAGACCTGCAATATCAACGATTTCAACAACAGCCGGTAAAACTCTTTCAGGTTTTACGATTTTCTCCAATTCAAACAATCTCTGATCCGGCACTGAAACTGTTCCCAGGTTCGGTTCAATAGTACAGAAAGGATAGTTTGCTGATTGAGCTTTTGCATTGCTCAGACAGTTAAAAAGTGTTGATTTACCTACATTCGGCAGGCCTACGATTCCACATTTCATATTGTAAAATTCAAAGTTTAAGGTTTAAGGTTGGAAGTTCTAAGTTTTCAGATTCAAAGTTTTCACTCTGATTATTGATTCCTGAACTTTCAGCGTGCAAAGATAGTGAATTTTAAGGGAGTTTCATAATAAAAAAATCTGCCAGCATTCTGACAGATTTTCAAGCAGTTTTTACTTCACCGGTGATTTTTAGGGATTATTTCCTGTGGCTTCCTGGGCCAGAGGAACATCATTCGGGGCTTCCTGTAAAGTTTTATCTAAAGTAAATAAAGATTCATCCGTAGCTCTGTCACCGCCTGCAATTTTTAATTTATCGATAAGGTTCTGAGCTAATGTTTCTTCTTCAATCTGTTCCTGTACAAACCACTGCATAAAATTCCAGGTTGCCCAGTCTTTTTCGGCCATAGAAAGATCTACGATTTTGTAGATGGCGGTTGTATTGTCTACTTCATGTTTGAAAACACCTTCAAAACAGGCTGTAAGGCTTTCCGGATCTGCCGGAGGAGCCGGTATGGCATTTACTTTTGGTTTTCCGCCTCTGTTTAAAATATACTCCATAAATTTGATCGAATGGTTTCTTTCTTCCTGAGAATGACGGTAAAGAAAATTGGCAATTCCCTGATAACCTTTATCATCGGCCCAAATTCCATACGACAGAAAAATGTGTGATGCATGAATCTCCTTGTTCATTTGGTCACTAAGTGCTTTTTCCACCTTTGCGGAAAGTCTGTTAGTATTCATAATGTTATATTTTGGTGATTATGTGATTATTCATGCAAAAATGATTCCGAGAAGGCTTTGACTTTACATTAAAATAAACAAATTCAATTTATAATATTTTGATTTTCATTATTTTAAATTAATAATTTATAAATATTCACAATACACAATAAAAACACAATACATTAAAAATCAACAAACTATACTACATACGAGTTACAAAAACATCTTCGTAGTGAATTTCTTTTTTAATGAAAGGCTGCAATTTGAAAAAGTCTAAATAATTACAAAGTATATCCACCGGAGTTACCCAAATTTAATGAATAATTAATCATGAAAAATCCCTAAATTTTCACTCAGGGATTTTATATTTCAGAAATATTTACATTATTGGTTAGAAATAAACTTATTTCTAATTTATAATTTTACTGCAGGAGATTCAAGTATTTTAACAGTTGAACTGGCGACAGATTTTACGACTCCTTGCTCATTCATAGGGATAGAACTATCTCTTAGTAAACCTTTAGTTATATCCATATTATTGATTTCGTATCTATAGCCCGGTGTGCATAAAACATAGGTACCATTTATAGTTATTGGAACGGTATAATTCACTTCTGAACCTTGCACTTTTGTAAATACTTTAATGCTTTTTTTACTATTAGCAGGCACCTTAGTTTTATAAGAACTAGTTAAGGTCTTTTCGTTTGTAGTATCTTCTCCCCAAGATTTTTCCCCACCTACCATTATTTCTATAGTCGTTTTCCCTTCCACAGTGAGCGGAATACCGAATGATAAGGTTGAATTAATTTTCAGACTACCTGAATATTTCGTATTCCAAGTGTATTTGTAACCTGTTTTATAAGAATAGGTTACTGTAATTTCACTATCTTCATTACTTGCATTAGTCACCTCTGTTGAGAACACTTCATCAGGTAATTCTAATTGATTGGGTTTAGCTACAAGTTCTGGTTTTCCCAAAAGAACATAAGTATCTGCTTTCCACCAGTTTTTCTCTTCTTTAATATTTTTACGACCTAAAGCAAAATCACGAGTAAAAAGTACTCCATTAGGATCAGGATAACTACCCCCTGGGGTTAGAGATTTCAGCTGTTTTATAACCTCTTGTTGCTCCTTTCTGCCATTGTCAGTATCACTCAGATCCCATCCCATTTGAGATAAATATTTTTCCGTAAAAGGAACTTTGATATCCGATTGCTCCATTGATCTCGCAGATGTTTTAGCTCTATTCTTTAGCTCTGGAATCAAGTTGATTTCTTTTACTATTGTCCAACCTTGTGCTAATAATTCCTTTTCTGTTATACTGTTGTTGGGGGTAGCTGATTTCTCATTTTCTAATATGCTCGTGCTGTCGGCTCGCGAACAAGAAACAATAGATAGTACTGTAATCCCAACATATAGGAATTTTAAATATTTTTTTTTCATTGTATTTTAGCTATAAGGTGGCAACCCTTTTTAATTAAAAAAAAAGTGTAGAAATATTGATTGTGTTCTAATTAGTGATTTTTAATTTTGCAGTCATTATTTTTACAATATCAAATATACAATATAATTCACATAATTTTGATTAAATATTAATTTAAATCATTTATTTATAATAGTATTGCATTTTTTTATAA
>NZ_JBBGZQ010000007.1:0-199197 GCF_037572595.1 Chryseobacterium sp. MYb328 | reverse complement strand
ATATTAATATTTATATAATTATAATGTTAAATATTTAGATTGATCAATCGGTTGCGTTTTGTTATTTATTCAATAAATTTAATTTTTACTTTAGAACAACCGCTAAAAATGAAAAATATTGATATGAGAATTGAATGAAGATAGATTTGTTTATTCTTTTATGAGGTATCTAAACAAGAAATTCCTCCCTCAAAGGGGTAAATGCATCAATCAATTTTCCCTCCTCAAGACATTTCACCCCATGGAAAATATTAGGTTGTGCAAAAAAGCCATCCCCTTCATGCAAAATGTTTGTCTCTCCATTTACTGTGACTTCAAACTTTCCTGAAGCAACATAGGTGATCTGAGAGTGAAAATGCTGGTGTAAAGCTCCTATTGCTCCTTTCTCAAACTTTACAATCACCATCATGATCTGGGCATTGTATCCAACAAACTGTCTTGAAACACCATTTCCTACATCTTCCCAATCAGAGTTTCCATTAAAGAAAGAGTCTTTTTTAAAATCCATTTTTACTTTTTTAAATTGAAATTTTGTAAAATCTCGAAGAGTACTTTATTTAATATACTTCTCCAAACCTGTCTTCATACTTTTCAAAGAAGCTGCTGCCAGTTTTGCAATAGATTCGGCTCCCAGTTTTGACAAGTGAGTATCATCATCTTTTCCTTCCGGGTAATAAGCTTCATCTCCTTTTTTATAATGAAGATGTAGTTTTTTTGAATTTTCCGGACCATAAGAAATCTCCAGTTGTTCCGATAATAACTGTAAATCAACAAAAGGAACCTGAAGATCATTAGCTACCATTCTGACTACCAAAGGATATTCTTTATGGGTATCTACCAAAACTCCGTTTTCATTAAAGTTTCTTCTCACAATAGAAGTGAGTAGAATAGGAGTCGCCCCTTTTGACCTGGCTTCGGTTACGTATCTTTCAAGATTGGCTCTGTATTGAGTATATGGATTGGTGAATCGTGCCGAGTCATTGATTTTTTGGTCATTATGTCCAAACTGGATGATCACAAAATCCCCTTTCTTAAGCTGATTCATCACTTTATTCCATCTTCCTTCCTTTCTGAAGCTTTTTGAACTTCTCCCGTTGGTTGCGTGGTTCTGAATAGAAATTCCGGAATTTAAAAGAGAGGGAAGCATCTGTCCCCAGCCATGTTCCGGGTTTTTATCCGGGTTTTCTTTATTGGCCATCGTTGAATCACCAATCAGAAATAGGGTAGGTTGTTGTGCCCATGTCATGATTGACAGGAAGAGAAGAAGTAGGGTAAGCCTTTTATGCATAGTTGTTTTTAAATTTTTTTTTTGTTCAGCAATTCAATAATTAAGGGTTCCAGCCATCCAATATTTTTTCCAGGGTGTAATTTTTCAGATCTTTTTGGGTGAGCTGATGAGACCAGTTGATACGTTTTGAAGTGTTTCCGCCTTCCCCTTTACTTCCGGACTCTGCATAATAGGCGGTTTTTTCCTTATCAGGGAACATTTTATCGCCTTTCCATGGATTCCAGCCTTCAGGGATAATATGTTTTCCCATTTCTGTATTGATAAACACTGTTTTGGCGTAGGGTCTCCAAGGTCTTCCCAAATACACTTTGCTAACACCATCTTTTGCGACTAGTGTACAGTGTAAGAATACAAAACCATATTTTCTGTCAATTTCGGTGGCTGCTGCAGTGATATAAGAATCAGCAAGACTTTTAATGGTACAGTTTTTAAATACGGCAGTAGCCTGTCCGAAAATGAAATCTGTAGTTCCTTCTATATAGCAGTTTTCAAAATATTGCCTGCTGTGATTGGTAGCAGCATATATGGTGTCCTGGCAGCCCAAAACAGCAGCGTTGGTGATGATAAAACGATCGCCTTCTACATGAAGGGCAACAGCCTGCCCTTCGTTGCATGAGCTGTTTTGAATGGTAAGATTATGAATTTTAATATCATCCGCCATTACCAATACCGTATATGAATTGAAAGTCGTCATCTTTTCATTGAAGGCATCCGGCTTTCCTGAGAAATCATTATGGGTAATGATCGTATTTTTCTTATTTTCACCTTCCAGAGTGATTTTATGTTTCGAAGAGGGAATCACTAGCTTTTCATGATAGATTCCCGACTTTATTTTGATCAAAGCCTCAGCGGATCCGAGATCTCTTATAGAATTGATGGCTTTTTGAATGGTGGTAAAATCTCCATTTCCTTTCTGATCAACTGTAATGGTAATGTATGGTTCATCCGCCCATAGAAGTGGAGCTGCTGTTATGAATAGAATTAAAAGTAATTTTTTCATACCATTTATTGGGTGCGTTTGAGCTTAAGAGCTATTTTAAAACTTTATTTAAAAAATCTACCGTATAGTTCAGGGTTTCTGTAAACCAGGGTTCTGCCGACCAGAATGAATGCGGCGAATCTTTGATCTCATGAAATTCGGTAGGAATGTTATAAGACCGCAGTTTCTTCATCATATCATCTCTTCCTGCATGGAATCTGGGCTGCGAACTGTTGATAAAAAGAGTAGGCGGTGTATGCTGATCCACATATTCAAGGGGTGAGGCTTCCGTCCAGTTTTTGAGATTGATCTCCCGGTCACCACCCAACCAGTAAGAGGCATAGGTACTTTCTTCAGCTTCCGGATGAACAAACGAAACAATACCATCAACATTGATGATCGCCTTTATTTTATTTTTGGCTTTTACACCTACCAAGGTGGCCATCTGTGCGCCGGCAGATTCACCTAAAACCACTATTTTATCTTTATCTAAGGTATATTTTCTGTTGTTTTTCCTGATCCATTGAATGGCAGTTTCAACATCTTCAATCCCCGCAGGATATTTGGAAATATCTGCAAGACGATACCCAACAGCAATGACGACAAAGCCTTTTGATGCCAGCTCCATTGCCATGTATTTTTCATTTTCCTTACTTCCGGAAATCCAGCCTCCACCATGTACCATAGCGATTCCTGCATGTTTTTTGGAAGAGTCAAGAGGGTAGTAAACATCAGCTTTTAAAGAGATTCCATCAGGAGCGCCATATTCAACATCTTTGTCGATTCTGATATTGGGAGGGATGGGGCGGTCAATAGGAGTAATGAAGCTGTGTTTCTTTTTAAGTTTTTCAAAAGTCCCTTCAGTGGTGTAAGGAGCAGCATTCGGTCTGCTAGTCTGCCCGAATGCCATCATCCCTACAAAGAAAATAGAAATATAAGTATGTCTTTTGTTAAAAATCATGAGCCGAATTCTAATATTTTGAAACCTTTAAAATGTGTAATGGTTTGAATTATATTATTTAACTGCATTCTTAGGCACGTCTGTTCCTACAGAAAGTAAACTTTTGTCAGCTAGTATTTCTTTTGACAAGACTACAGTTCCGGTTTTGTTTCCTAAAACTTTGATATAAGGTTTAGTTGGGGATTCAAATTTTACGGAAGCAAGATTGATATTTTTACTGTTGTAAACCGTAGCACCTGTACCTTCAGTATATTTCAACGTTACATTTTTCAATTGAATTCCGTCTGCATCCACAATAGTGAGTGCTTTTTTGGTATCAAATTTTGAATCTTCAATCACGATATTTTTAAGGTTCATTTCAGCCAGACCAAATAGGGTGATGGCTTCATAAGAATTAACGGCATTGATGTTTTTAAAGAAGATATTTCTGAAAATAGGAGTTTCTTCCGTTACAGGATACACTTTTTCCGGGGTCTTATTTCCTTCCTGTTTTTGTCCTTCTTCTAAAACCGGGGAAGAACCTTCGTAAAACATATTGAAACCAATCGTTTGGGTAGGAATATTAATCATATCAATATTTTTAATGTAAATATTTTCTACAATTCCGCCTCTTCCACGGGTTGTTTTAAAACGAAGCCCGATATCTGTTCCGATGAAAGTACAATCAGATACATGAATATTTCTGGCTCCACCGGACATTTCACTTCCTACCACAAATCCTCCATGACCGTGATACACAACATTATTTTTGATGATCACGTTTTCTGTAGGCATTCCTCTTTTTCTGCCATCCTCATTTTTCCCGGATTTGATACAGATAGCATCATCACCCACATCAAATGTATTGTCATAGATCAGAACATTTTTGCAGGATTCAAGATCTACACCATCACCGTTTTGCGAAAACCAGGGATTTCTGACAGTCAGATTTCTTAGGATTACGTTGGAACACATCAATGGATGCAGGTTCCACGCCGGGGAATTCTGGAAAGTAGGACCATCTAACAATACTTTGTCGCAACCTACCAGACTTACCATCACCGGACGCAGAAAATCTTTTACAGTGGTCAGTTCGTCTTTGGATATTTTATCAGGAACATTGAAGCTTGAGCTGCTTTCAAATCCTTTTTTATAACTCTCTGAAGGATACCATGTTTTGCCGTCGGAAGATAGAATTCCACCCGATTTGATGATTTCTTTCCATTCAGATTCTGCAACTTTGCTTTTTTTGATGGCTCTCCATGCATCACCGCTTCCATCTATGACTCCTTTTCCTGTAATGGCAATATTTGTAGCATTTTTTGCGGAGATAGGAGACTGGCATCGAATGGTATTGAGCCCCTCAAAACTTACATCTACCAAAGGATAATCATTTTTATCCTTACTGAAAATAATGAACGCTCCTTCTTCTACATGAAGATTGATATTGCTTTTCAGCTCAATAGGACCTGTTAACCAAATTCCCCTTGGTACCACCAGTTTTCCGCCTCCTTTTTTACTAAGGTCTTCAATGGCTTTTTTGAAGGCGGCTGTATTTTTTACATTCCCCCCTGAGATTCCGCCAAATTGTGTAATGGAAACTGTTTGAGCAGGAAAAGAGGTTTCTGCAACCTGAGGCATTGTAAACTCAATGTTTTTGTAAATATCCAGGTTCTGGGCAAAAGCCTGCCCCGAAAACATCATTGCTGCGGCTAAGCCGATAATTATAAGTGACTTCTTCATGTTATTTTTTTTGAGTTTTAATTATTTTTTTAAATTCCTGATAGACCAATGTAGCGACTGCTTTTGCTCCTTCAGGCTGAAAATGGGTATTGTCTTTCTGTCCTTTTGGATAGGCTTCATATACGTTCTCCGGAAGGTTCATGAAATAATGACTGGTGGTAAAATCCTGTCCTTTTTTTGTAAAATAATCCATCGACAATCTATTAAGATCTATATAGGGAACATTCATTTCCTTTGCAATATCAATTGGGGCCTGCCAGTACTCTCCATGTACATTTTCCAGTTTTCCGTCTTTCCAGGGGTAATTTCTGGCGACCGGAGTTACAATAACGGGATTTCCTCCTTTCTGCCTCGTCTGAGAAACGAATAAACGTAAAAATTCTTTATACCCCTGAATATTTACATAGCGTTCCGGATGCTTTTCTGAACCGTCGTTATGCCCGAACTGCATGATCACATAATCACCTGCCTGAAGGTGTTCATAGACATACCGCCATCTTCCTTCCTGGAAAAAAGTTCGTGTGCTTCTTCCACCGTGAGCCCTGTCAATAACCGCCACAGAATCAGTTGTGATAAAGGGCTTCAGAGATTGAATACTGTCTTTTACAAAAAATGGCTGAAAAACCTGTCCCCAGCCTGTGATGGGATATCTGACTTTCATATAGTCTTTTCCGGGATCATAGTCTCCGGTATAATCAGCCATTGTGGAATCTCCGATAAGGTAAATATGGGTTACTTTTTTATCCGCTTTTATAGTCGTACTTTTTGCTTTATTCTGTGACTGACATGCTGACAGAAGTAAGGTACTTAATAAAAATAAAACGGGTTTATATATTCTTTTCTTCATGATTATTTTTGTTGGATAATCGGAAAGGCATCATTTTTATTCTCCATTTTACTTCTTAGTTATTCTGAACCAATCAAAATCGGCATATCCTCCTCTTGGTGCCTTTGTCGTACTTATGCTATAAAGTCCTACTTTTGCACCAATCCATTTTCCCGGTTTTGCCTGGAAAACTTCACCTGCTTTGATGAAATTTTTACCATTTTCGCTGTAACTGAACTGACATAATCCATTAGGCTCGGTTACATTCACTTTTAAATACACCTCATTGCTTTTCAACTGAGTTTCCCAGTGTATTTTCTCCTCACCGCCTTTATCTGCTTTTTCAGCTTTCCTTAGCTGTACATAATAACCATCCGATTTGTTGGTGATAACCAGTGATGCATGGTCCAGTCCCATGATCAATAATCCTGCAGTCTTGCCATCTTTAGCTTCTTCGGGAACTAATTTTACCTTTGTAGTAGCAGCAAAATTCGGAGCCGGGAATTTTTGGGTTAACAGATTCGGAACATTCCACAGGTTTTTTTCACCTTCAGGAATTTTTATTGAGAATAATCTTAAAAATTGCTGTCCGGGAAGTTTGGAGGACCATACAATATTTTCGTTGGCACTCCATTGCCATTGTAAGCCTAATTTTTTTCCATCAAATTCGTCGGTCTCAGAAGGAGTAACTATAGGTGACGATTGTCCGGTATCAGGTTTTTTATAGCTTACAACAGGCTCTCCGATTCCGTTTTTATTAGAGTCTGTTCCCATTACAGGCCAGTCTTTTTCCCATTTCATAGGCTGGAGATGAACAATTCTTCCTCCTGCATCTACATCCTGAAAATGATAGAACCAGTCTTCTCCGGATGGGGTATCCACCCATGCTCCCTGATGAGGTCCATTGATGGCTGTTGAACCCTGTTCCAGAACAATTTTTTCTTCGTAAGGGCCATAGATATTTTTTGATCTCAACGCAAGCTGCCAACCTGTTGCGACACCACCTGCCGGAGCAAAAATATAATAATAGCCGTTTCGTTTATATATTTTGGGGCCTTCAACAGTAGGATGGGCATCATGACCGTCAAAAACATGAATTCCTTTATCGAGTACTTTTGTTCCCTCAGGATTCATTTTATTGAGGGTTAATATACTTTTTACTCCGGCACGGCTTCCGGCCCAGCCATGAATAAGGTAGGCATTGCCGTCTTCATCCCAGAAAGGACAGGAATCAATCAAGCCTTTTCCTTCCATTACCAACACCGGTTTTTCCCAAACGCCCAGAGGATCTTTAGTTTTTACCATATAAATTCCGAAATCCGGATCACCCCAGTAAATGTAAAATTCTCCTTTATGAAACCTGATGCTGGGAGCCCAAACACCATCGCCTCTTTTGGGGGTTGAAAAGTGTTCCAGAGGTAAGATATCCTGAATGGCGTAATTAACCAGTTTCCAGTTGATCATATCTTTGGAATGAAGAATAGGCAATCCCGGAGCTTCGTTGAAGCTGGAGGCTGTCATATAGTAATCATTCCCCACACGAATCACGTCCGGATCTGAATAGTCGGCATATAAAACGGGATTTCTGTAGTTTTTCCCCTGATCGGCAGTCCATACTTCGGAAACATAGTTTTTCTCCTGTGCCTGAAAATAGGTAGATGCTGCCGAAAAGGCTGTAAGGGCAACGATATTTAAAATACTTTTTGTCTTCATACAATCAATTATGCTTTACCTCAATCTTTTTTTATTTTTCAAATTCCAAACTGGCAAGAATAAACGGACCTGTTCCTTTTGGGTCATTGGAGCGGACTTCTTCATTCACATAATATTCGTAAGAACCGCTTCTGTAAGGATTTCCGCCCAAGCCTGCCACAGCACAGCATTTATTTAAGCTTACAACGCCGTTTTTATCTACTGTTATCAGGTTTTTGATAATGCCGTCGTATCCTTTTTTCGCATATGCTTTATATGATTTGGATAAATACCCTTTGTTGACGGACTTTATCATGGTGTACACAAACATAGATGAGCCTGTTGCTTCCAGATAGTTGCCCTTTTCTCCACCTTTGTCCAATACCTGATACCAAAGCCCTGTCTTGGAATCCTGAACTTTGATAACGGCATCACAGTAAGACTTCAGGTAGGTCAGTAATTTTGCTCTTCCCGGATGGTTGTGAGGAAGATAATCCAGTACATCTACGATAGCCATTCCGTACCAGCCCATTGCTCTTGACCAGAAATTAGGAGAAAGACCGGTTTCTTTATTCGCCCATTGCTGTTCTCTGCTTTCGTCCCAGGCATGATAGAGCAGTCCCGTTTTTTTATCTAAAAGATGCTTCTGAATCAGTTCAAACTGATTGATGATATCGTTATAAGCTTTTTCAGCTTCTTCTCCTTTTGAAAAATCATGGGTATAATGAGCATAAAAAGGTTCTCCCATGTATAATCCGTCAAGCCACATCTGGTTAGGATAAATTTTCTTGTGCCAGAAACCGCCTTCGGAAGTTCTTGGCTGGCCGTCAATCTGGGAACGCAGGGTTTGCAGGGCTTTTAAATATTTGTCTTTTTTCTCCTGCTGATAGAGGTAAAGAAGAACATTTCCACAATTCAGCATATCAATATTGTATTTGGAAAGATCGTAAGAAATAATGCTTCCGTCTTCTTTCACCATAGTGTCACCAAAGGCTGTGATATAGCTGTAATACTCCTTGTTTCCGGTTTTTTCAAACAGTCTTTCGGCTCCTTCCAGAACGATGGCTGTAGGATAGCTCCATTTGGGAGCTTTGTTGTAGTCCAGCATCCATGCCTGAGGAAACCGTTGTATTTCAGAAAGAAGCATTCTTTCCGACCATGGAAGTTTGGCTGAAATTTTTCCGTTTACAGGTGAATGTATTTCGGAGGGCGAATTTTGCAAAGGCTTTTGTGCACAGGAAAAAAAGAGTCCTGAACATACTGTTGCCAATGCATAGATTGTCATAGAATTATTAATAAAGTTCATGATTTTAAACTTTAAAGTTGTTGAGTTTTATCCAGAATATCCAGTTTTTTATCAAGATCCTGATAGAATGCGTCTTCGGTGGTTAAGCCGTTGGGTTCCTGTGACCAGGCTCCCAAAAAGTAATATGATACATTTTTCGTCTTTTTGAAGATGACTGTATGGGTAGATTTTGTTTTTACATATTGATCAAAGTTTTCAATAGGGTAGAAGACTGCCATTCCCAGATTGTCTTCTTTTTTAGCTAACGTTTGCTGCCCATAAGTCGCAATATAGCCCCATTTTTTATTTTTACTGACTCCTTGTTTCAATGGAATGTCCTTAAAGGCAACAATTCCTGTACATAAACCTGAAAGGCTGTTGCTGAGGGTAAGGTCCACTTTTACAAAGCGGTCTTTAGGAAAAATAGTCAGTTTTGACTGTATATTGATGGGATTACCCCAGGTTTTCCAGCCTTTGTAATCGATTGTGGCATAAGACCGGTCTTTTTCATTGACAACTTTTGCGGTAGTCTTTTTTACGATTTTAAAAGTTTCAACATAATCATTCTGCTCATCATATCTTCCATAAGATCCGATTCCGATGGTACGTCCGGACTTCAGGATATCCTGCCCCCAAGGTGCATCATGATGATAGGATTCAAAGCCATCCTGACCAACTTCTGGTAATACGAGTGTGTTTACTTTTTTACCAAAAATATCCGTAGCATTTCTCCAGTCCAGATAGAGCCTATAGCCAATCTGATTGTTTTCCAGGCCAATTCCTTCATATCTGATATACGAGGAATGATCTGTATGGGCTTCCGGCAGGGTAAGTTCCTGAACATTTTTAAAAGTTCCGCCAATATATTGATTGCCTTCCCATTGGCCGCCTTCTTTTACAGAAAGTTCAGCATAGGAAAATGGAACCTTAGGGTTTTTCCTACTGTTTTCAATTACAGAAGTCTGTGCTGAAAGGGTTGAACTGATAAAAGCTCCCGCAATACATATTGTAAATAAGCTGAATTTCATACTTTTTCTTATTAGTTTACCGATTTGTAACAAAGAGTTTTCATGGTTATTAATGTTGTTTATCGGTTATTTTACTGACAATATCATTGAAGTACACTTCAATATTGTCATAATTTTTATCCAGATCTCTACCATTGGCATTGGCCGATTTTGGGTCTAAATGATGTCTGATTTCCCACTCATCAGGCATTCCGTCGTTATCTGAATCGAGGAGTGATTGTTCCTGTCTCAAATTTGGGAATCCACCAACATCTTCCTGAGAGTCGATGATTCCATTTGTACTTCCCTTTGATCCTGTATAAGTAAAACTTCCGGTTCCGATGTCCTTTATCACATGAAGATCAACAGCATCACGGATCAGGCTTGCTCCTCCGTATTGTATAGTTTTTTCATATGCTTCCTGTGCAGAATGGGTAATAATATTATTCTTAATATCGTGAGACTGATTGATTCTGATGGCGTTTTTATCCTTTTCTGTCAGGTTGTAAGAAAGCTTCATCTGATTAAAAACACCTTCTTTCCAATTGTCTTTAGTTGTTTCAGGACTTCCTTCCACTACATTTCCATGGATGTAGTATTTACCCCAGATATTGTAGACTTCTGTTTTTGGATTTTCATTTTTGTCGATGGCGACAATCCGCTGTCTGGTGATGGTTGCAGGTCCGGGTTTGTAATAATTATTGATGATATTGACGTTCATCCCTTCACCTCCGTATAAGCTGTTGTGGCCCCAGTTGTAGATTACATTATTCCTGAAATCAGTAAGGTCAGTGAGTGCAAATTTACTTCCTGCATATTCACCTAACCGTGGATTTCTGCTGTCGTGATGAGCATATATATTGTGATGGAATGATGCCCCTTTACCGCCAGCAATTCCGCCATAACCATGGGCTCCTTTCTGATGAAAGCTGTTTCTGAGGCTTTCCGCAATAATACACCATTGCAGGGTCGTATTTTCGTTGGCGTAGATGGAGACGGTTTCGTCTGTGGACCAACTCATCGAGCAATGATCTACCATCAGATTTTTAATAAATCTGGCTCCTAAGGCATCGCCTTCAAATTTTTTCTGATCTCCCATTCTGAATCTCAGATAACGGATAATAACGTTGTCAGCCGCTACAAATGTTTCATAGTTGGCAATGGTAATACCGTCTCCGGGAGCGGTTTGTCCGGCAATGGTGACGTTACCTTTTTTTATTTTTAAAGGAGATTCAAGATAGATGGTTCCACTGGTTTTAAAAACAATATATCTCGGTCCTTTCTGATTCAGCGCATATCTTAATGTTCCTTCGGAATGATCATCTTTCAGATTGGTAACGAAATAGACCTTTCCGCCACGCCCGCCCGTTGTGAACCTTCCAAAACCTTCAGCACCGGGAAAGCTCAGGATTTCCTGCGCATTGATTAGCAGGGAAATACTGCATACAATTCCGGTAGTGAATAGCTTGATGAAACCTTTTATCATAATTGAAGATTCTTATTAACCTGAATTTGAATTATTGTAAGCTCTTTTTAATATTCCATTCATCCTTACCTTTAAGGATATTTTCTGTCGTATATTTTTTTCTTTCCTGCTGGGTTAACTGATGAGACCATGATACTCTCTGCACAGCATTCGCTCCCGAACCTTTTGAGTTGCTTTCTGCGTAAAATGTTGTCTTTTCAGCATCCGGTTTGCTCCAGTTGTGCCATCCTTCAGGTTTTATTGTGGAATTGAGTTTACAATCAATATAAACAGTTTTAGCAAAAGGCCTCCACGGTCTTCCCAGGTACACGGAATATTCTGTGGCATTCCCTGTAATCTGAGAATTGATGAATACAAAACCAAACTCATTTTCCTGTGGAGTAGAAGCTGCTGTAATGTAGCTTGCTGTTTCTTTGGAGTAAATAACACAGTTTTCAAAAACGGCTGTTCCTGCCCCAAAAATATAATCGGTAGTGCCTTCTATATAGCAGTTTTTAAAATAATTTCTTGAAGGTTTTTTCTTATCCTGAAGATCCTGAGCTCCTTTCAGATATAAAGTATCCTGATTTCCTAAAAACCTGCAGTTTTCAAAAGCGATTCTGTCACCTGAAGTCAATACGGCAACTGCCTGTCCGACTCTCCCTGAGCTGTTCTCAAATGAAATGTTTTTAGCGCTAAAATCATTGGAGTAAATAAATACAGTAGAAGAGCCTGTAGTTCCGATTTCCTTTCCTTCAGCATTTTTTTTAGAAGCAAAATCATCATAAGTAATGATTGTTTTTTCAGGATTTTCACCTTCCAGCAAGAGGGCTCCTTTGGATTCCGGAATAACAATTTTTTCTTTATAAATTCCTGCTTTAATAACAATTTTTGTCCTCAGAGAAGAATTGTTGTCAACGGCATCTATCGCTTGCTGAATGGTTGTAAAGTCACCTTTTCCGTCTTTCGAAACCACGATGATTTTATCCCTGGTCTGGAAAGAAAGAAGGCTGCATACAGCAATTAAAAAAGCAGAAAACAACATATAATTTCTAAAAAAGATAGAATGTTTCATAAAGCATTTTGGTTTAAAATACAGACTGCCTTCTTGGGGAATACAGCCTGTATTTTTGATATGAATGTGAACTTAAACTGTCTAATATCCGTAGTCCTGGGTAAGGTTATAATTTGAACTGATTACATCCAGTGCGATAGGGAGAAGCTCCTTTTTATTAGGCTGGAAATAATATGCATAACTTTTGACAGGATCTCCATTAATGTAAGGCTGTGTCATGGCAAGTCTCCAGTTGATTTTTGTATATCCTGAAGGTGTGGCAACACTCTGGTTAGGATTGTAGAAAACATCAGCTTTGTTGATTCCATTGACATACAGATCCATATCCAGCACATTTTGCTGTGCTGTTTTTGTCGGAACATAATTGACCACAGTTGATGCTGGTTTTTTATAAAAGATGTACTCAGGAACGTTGGCATAAGCTCCGGTACCGTTCATGAAATCTGTTAATTTCTGTCTGGTTTCATTTATCTTTGTTTCCAGAAGATTCCAACGGATGAGGTCGTACTTTCTCAATCCTTCACCTCCGAATTCCAGTAGTCTTTCCTGTATAATATAGGTAAGGAAATCATTCTTAGAGGTTGGGATCGTCCCAACCTGGCCTACATTACCTGCATAGGCTCTTTGTCTTACCGCCATTACGGCATCAATGGCTTCCTGAGAAGGAGAACCATGGATTTCATTATCCGCCTCGGCAAACATTAATAAAATATCTGAATATCTCAAAAGCGGCCAGTCGATTCCTAAGTTCTGGGAAGTTCCCGTAATGCTGGTCCATGACTTTCTGAATTTCCCGTCATTCCAGTTGATGGAGGTCTGAAGATCTTCCTGCTTGCTGGTACTTACTCTAAAGATAGCAACATTAACGTCTCTTCTCAGATCGTATTTGCTGAATTCATAGAAATAAGTTGGGATAGCACTGATTCCGCCAGCCGATTTCCAGTCAGAGTCATCATGCCTTAGTCCATTATAATAACCAATTTTTGAATCTGTTCTTGAGTTTCCTCCAAACGCTCCGATGGCGAAAATAACTTCATTCGTTGTATCCTGACTGTTGGTATGCAGCGATCTGAAAAGCCCTTCATAGCTAGGGTTCAGTTTATGCTGTCCGGAATTGATAATGTCCTTACATTCGTCGTATGCGATTTGATAATATTTTTGAGGATTGGTACCCTGTACCATCAGCTGAGGATTTCTTCTGAGAGAATAACCGGCTCTTGCCAAAGCAATTCTCGCTCTTAATCCTTTTACAGCAGCCTTTGATAATCTTTGTGCTGTGGTACCTCCTTCAGATTTCCATGGGACTAATGCCGATGCTTTGGCAAGGTCATCAAGTATTTGCTCATAAATAATATCACGGTCCGTTTTAGGAAGATATACGGAAGGAAGATCTGCTGAAGGAAGGTCCTGGAAAGGAACATCACCCCAGTTTTTTATAAGATCATAATAGAACAGCGCTCTTAAGGCCAGTGCTTCTCCCAGATAACGGTCCATCAGTTTTTTATCAGCTGCAGATCCGGTTTGATATACTGGGGAAATCGGGATGTTTTTAATCACAAGATTAGCTCTTTCAATACCCGTGTAAGTATCCAGAAAGGGTCTTAACAATTCTGTATTGGTAGGAACTGCTCCAAAACAGCTGATTCCTCTTCTGTCATTGGCATTGTAGTCACCTGATGTTCTGAAGTCATCCCCTGATTGAGAAAGAATAAGGTTCATTCTCTGTCCATAGGTATTGTCACCCATAGCACTGTTATAAACTCCCACCAGAGCAGCAAAAGTATCCGGCGCTGAGTCGAACTGCTGTTTTTCTGCGGTATTGGAAAGATTTTCTACCTCTAAATAGTCGCTGCATGAGTTCAGGGTCATCGCACAGAAAAGAGATAAGAAAAGGCTTGAAAATTTATTTTTGTTCATAGCGTTCGTTTTAGAAAGTGATATCTACTCCCGATAAGATAAATCGGCTTCTTGGATAAGCTGAATAATCAACTCCCGGAGTTAATGGGTTTCTTCTTGTATTGGCTTCCGGATCAAATCCTGAATAACCGGTAATCGTAAATAAATTATTCACCGTAGCATACAGTCTCAGGTTTTTAACTCCGATGGCTTCCAGAGATCCTTTCGGAAGGCTGTAGCCTATGGTCAGGTTATTCAATCGTAAGAAAGAACCGTCTTCAATCGCATAAGAATGCAGAAAGTACGCTCCTGCAGATGGAGTCCACATTGTTGTATTGGCATTAAGGGCTGCAAGAGCGGTTGGGTCGGTTACTTTATTTCCCGCATTGTCAAACCATCTCCATCGGTCTGCCACTTCAGCCAGCATATTGTTATCCTTATACAGATATTGGGTTGTGTATTCTACTTTGTTGGCATTATACACCTTGTTTCCTATAGAAAAATTGAAAAGAAGACTCATATCCCAGTTCTTATATCGGAATGTTTGCGTAAAACCACCATAGAATTTAGGTTGGGCGCTTCCAAGATCAGTCATATCTTTGCTGTCAATGACACCATCACCATTGAGGTCCTGAAGTTTAAGATCCCCCGGTTGTACAGCTTTGGCACCGTTGGCTACAGCAGCAGAGCTGGCAATACCTGCTTTTAAAGTATAGAGTTGAGTAGCCGCATCATAATTAAAATCACTTACTTCATATCTTCCGGCAGTAACATATCCCCAATAAGTTCCTACCGGTTTACCTACCTGTACAAGGAAATCAAAAAGGTTATTCTGCCATCCTGAAGGATAGTAGTAAGAATTGGAACTTGATGAAGCATTGTTTCCTAAACTTTTGATTGTGTTTCTGTTGGTTGAGATATTGGCATCAATCTTCCAAGAGAAATTTTCTTTATTGATGATGCTACCTCCCATAGATAATTCGATTCCCTTATTTTCACTGCTTCCTGAGTTCTGGTATTGGAACTCATATCCAGAAGTCTGTGGTATTTTGGCCAGTAATAAAAGGTCCTTCGTATGCGTTTTATAGACATCAAGAGTACCATAGAGTCTTCCTTTAAATAAACCAAAATCAATTCCTGCATTATAAGAGGTTGCTGTCTCCCATCTCACGTTGGGGTTTGCCATGATATTTCCTGTTGTAGCACCAGGGGTAACGCTGGTTCCGAAAGCATATCCATAGTCCGAAGAAGAGGTAAAGAAAGTATCATATAAAAAGGCTCCGATTCTGTTGTTTCCTGATTTTCCGTACCCTAATCGAAGCTTCAGTTCATTGACAAAATCATTCTGTTTTAAGAAGTTTTCTTCTTTGATCTTCCATGCTAAAGATGCAGCCGGGAAATATCCCCACTGGTTAGGTCCGGGTTTGAATACACTGGATCCGTCGGCTCTCATGGATACTGTTGCAATGTATTTATTTTTGTAAATATAGTTTGCTCTTCCAAAGAAAGAAGCAAGGCGGTCTACTTCTCTTGCAGTTTTAGGAGCATCCTGAATCATTCCTGATGGAGGAGAAGCCAGCTGTGAATTGGCAAATGCTTCCTGTGCTGAAGAAGACTTTGGGAACCATTTGATATTGATAGACGTTGATTCGCCGTCAGTTCTTACCGTTTCCTGACCTGCAAGTAAATCCAGCTTATGATTTCCAAATGTCCTTCTATAATTTAAGGTATTGGTATTGGTAATTCTTCTCGTTTGCGAATTGCTTAAAAATACGACAGGCTGATCATTATTCTGCCTTGCAAGACTGGTGACCGGACCGGAAAACTGATTGACAAGCTGATCTCTCTGCACATATCCGATGACACTGCGGAAAGTAAAATCTTTACTGATTTTATAATCAAGCGTTGCGTTCAGCAATAAATCGTTTCTTCCGCTTTCTTTTACTTCATCATTGGCAAGGAGAATCGGGTTGACAAGATTGGTCTGGTCTGCAAATAATGGGTCAAAATCATCTACATTTACTGTAGAACCTCCTTCAAAAGGCTGATATCTTATGGCATTTCTTAATCGGTTGGTGGTTTGTGAACCCGAAGCAGATGTTCCGGCTCCATACACCATTTGACGGCTGTAACGGGCATTAAGACCTATGCTCAGCTTTTTTGAAATGTCATAGTCATACCTGAAATTGGCCATATTTCTTTTAAATCCGGAACCAATCATAATTCCGTCTTCTTCCACATTATTTAACGTCAGGGAAAAGGCAGAATTTTCAGATCCTCCTGATAATGAAATATTATGTGTAAAGTTAAATGCCTCTCTTCCGAAAAGCTTATCCTGCCAGTCTACATTCTTGACAGATTTATATTTATTCAGTTGATCAAACGTTCCGTAGCGGGTATTAAACGTTTCAATATCTTTAAGGTCCCCATTTCTGTAGTATTGTTCATACTGATACAATACATATTCATAAGGATCCAGAACATTGAGTTTGTTCTGCATACTTCTCACCCCTACAAAACCATTATAGTTGATGCTTGTTCTTCCTTTTTTACGGCCTCCTTTTGTCGTAATCAGAACAACACCGTTGGCTCCTCTTGAACCGAATATAGAGGTTGATGAAGCATCTTTTAATACTTCAATTGATTCTATTTCTTTGGGGGATAAGACCGTCAGGGCATTATCCATCTGTACACCATCTACAATATAGAGTGGGGAATTGCTTTGAGTGATGGAGTTTCCACCACGGATTACAATATCCACATCAGCTCCGGGAGATCCCTCACTAAGGGAAACCTGCACTCCGGCCAGTCTTCCCTGGATGGCTTCAGCAGCATTGGTGGATGGCATATCTTTAAGCGCTTCGCCTTTCACAGAAGAAACAGCGTTGGTAACATCTTTTTTAGAAACCTTTGTATATCCCACTAAAACCACATCATCCAGTTTGGTTTCTTTATCCTTTTTCGTTTCTTTTTCTTGAGCCATTGCAAGGACAGGAAGCAGAAAAACAGTTAAATATAACCACTTTATTGATTGTACTCTTTTATCCATTGTGTATCCTTATAGTTTTAATTCTTGGTTGAAAGTTTTTTCAATCGTTTTTGTTTAGGACTGTTAAGTATTCTGTGGATTTTAGTGGTCATGAAGCTTTTTAATATTTTTTTACGCTTTTGTGCAATCGATTGCGTAATTTTTTGTAAAACATTATTCTGGTTTCTAAACTAATATTATTTTTCAATATGCAAAGAAAAAAATGTTATTTTTTTATTAATTAGATGTTATAAATAAAAATATTTTATCCGAATGATGTGGATTTTTATCATGTAACCTATTGTAAATAAGGTGAATATTTGATTAATTTGAATGTTGGGTGATTAAATGAAAATCTTTCAAATTTTTAGGGTTTACAATTTAGAAAACTTAAAAATAACTTAAAATTCATGTGATTTTTGCATCCCAAAAATCCCTAAATACACATCCGGGAATAAAATTTTGTAGTATTTTCTGATTTTTGTCATCTTTTTTAAATGTATTTCGAATCAATATTTTATTGTTTTTAATAATATATCCTAATATGTATAGTATGTTATGTAAAAGTGTTTAATTTTTATCAATTCAATATCTTTAAAATACCGTTTTATTTTGGCATGATTTTATATTTTCAAACACTCTTCGTCTTGTTTTTGGTTAATTTTTTTTAACTCAACAGCTTTTATTCTGATGAAAATTAGAATCATATGTTATTTTATTTCATTGAAAATCAGTTGATTTGAAATTTAAATTAATTTTTTGTTAACTAATTAAAGAATAATTCTATATTTATCCCACAAGTATTTCTGTCATTTTAGTGTAATTTTATGCAATCGATTACATAAAGTTTAACAGGTTTGAGAAAACCGCAAAAAAGAAAAAGTAAAAATAGGAGTATGATACAGTCAGAATTTCGTTACGCCCATCATCCGGAAGATGTTAAAAAGTATACCACAGAAGATCTTAGGAGGGAGTTTCTGATCAATGATTTATTCAATGAGGATACGATAAAATTAATTTATTCCATGTATGACAGGCTTATTGTAGGCGGGGCAATGCCTTCATCAAAAGCTTTGAAGCTGGAACCTACAGATGATCTGAAAGCTGAAAATTTTCTTGACAGAAGAGAGCTGGGAATCATCAATGTAGGTGGGGCCGGAAAAGTAACCGTAGACGGCATTGTATATCACCTTGGAAATAAGGAAGCTTTATACATAGGAAAAGGAGCCCGGGAAGTCATTTTTGAGAAAGATGGTGAAGAACAAACCTATTTCTACATCAATTCAGCACCGGCACATCATTCGTATCCCACAAAGAAAATCACGAAAAATGAAGCAGAAATTGTGGAGTTGGGTGAAGAAAAGTATGCCAACAAACGGACGATTAATAAACTGATTGTGAATTCTGTAGTTGAAACATGCCAGCTTCAGATGGGAATGACGGAACTTCACCCGGGAAGTGTATGGAATACAATGCCTGCCCATACCCATGCCAGAAGAATGGAAGCGTACTTCTATTTTGAACTGGAAGAAGGACAGACAGTAAGTCATTTTATGGGGCAGCCTCATGAAACCCGACACCTGTTTATGACCAACAGACAGGCCGTACTGTCTCCGGAATGGTCTATTCATTCAGGAGTAGGAACATCTCATTATACTTTTATCTGGGGTATGGCCGGAGAAAATATGGACTACGGTGATATGGACGGTATCAAAACAAATGAACTAAAGTAATTTTCCAATGAATTTATTTGATTTATCCGGTAAAGTAGCGGTTGTAACAGGCGGTACTCACGGATTAGGAATGGCAATGGCTGAAGGTCTTGCCGCAGCAGGTGCTGAATTGGCAATTACCAGTACAACACCCTCAAAATTAGAGAAGGCTTTGAATTATTATCACGAAAAAGGGTATAAGGCAACCGGTTATATTTTTGATGTGACAGATGAACTGGAAGCTGCTCAGAAAGTCGCTTTAATGGAAGCTACCCATGGAAAAATAGACATCCTTGTCAATAATGCAGGAATCATCAAGCGTATTCCGGCTATTGATATGGAAGTGGAAGACTTTAGAAAAGTAATCGATGTGGATCTTACCGGACCTTTTATCATGTCCAAATTAATCGGGAAATATATGATTAAAAGAAAATCCGGGAAAATTATCAACATCTGCTCGATGATGAGTGAGCTGGGACGCGATAATGTTGTGGCGTATGCTTCTGCAAAAGGTGGCCTTAAAATGCTTACTAAAAATCTGGCAACAGAATGGGCAAAACATAATATTCAGGTAAACGGAATTGGTCCCGGATATTTTGCAACGTCCCAGACAGAACCCATCCGTGTGGATGGAAATCCCTTTAACGATTTTATCATCAGCAGAACTCCGGAAGGAAGATGGGGAAACCCGGAAGACCTTGCAGGAACAGCTATTTTCCTGGCCTCTGATGCAAGCAGATTTATCAACGGACAGATTATTTACGTTGACGGTGGAATTCTCGCCACCATTGGAAAACCTGCTAATGAATAACTACAGATTAGACTAGAATGAAACCTTTTATAACAGATCAATTTTTATTACAGAATAAGTACGCTGAAGAACTTTACTTCAGATTTGCAGAACAACAACCTATCATTGATTATCATAATCATTTGATCCCTAAAGATATTGCAGAAGATACTGTTTTTGAAAATATTTCCAAAGTATGGATTGCCGGTGACCATTACAAGTGGAGAGCCATGCGTACTATGGGCGTGAATGAAAAATTCATCACGGGGGATACTACTGACAAAGAGAAATTTGAAGCATGGGCAAAAACAGTTCCTTATACATTGAGAAATCCATTATACCACTGGACTCATCTGGAATTGAAGAGATATTTCGGAATTGATGAGTTATTAAGTGAAGATAATGCATCAGAAATCTATGAGAATATCACTGCTCAGCTGCAGACACCCGAAAAATCGACCAGAGGTTTGCTGAAAATGATGAATGTAGAATCTTTATGTACCACAGAAGATCCTACAGATATTTTAAATTACCATCAGGATCTTGCAAAAAGCGATTTCAGTATCAAAGTAAGTACCGCATTCCGTCCGGACAAAGCAATTTTGATTGAAAATCACAATTTTGCAGATTATATGGTAAAGCTTGGAGTTTCGGCAGGTATTGAGATTAATTCATACCAGACTTTATGTGATGCTTTGCTTAAAAGAATTGAATATTTCCATAACAACGGCTGCAGGCTGTGCGACCACGGCTTAAACAATATTTCTTTTGAAGAAACTTCAGAAGCGGAAGTCAATGCTATCTTTAATGATAAAATGGAAGGGAAAGTCATTGCTGAAAAGCAGGTTAATCAATTTAAAACAGCCATTTTACTATTCCTTGGAGAGGCTTATCACAAATATGGATGGGTGCAGCAATTCCACCTGGGAGCGTTGAGAAATAACAACGAAAGAATGCATAGAATTCTGGGACCGGATACTGGCTGGGATTCTATCGGAGATTTTGTTCAGGCAGAAACCCTATCTAAATTCTTGAATACACTGGACGGAAAAGATCAGCTGACAAAAACTATTTTATATAATCTGAACCCTGTTGACAATGAGATTTTCGCTACGATGATCGGAAATTTCAATGATGGAAGCATCAAAGGAAAAGTACAGTTCGGTTCCGGATGGTGGTTTCTGGATCAAAAAGACGGAATGATCAAACAGATGAATGCTCTTTCCAATATGGGATTAATCAGCTGCTTCGTAGGAATGCTGACAGATTCCAGAAGTTTTCTTTCTTATCCGCGACATGAATATTTCAGAAGGGTATTGTGTAATCTTTTCGGAGAAGAAATGAAGAATGGCGAACTGCCGGATGATATCGAACTGATTGGGAAAACCATTTCAGATATCTGTTATCATAACGCGAAAAACTATTTTGATTTTTAACTGAATACCATGAGCAAAATAGTCACATTTGGTGAAGTCATTATGAGGCTTTCCCCACCCGGGAACAGAACTATGAAACAAAGCCATGAAATGGAGTTCTTTTTTGGAGGAACAGAGCTGAATGTCGCTGCTTCATTGGCAACAATGGGGTGCGAAGTACAGCATATAAGCTGTGTATCCGATGATTTTGTCGGAGAATCTGCAGTTACTTTCATTCAGAGTTTTGGTATAGATACCACTTTTATCAACAGGAATGAACATCCTTTGGGATTGTATTTCCTTGAGGTAGGCTCATCAGTTCGTGCCAGCAGAATTGCTTATAACAGGCTGAACGGTTCTTTTGCAAACATCCGGCCTGAAAAAATAGACTGGGAAAAAGCACTTGAAGGATGCGAATACTTTCACTGGACAGGAATCAGTCCTGGTATTTCGGAATCAGCCTATGAGGCTTTGAAAGAGGGGTTGAAAATCGCTCAGCACATGGGAATTGAAGTTACAACCGATCCTGCTTACCGTTCAAACCTTTGGAAATATGGTAAAAACGGATCTGAAGTGCTTAAAGAGCTGGTTTCTTATTCCTCTATTTTTATTGGAGGAGTGAATGAAATTAATGAGATCCTCGGAACCCGTTTTTCTCCAGATAAAGAAGGTTTTATGCAAGCCTGTAAAGAACTAAAACAACAGATTCCTTCGATTCATAAGATCTTTGATAAAATAAGAATAGGGGTTACCGCGAGTTCCCAGCAGACACAGGGAAGAGCATGGGTAGACGGGAAGTATGTTGAAACCGGTCTTCTGGAAATTAATCCTGTTGTAGACAGAATCGGTACAGGAGATGCTTTCGCCGCAGGACTGATCTATGGTTTAAAGAATTTTGATGACGAAAAAGCATTGAATTTTGCAAACGCAGCCTGTGCAATCAAACATACTATTCTAGGAGATATTAACTATTCAAGTGTAGAAGACATCCTGGAAGTGATGAACGGAAATTCAGGAGGAAGAATAAAAAGATAATTATGGCAAGATTTAATCGTATAGAAGTAGCCTTAAAAGCTAAGCAGACAGGAATTGTTCCTGTATTTTATCACGCAGATGCTGGCGTTTGCAAGAAAATTGTAAAAGCTTGCTTTGATGGGGGAGCCCGCGTTTTTGAATTTACCAATAGAGGAGATTTTGCTCACGAGGTTTTTGCTGAGCTGATCCAATATGTAGCCGAAGAAATTCCTGAAATGATATTGGGAATCGGTTCAGTCATTGATCCGGCAACGGCTTCCTTGTATATTCAGAATGGAGCCAACTTTATTGTAGCCCCTTCTTTAAATCCGGAAGTAGCCAAAGTTTGCAATCGGAGAAAAATTGCATGGATGCCCGGTTGTGGTTCCGTTTCTGAAATCTCTTACGCCGAAGAGCTGGGTGCTGAAATTGTGAAAATATTCCCGGCAACACAGGTGGGAGGCCCGGAATTTATTAAGGCTGTAAAAGGCCCGATGCCATGGTCAAACATCATGCCTACAGGTGGAGTAGTTCCCACCAAAGAAAATATTACCGAATGGATTGCTGCAGGAGCCTATTGTGTAGGATTAGGTTCGCAGCTGTTTGTGAAAAATGAGGACGGAGACTATGATTATGAAAAGATTACAGAAGCAGTTGCCCATTCTATTCAGGTTATTAATGAATTAAGATAATCATCCAAATATTTTGTTTTAAGCCAAAAAGAATTTAAAAACTAAGTAAAACCTTTTAAAAGGATAATCATTGAAACTCAACGTAATTGTTTTCAATTCTTTAATTAAATAATAATGGTTTAAAAAATTAATTGATTCTGTGCTGTAATAGCATAGAAAGGATAGATTTTACCCAATTCTATTGTTAAAATCAATAAAAATCAATACTATTAACGATTGATATGAAAAAAGAAATATCTCAGAAACCGAGTACCTTCAGATGGACGATCTGCCTGCTCCTTTTTATTGCAACAACCATCAATTATATGGATCGGCAGGTGCTGTCACTGACATGGAAAGATTTCATCGCTCCGGAATTTCACTGGAACAATAATGATTACGGAAATATCACCGCATTGTTTTCTATATTCTATGCCATAAGTATGCTTTTTGCCGGAAAGTTTGTAGACTGGATGGATACCAAAAAGGGATTTCTCTGGGCTATCGGAATCTGGTCTGTAGGAGCGGTACTTCATGCCTTCTGCGGAATTGCCACTTCAGGGGTTCTCACCGGAAGTTGGTGGGTGGGTTTTGAAGAATCTAAAGACATTATCGGAAAGGTAGATAATGTGGGAGCCATTATCAGTACCAGCGTGACATTGTTCATTTTTGCCCGCTTCGTTCTGGCTGTTGGGGAAGCAGGGAATTTTCCTGCTGCGATAAAAACAACTGCAGAGTATTTTCCCAAGAAAGACAGAGCATTGGCAACCAGTATCTTTAATGCCGGAGCAACGGTTGGAGCTTTAGCCGCACCGGTTACAATTCCTTTTATCGCAAAATCGATGGGTTGGGAATGGGCATTTATCATCATAGGAGCATTAGGTTTTGTGTGGATGGGGCTTTGGGTATTTTATTACAAAAAACCACACGAACATCATAAGGTTAATGAGCATGAGCTTACCTATATTCAGCAGGATCAGGATGATCTGCCTGCGGATTCGCCAGTGTTGGAAAAGAAATTTTCTTTCAAGGAATGTTTTAGCCACAGACAGACCTGGGCTTTTGCCTTTGGAAAATTTATGACGGATGGAATCTGGTGGTTTTTTCTGTTCTGGACACCAGCGTATTTAAGTTCCGTTTACAAAATGGATTCTACACAAAGTGCATTTCCTCTATTCGTTCTTTATATGATCACCTTATTGTCGATTATCGGTGGATGGCTTCCTAAGTATTTTGTGGAGAAAAAAGGTATGGATGCTTATTCCGGAAGGATGAAAGCGATGTTGATCTTCGCATTCTTCCCGCTGCTGGCTCTATTGGCACAGCCATTAGGTTCTGTTTCCTACTGGATTCCTGTTCTGATTATCGGAATTGCAGGAGCAGCACATCAGGCATGGTCTGCCAATATTTTCTCTACGGTAGGCGATATGTTTCCTAAAAAAGCTATTGCAACCATTACCGGAATTGGAGGTATGGCTGGTGGAATCGGATCATTTTTAATCAATAAATCCTCAGGCGTCCTGTTTGATCATGCTCATAAAGCATGGACTACTGTCGACGGAATGCCTCTACTAGAAAAATATCCCCAATACATCAATGAACGTCTGCCCGAAAATTTTGTCCATGATCTGGAAAAGTCCGGAGCTATTATTTCCGATGGAATAGATAAAGGATACATGATTATCTTCTCCGTATGTGCAGTAGCTTACCTGATTGCCTGGAGTGTCATGAAAACTTTGGTTCCGAAATATAAAGTGATTAAATAGAAACAAAAACTATCAGATCCAAAGATGGTTTCATTCAAATTAGAAAAAATGGAAAATCAGATAAAACAAAAAATAAATCGTGAATTCAATGGTTCTTACGAAAAACTTCCGATTAAAATCGTACAGTTTGGTGGAGGAAATTTTATGAGAGGATTCACTGATTATGTGATTGATCAATTGAATAAAAAAGCAGGCTTCAACGCTGGAATTGCTAATGTTCAGCCTACACAGGGTGGCTCTGTACATAAACTGGAAGAGCAGGATAATCTATACACTCTTTTTACAAGAGGAATAAAAAAAGGTGAAATTATTGATGAAAAGCAGATTATTTCTGCCATTCAGAAATCAATCAATCCGTATACGAATTATGATGAATTCCTTGCATTGGCAAAAGAAGAAGAACTTGAATTTATCTTCTCCAATACTACTGAAACAGGAATTGCGTATGATGAAACTGAAGATCAATACTCAGGCCCACACAAAAACTTCCCAGCGAAAGTAACGGTTTTATTATATGAAAGATTTAAACATTTCAAAGGGGCACCAGAAAAAGGATTGAGACTTATCCCTTGTGAACTGATTGAAGATAATGCCTTTGTTTTAAAAGATATTATTATTCAATATGCCGGATTATGGAATTTAGAAGAAGAGTTTGTGCAATGGATTGAACAGTGCAATTATTTCCATAATACGTTGGTTGACAGGATTGTTCCGGGATATCCCAAAGATGATGCAGAATCTTACGAAGAACAGTTGGATTATGAAGACCGGATGATGGTTGTTTCGGAAGTATTTTTACTTTTTGTTATTCAGGATACTAAAAATCTGAAAGAAAGAATCCCTTTTGATCAGATCAATGAACAGATTCTGGTAGTGGATGATATTCAGCCTTATCGTCTGAGAAAAGTAAGAATTTTAAATGGTGGTCACACTTTAATGTTGGCACCGGCACTTTTATCAGGAAAAGAAACGGTAAAAGATTCTGTTGAGAACCCATTTATAGGACAGTTTTTAAGAAATTCGATTTTTAATGAAGTAAACCCGACTTTGGGACTGGATGAAAATGAGTTGAAAGAGTTTGCGGAAGAAGTGTTTGACAGATTCAGAAATCCTTTTATCAAGCATTATCTGGCAAGCATCGCTTTGTATTTTGTCTCTAAATTCAAAGTGAGAATCCTTCCTAGTTTACAGGGATATGTAGAAATCAATCAGAAATTACCGGTAAACTTAACTTTCTCATTGGCTAGTTTAATCAGATTCTACCAGGGAAATTTTAAAGGGAGAGCTCTTCCGTTGAATGATGAAGAAGCAATTATCAGCCGATTCAAAGAGATTTGGATAACAAATGATTATGAAAAGGTAGCAGAACTGGCATTAGCAGAAACTTCTTTCTGGGATACAGATCTTACCTTAGTGGAAGGCTTGAAAGATGCGGTAGCCAAAGCATTGTGGGAAATTGATCATCATGATGTGGAAACGGCCTATCACAATTTTGTTCAATCTTACTCTTAAATATCATGCAAAAGAAAGTACTGAAGGTAAACCCTGACGATAATGTAGCAGTAGCATTGGTAGATCTTACACAAGGTGAAACGGTTATGCTGGGTGATCTTACCTATGAGATGATAAAAGATACAAAGGCCAAGCATAAGTTCGTTACAGAAGATCTTTCAACAGGAGATTCCATTATTATGTATGGTGTTTTGGTTGGAAAAGCCAGTCAATCCATCCAAAAAGGAGAGGTGATTACCACTGAGAATGTAAAACACCAAAGCGCAAAAGTTGAAGGTAAAACAGGAACTATTTCCTGGGTTGCTCCCAATGTAGATCAGTGGAAAGACAGAACTTTCATGGGCTATCACAGAGAAGACGGACAGGTGGGAACAGAAAATGTATGGTTGTTTTTTCCTTTGGTTTTTTGCGAAAACAGAAATGTAGAGATTTTAAAAGAGGTTTTTGAGAAAGAACTTTTATTTGAAAAAGTAACAAAACATCAGCTGTTGCTGAGATCTCTGATCAATAACGCAGAGGAAGAAGTTGTAACTGAAGAAGATCAAAACTCAAGAGTTTTCAAAAATATTGATGTTAAGTTCATTACCCACCAGGGAGGTTGTGGCGGCATTCGTCAGGATGCTGAAGCCTTGGGGCGTTTATTGGCAGGATATGTTAATAACCCGAATGTTGCCGGAGCGACCGTTTTAAGCCTTGGATGTCAGAATCTGCAGGTTCAGATTTTTAAAGATGCCCTTGAAAAGATCAGTCCCAACCACAAAAAACCGATTATCGTTTATGAACAGCAGAAGTCGGGAACAGTGGACGAAATGCTGAGCGGAATCATTAAGGATTCCTATGAAGCCATTAAAAAAGCCAATGAAATTCAAAGAAAACCGGCATCCATTTCAAAGCTTGTATTAGGATTGGAATGCGGCGGTTCAGATGGGTTTTCAGGAATTTCTGCCAATCCTGTTTTAGGCCGTTTGTCAGATCTAGTGGCAGGAATCGGAGGAGCAACTATTCTTTCAGAATTCCCGGAATTGTGTGGGGTAGAGCAGGAATTGGTAAACCGTTGTGTCAATGAAAAAGATGCAGAACGATTTTTACAGTTGATGAAAGACTTTGAAGAATCAGTCGTTGCTTCAGGATCTGGTTTTGATATGAATCCGTCACCGGGGAATATTAAAGATGGATTAATTACCGATGCCATGAAGTCTGCAGGAGCGGCTAAAAAAGGAGGTTCATCGCCCATCAATGATGTCCTTGATTTTACGGAATACATTCAGAAACATGGATTGAATTTATTATGCACACCAGGAAACGATGTAGAATGTACCACTGCTTTGGTAGGTTCAGGCTCCAATGTTGTGTTATTTACAACAGGTCTTGGAACGCCTACCGGAAATCCTGTAGTTCCTGTAGTAAAAATATCATCAAATACTTCTCTTTCTGAGAAAATGCCGGATATTATTGATTTTAATACGGGAGATATCATCACCGGAGAAAAAACGATTGATCAAAAAGCAGAAGAACTGCTGGAATTTATTATCAAAATAGCCAGCGGAGAAATAAAAACCAAAGCTGCTATTTTAAAACAAAATGATTTTATCCCCTGGAGAAGAGGAGTGAGCTTATAAGAACATGTTTTTTTAATTATAATTTTAATTAGGATTGAAAATGCTTTCTGCGTAATGTAGGAAGCATTTTCTTTTAATTTTACATTTGTTTGTTTTTCTAATAATAAAGATTACTTTCCTGTAATTTCACAGATGTAAAATAAATATTTTATAATAGTTGTATAAATTTTGATGATAATTTATTAATTTCGAATACATCTAAATCTAAATTATTATGAAAAATTTAAAGAAAATCGAAAAACAGGAATTAAAAACAATCAAAGGTGGTATCGACTGTAGAGGCGGCCAATTATGCCTGATTGGAGGAAAATGGCAATGTATGCCTTATGACGGATGTGGTGGTGGAAACCAACCTTAAGTTTTAACTCTAATACATGAACTTGACAATGAAAAATTCCAAAAAAATTTTAAGAGATCAGCTAAAGAGTATTAACGGAGGAGCGTTAAGCTGTTCTGAAGCATGTTGCCCACCTCCGGGGATCAAAAAATGCCCTTGGGTAATTTGTATAATACCTTGTGAGATATTAAGTTAAAGGACTTAATTTTATTAATAAAGCCCTGTAATTCAAATGATTTACAGGGTTGTGTATTAATGGTTATTTTCTTTTCGAAGACTTTCTGATATGAAGTTGTGGGGTAAGCACCACTTTTTTCTCGATGGAAACTCCTGACCCATTTTCCTTTACACTTTCCAGAAATACCTGCCCCGCCATTTTTCCCATCAAAACCGGAGTCTGATCTACCGAACTGATTGGAAGCTCCATAAACTGGGTAAAGGGTTCATTGGAAAAACCGATAATAGCAACTTCCTGAGGAATCTTAATATTTCTTTTTTTCAATTCCTGACAAGCACCTAAGGCGGCAAAATCACTCGAAGAGAAGATGGCGTCGGGAACAGATTTTTTACTCCAAAGTTTTTTGATTGCTTCCGTTCCTTCCTCAATGGAACTGCCTGTAGAAATGATATTATCTTCTTTTACAGAAAGATGGTGATCTGCTAAGGCTTGTTTATAGCCATTAAGACGATTCTGATAAATTTCAAGATTAAGATCTCCCGCAAAATGACAGATATTCTTATATCCTTCTTTGATCAGGTGTTCCGTAGCCATATAGCCGGCACGATAATCATCAATAGTCACTGTGCTGACACCTGCAATATCTTTTTTACGGTCAAAAAAGATAATAGGAGTATTGGAGGTATCAAGAATACTTTGGATATGACTGATATCTGTGGTGGTTTTGGATACCGACATGAAAATACCATCTACCTGAGCATTCAGTAAAGTATTAAGCTGTCGTTTTTCAATGTTGACATCTTCGTGGCTCTGGCAAATGATAACATGATAACCAAGGGAGGAGAGTTCTTCTTCAATTCCCCGTATGACCGATGAAAAGAAGTTGGTATTGATGTAAGGAACAATAATCCCAACGTTTTTAGTTTCACCACTTTTCAAGGCTTTAGCAAGGTTATTTTGCTTATAGTTCATTTCCTTGGCCGTTTTGCGGACCAGCTCTTTGGTAGCCTCACTTATTCTCGGATGGTCATTCAATGCTCTCGAAACAGTTGCCACACTTACGTTGAGCTTATTGGAAATATCATAAATGGTGGCATTTTTTTTATTCATACCTTTTTTTCTGAGCGTTTTTAAGATGTCTGAATAAGCAGACGTTATTGACGTAAATTTAATCAAATTATGGCTATTTGAAAGGAAAATAGATGTATTTTATATCATTTCCATAGATATTAATTCAATAGGTTGCTTTGAATGCTCTCAAATGATTGTTTTTATAGTGATTGGCTCTTTTTGGAAGTACTGATTACTTTAAATGAATACTATAAATGGGATTTTCTGTTATTCTTATTTGAATGTAAATATCTTATTTTTCAAACTGAAACTGAGAGTTAAAACAAATACAAAATAGGGATGATTTTTACAAGGAATTCATTGAAAATTCAACAATCGTTGAATTATGTTGATTATTTTTTCAGTAAAAATTAAAAATGGATTCTTTTCTTTTGTTTTAATTATTTAAATTTGCAATTATTTTTATTAATTCTAATTAAGGTTTTTATGAAGGTGGGTATTAAATGATGCATTTATCAGCTAGCTATTCCTGCGGTATGAACCAGGTTTTCTGTTAAATAATAGTGTTTGTAAACCTTTTTTCTCTAATCTAAATTATTCTATTTCAACAATAATGAATAAATCTGTCGCAAGTATTCTGATGATTTGCGGGGCTATTCTTGTCAATGCCCAAACTTTATCAGAGGCCAAAAAAGATTCACTGGAAGCGCAATCGATTGCAGAAGTTATCGTAACCTCCTCTTACGGAACTAAAAAGCTTAAGGAAGAAGTTGTAGGGTCTATTGTTACCCTCACAGAAAAGGATATCAGTACTTCCCAATCTTATGAAAGTATTGATAAGATGATTGCCGGAATGGCTCCGGGAGTACAGATTGTTAATAATACGGAGCTGGCAAAGCCCGTTAATATTAATATCCGGGGTTTGGGGTCTTTGGTTCCGCTTTCGGCTGTATTCGGAACTTCTACACAACCCCTTATCGTGATAGATGGTGTGATCATGAGGGAAGACAATCCTTTTGCCCAGACTTACTTTAATGGTGCTGAGTCTAATTCTGAAATGAATATCAATCCTCTGGCCAGGCTTAATACGGATAATATTGAAAGTATTAATATCCTGAAAGATGCTGCTGCAGTAGCGCTTTACGGGGCTGAATCTGCTAATGGAGTAATATTAATTACTACCAAAAAAGGGAGAAGAGGAAAACCGGTTTATTCATTTACTACCCAATATGGAGTTTCTCAGAGTATCAACAAAATCAAATACCTGAGCGGACAGCAATATGCTCAGCTTTATAATGATTATACAAAAAATCTTCCCAAACCCGTAGCCTATCCATGGAATGGAGTAGATGTCAACTGGTTTGATGTAATGAACCGCAATGGTGATTTTTACAGGACAAATTTTACTACCAGCGGAGGCGGACAATATTTCACTTACCGTGTGGGATTGGATTATTCAAATAATAATGAATCCAAGGTCATGAATTCATTGGAGAAAAAAGGGATAGATGCTACCATTGGTTTTAATTATAAAAAATTAAACATCAGCCTTTATGCGGCTTATAATAATTTATATAAGGAGCAGCCTAATACTTATTTTAATTTTATTCTGGCTCCTGATAAAGCCATCTATGATGAAGATGGAAGCTTCAGGCCTACAGGTACTTCAGGGATTGCCAATCCTCTTGCTGCAGCTACCCAAAATGTGATCAATGTCAAAAATAATTCTTTGCTTTCAAGTTTAAATATCAGCTATGAAATTGTAAAAGGATTAAAGCTGAGCACCCTTTTCGGAATTGATATCTCGGATAAAAAAAATACAGATTGGAAATCCGGGTTGAATGAAAGCGGATCTACTAAAACAAGCTTTGGAAAAAGCCGTATCAATACTTCTGACAGTAAAAAATGGAACTGGAGCAGCCATTTGTACTACGAAAAGACTTTCTGGGAAAAACATCATGCAGACTTGCTGGTGGGAATGGAGCTTCGTCATACAAAAGATTATAAAGAAGCGATCCTCGGAAGTAATTTTAAGGAGTATGCTACATACCAGGATCCTTATAATGCTTTGGGCGGAACTACTTTCAGAGCCCTCACCCAGGAAGATAGCGGAAGAAGTTTCTTTTCTCAACTGAATTATGATTTTAATAAAAAATATTTTCTTTCTGCCAGTGTAAGGAGAGATGAAAGTTCTGCTTTTGGAAAAGATGTAAATGCTTCTATAAATGGAGGGATTGGTGCTTCATGGCTTATTTCTAAAGAGCGTTTTTTAGAGAATAGCTCGATAGTAAGTTTTCTGAGGCTTAGAGCATCTTGGGGAATTACAGGAAATTCCAGAATTGGAAGTTACCGCTCATCAGGGCTTTATACCGTTGCAGGAAACGGGTTTACTTATGACTATGATTATGCATATCCTGAAGTGACTTCGCCGCAGAACCGCGAGCTAACCTGGGAAAAAAACGAAAAATATAACCTGGGAATTGATTTTAGTTTATTTAAAAAAATAGATTTCACTATAGAACTTTTCAGGAATAATATTTCAGATATGATAGTATCCAGAGATGTTCCTATTGAAACCGGCTATAAGTCTGCAGAAATTAATGGTGCTGAAATGTATAATCAGGGTGTTGAAGTGTCTATGCGGGGAAACTGGTTTAATAAAAAGAATTTTACATGGAACAGCAGTTTCAATATTGCTACTGTAAAAAACAGAGTAACCGCTCTTTTTGGACTGGAAGAAAAATTTTCAACCGCTGCCTATGCCCGTGCCCAGAAAATTGGAACTCCAACTTCAGCGATATGGGGATATGAATGGCTGGGAGTAAATCCCGCAAATGGTCTTGATCAATTTATGGTAAAAGGAGTTCCTATGGATTCAGGAGAGTTTACTCCTCTGGATGCCACCAATTATACCATCATAGGTGATACCCAGCCTGACTTTACCGGTGGTTTAAGTAATACCATCCGATACAAAAATCTGAGTCTTTCATTCTTAGTGAATTTTGAATGGGGTGGAAATGTGCTGATTAACAGTGATCTGATTGATAAATATACTATTCTTATTAACCGTAATGTAAGTGTTAATGCGTTGGACTACTGGCAGGCTCCAGGAGATATGGCCTCCAACAGAAAGCCTACGAATAAACCTTCGATGTCGAATAATAGCAAATATGTGTATGACAACAGCTATATCAAGCTTCAGAATATTAACCTTAATTATAAACTGCCTTTACATAAGATCAAAAACAGTTTTATCAAAAGTGCAAGTATATTTTTAGACTGTACCAATGTATTGTACTGGTATAAAGAAAAATCTCCGACCGGGAAAAACGGGATCAGGGAGTTCAGATATATGTATCCTGAAATGAGAACTTTCAGCTTTGGTTTTAAAGCAAATTTTTAAAAGTAAGCAAATGAAAAAAGTAATTATACTATCAATAGCACTGTTTTCTGTGGTTTCATGCAGAGACTTTCTTGAACACGAACCGGTAGAGGCTATTTCTATCAACACACAGCTCGCCACAAAAAAAGGAGTTCTGGAAGCTTTGAATGGAGCTTACAATAAACTTCGAGATAATCACTTTTCAGAAGTGGCATATACTTACGGAGACCTTCAGTCCGGTAATCTAAAGTATCCTCCTAATACATCAGGTGCGATCTCGATCCCAACGAGAGTTGATAATCTTTATCAGTTTGATGATCAGCCTTCAGCGAGTAAACTGAAGGACTATTATACCAATTCTTATCAGATCATTAATAATCTTAACCTTATATTAGAATATGTGGACAGGCTTACCGATGCTACTTCTTCAGAAATTAACGGGATTAAAGCTGAGGCACTGGCTTTAAGAGCTTTTGTCCATTTCCAGTTATTAAAATATTACGCACAAAATTATACTTATACTTCTGATGCTTCTCATCTGGGAATTGTTTACAATATTGCTCCTCTGAAAGTTGGAGTTGATTTTCCAGGCCGAAGAACTACTGCGGAAACTTTTGATTTACTGGAAAAAGATATCACAAATGCTTTATCATTAATACAGAATCAGCATGCTATTCCGGCAGGGGAGAATGTCAATTTTATGAATCCGCTTGCTGTAAAAACTCTTGCTGCTGAAATCGCATTGTGGAAAAATGATTGGTCTGGAGCTTATAAGTATGCGGGCGAAATTATTACAGGGTCTGGGCTGGCTCTTACTCCACAGAACGAACTGGTTTCAAAATGGGCCCTTCCCGAATCCATCTGGTATTTTGCAAATACAGCTGAAAATGAAACTCCGGTAGCGAATTTATACAATTTTAAAAAAGCTACTAACAGATCTTCGTATGTGACTTCTGAAGATGTTTATACACTTTATGCTTCCAATGATCTGAGAAAGCAGCTTTTCGAAATCCAAAATCTAAAAACATCCATAACAGGGGGAACACAGCCCAATCTTCCTTACTATTTTACGAAAAAGTATAAAATTCAAAACTTTAGTCTCGTCTATCGTTTGAGTCTCCTGTATTTTATCCGTGCAGAAGCCGCTCTTCATTTAGGAAATACACAACAGGCCTTACAAGATATAAATGCCATCAGGAACAGAGCAGGATTAGCGTCATTAACTCAGGTCTCCATGGATATTGTACTGGAAGAAAAAAGAAAAGAATTTGTTTTTGAAAATCAATACTTTTTTGATCTGATGAGAAACCATAAAAATATTATACGGAATAATGGATGTATTTCAAATAACTGCAGTCCGTCATATCCCAACAATAAATTTGTTCTTCCCATTCCTCAGGAGTCGGTGGTCATCAATAGTAATATGAAGCAGAATCCTGGATATTAAAATCTGAATCGTTTCTAAGTAAATATAAACCCTTTTAAAAATAATGATTGTATATCATAACAGTACGGAGTAATGAAGAATGTAATAAGTTGGATTTTTGTTTTTTTTGTGACCGTTTTTTTGTTCAATAACTGTCTGAGTACGGGAGTTAATAAGGAAATCAATGATAAGACTTCTCTGATGGCGAAACTCAGAAAGCTATACTCATCAGGGGATATTTCGAGATGGCCCAAACCGCAATTGAGTTCTGAAGCAGTTCCTTATTTTATGGAAATAGGCCATTTACCCGAAGTACAGTTCCCGGAAGATAACCCTTATTCTACAGAAAAAGTACTTTTAGGAAAAACACTATTCTATGATCCCCGTCTTTCAGGATCTAACCAGATTGCCTGTGCATCGTGCCATGATCCTGAATTGGGTTGGTCGGATAACCGTACTTTTTCTTTTGGTCATGATCGCCAGCTGGGTTCAAGAAATGCCATGAGTATCTTAAATATTGCCTATGCTAAAACTTTATTTTGGGATGGGCGTGCAGGGTCTTTAGAGGAACAGTCACATATGCCGATTCAGGATAAGAAAGAAATGAATGAACATATTGATCTTGCTACAGAAAAGATTGCCAATATCAAAGGATATGCCAGCCTTTTCGAAAAAGCTTTTGGTGATAAAGCAGTGACAAAGGATAAAATAGCAAAAGCAATAGCAACATTTGAGAGAACGGTTAAAAGTCCCTCAAGTAAATTTGATCAGTTTATTGAGGGGAAATCAGATGTTTTTACAGATAATGAAGTAATGGGTTTACATCTTTTCAGAACCAAAGCCCAATGTATAAACTGTCATAATTCTGGATATTTTTCAAATAATCGATTTGAAAATATTGGAACATCACTCCTGGGTTCCAAGCAGGAAGATCTTGGAAGATATTTGATAACAAAGGATGTTACAGATGCCGGAAAATTCAGAGTGCAGTCATTAAGAGAAGTTACCAGAACAGGTCCATGGATGCACAACGGTGCTTTTATGACAATGGCCGATGTGATTCATTTCTATAATAAGGGAAACCCGGAGCCTCCTAAAAAGCGTTCCACAATACATGAAAATGTGCCATTAAATTCTCAGAAATCCCCAATGCTGAAACCATTGAATCTTACCAATGAAGAAGTGGCTCAGCTGGAAGCATTTCTGGGAACACTCAATACTAAAAATCAAAGGATAACTCCCCCTAAATTACCTGAATAATCATTCATATGTTCTATCAATAATAAAAAATACACTGCGATTATTGGTGCAAAACTGATTAATAAACAGCTGACTGTTTTTGCACAGATTCAGTTGAAAGAACATCAGCAGAAAGCTCTGTTTTCATTCATGAATGAAGCTTCAAAAATTTCTGAAGTGATGGAATGCTACCATATGACTGGAGCTTTTGATATTCTGTTGAAAGTTTGCGTGAAAGATATGGAAGAATATACGGCTGTCATTTCGAATAAACTTTCAAATCTTCCTTTCGTTGGAACCATTCAAAGTGTTTTTGTACTTACAGAGGCGAAGCGTGAACTGGGATATGATATACAGTGATATAAGTGTAGATTTTACTGATTCCAAAGCAGAGCTTTTTATTGTAATAGGTAAAATTAGAAATAGAAAAAGTTACTGACTCAAAAGATCAGTAACTTTAATGAATAATTTAGAATACAACAATTAGTTCCTTCCGGCCATTACACCTCCATCAATATCCCAAATTGCGCCAGTAACCCAGCTTGATTCATCGGAAAGTAAGAAAGTAATTGTTTTTGCAATATCTTCAGCAGTTCCCACACGACCGATAGGGTGGAAGTCATTAAATCCTTGTAGTGATTCTGTAATTTTATCTTTTTCAATAAATGATCCATAAATTGGAGTTACTACTACGGCAGGAGACACAGCATTTACACGAATTTTAGAATCTGCCAATTCCATTGCCAAATGCTGAGTCAGACTGTGCAAACCCGCTTTTGCCATTGAATAAGCGGATGAAGGGGTAGCCTTGATAGCCTGCTTAGCCCACATTGATCCAATATTCACAATAGAACCACCACCGTTTTCTTTCATCACTTGAGCCGCAGCTTGCGTAATAAAGAAAAATGCTTTGTTAAAATCATGGTAAATGTCATAATCTTCTTCAGTATGCTCTAGGAATGATTTAGGCTTGAAATAACCCGCAGCATTCACCAAATATTCTAAATTTGGTAGTTCAGTTGCAAGAATTGTAGTGAATTTTCTAACTTCTTCCAACTTAGAAAGGTCAACAGGATAAACTTTTACACTTCCTTTTACACTTAGTTCTTTGGCTACTTCATCAAGATTATCACCACCTCTTGCAATAATTGCAACCTCTACACCTTGTTCTAATAAACGTTCTGCAGTTGCTTTACCCATACCTGTAGAACCTCCTACGATTAATGCTTGTTTCATTTTTTATATGTATTTAGTTAATATAACTGACGAGAATCTATAAATTTTAGATTGTCATTATTTACATTGCAAAATTGCTACAATAGGGTAAGCTAAAAAATGGGCGGATTGGAAAAAGATTGGTAGAAATAGGAAGCGGTTATTTCTTTTGAGTAAGGTCGTTTGTTAATTATATTGTATAAGGGGAATGTTAGAGAATCGATTTCTTAAAGTCAGAAGGAGATTGATGAACATGTTTTTTAAAATATTTTACGAAATAAGAAGGATCCTCAAATCCTAAATGATCAGCAATCTGACTGACGTTGAGATCAGAATGTAAAAGCATACGTTGTGCTTCGAGTATCATCCTTTCTTGTATCATTTGAGATGGTGTTTTATTCAAAAAATTATTTGTTAAATCAGACAGGGTTCTGGATGAAAAATTCATTATCGAGGCATATTCGGAAACAGGTAATCCCTTTTTGTAATTTTCGTCGATCAAGTTGATGAAACGCATGAGCTGCATCCTTTTTTCATCTGTATGAAAAGGGAAGTCAGAATTATTGAGCTCAAATTCATTTTTTCTTCGCTGCACCTGTATCAGGAAAGATTTGAGATATAATCTCAGTAATTCTTCACGTCCGAAATAGTCACCATTTTCTTCATTATTTGCAAGTTCTTGTTGCATCAGGCTTAAATACAAATCTAATGTAACTACGATGTGATCTCCAATACAACAAGACGGTATTTGATAGGGATTATTAAATAAACTGCATTTCAGGAAAAACTCTACTTCACTGTCTTTCTGTATTATAAATGATTCATTGAAATGGAGTAAAATGCCTTCATAATCCGTGCATTCATCAAAATAATGCACCTGATCCCGTGCAATAAAGAAAATTGAATTGTCAATAACATCATATTCCTTAAAATCCACAAAATGCCTTCCGTTACCTTTTTTAAACCAAATAATTTGGTAATAGCTGTGAATATGTGCCTTACTTGCATGTTCGCCGTGTTTTTGCAGGTAATTTTGCAGGTCATACATAGCAAACTGAGGTTTAGTAGGTTGATGGGCATTCAGATGATACTCCTTGATAGCATTGATACCTTTTCTTGACATGATAACTTTCTAAATTTTTTATGATCAAAAATAAGCTTAAATATAAACAGATTTGCGTAAAAAACGTAATCTTAAATTTACCATAAAAATTCAGAATAATGAAGTTTGCAATTGCTAAATATTAATGAAATTACAATCTTAAAAATAATAATATAATGGATACAGTTCGAGTGTTGATAATAGGAATAGGGGGGGTATTTTGGAGGGCATCTGGTTGATAATCAGGAGAAAAGTATTATAGAGAATGCTGCTAAAGAATTGTGTCATGTGGGAAACAGCATTGACCAATCCATTGCTAGAAGATATGAGTTCTTTTACAGTACAGAATAATATGCTGACGATTGGTCTGTTGTAACTCATGCAATTTACAATATTATATATAAAAGCTAGTAGAAAAAACTTTCTATAGGAATAGATTTATAAATTCTGTTAACATCTTTGATATTGTTATTTAAAAATTATACTTTTGTTCGATGAGTCTTAAGAATTTGAATACAGATCAATTCACGAAAAACCTGCTTGCAGTTTTTTTTGCATTCTGTATTATTATTTCTTCCTGTGCGATTAAGAATAGTATCAAACAATTTTTAAATTTCGATACACCGACTCACTCTCATATAAATTCAGCTTCCAAAGGTAAATTTTACTCACTTTCTTCATCTTTAAAATGTAAATTTTGTAAAGAGAAAGAGGTTTTAGTTAAAGACCATAGCATAAAGGATTTTTCTTTATCAGATGCACAGGAGCTGATAGCCTTTACTTTTATTGTTCTGTGTGGTGCTTTTTTATTAGTAAAAGTCTCAGAACATCCTTTTTACAATACTTCTAAAATACGGGGAAGACTACCTATTTTCCTACAATACCGAAAACTTATCATTTGATTCAGCAGTACACGTATTGAGTTACGTGATCTACTGATTTTACAAAAGAAATATTAATACTACCAATGTCTTTGGTAGTCAATAATCTATATAATGATAAGAAAAACATTTTTAGTCATCCTGTACGGATGGCTAATGCTGAGCTGTCTAAATTTATATGGACAGCAGGTATCATTGCTCCGTGATATCTGGTCAGAAACAGAGAAAAACTATTCCGGAGTTCTGGCTTCCAAATCTGCGGTTGAGTCTTCTGAAATCAATGAAGCGGTTGTTAAAAGTAATGCTTTACCACAGATCAAAGCTCAATTTCAGAATACTTATGGAACGTTCGAAGGAAGTAATGGAGCTTCCTTTCCGCAGCAGGGATTTTTTACTGTAAGCGGAAGCAGAGTAGGCTCTGATGGTTCCGCGTTATCAGCAAACACTTTTGCTTCGATGGTCACAGAATATGAGATTTATAATTTTGGCAGACAAAAAACTGATGAAAAAGCAGCTTCTTTATTAACTTCAAAGGCGAAGACCAATCAAAGTGCCTACTTGCTTCGTCTTAAAAAAACAGTTTTCGAAAAATACCTGGATGCTGTATTTGCCGTTTCAAAACTTCATTGGGCAGATAAAAATACAATCAGAATACAGAAAATTCATAGACTCAACAGTGCGCTTTCCCGTTCAGGTTTAAGACCGGAAGCGGACAGCGTTTTAACCTATTCTTCATACCTTCAGGCTGCTGCGGTGCGGGATAATACTGGTGGGCTGATGCTATCTGCAGTAGAAAAACTAAAAGAGTTTTATCCAGAGAAGATAGATGGAGCACAATTAGCAGCGACTCATTTCCTTGATCCTGTTCTTTTATCTGAAATAAAACTTGGTGGAAATTTATCTCATCCCTTTATCGAAACACTTCAATTTGAAGCTGACTATTTTGAGAAGAAGGCAGAGAGTCAAAGAAGGTCTTCACTGCCATCCATTAAAGCTTTGGCAGGCTATGCCTATCGAGGATCAGGTATCAATAATCAAGGATATTCCTCAGGCAATTGGATCGACGGATTTTCAAATCCCGCCAATAACTTTTTGGTAGGTTTAGGGGTTACTTGGAATTTGACCAGTGTATACACCAATAATAAGAAAGCTGATGCTTTAAGAAAAGAATCTCAACGGTTCGCTTATCTGGAAGAACAATCTAAAAGGGCTATCCAGGTTGAAACCAGTGCTCTGGAGAAAACTATTTCTGCACAATTTGATGAGCTTGGCAAGCAGGCTGAAGCCGTTAAAAAAGCAGAGTCAGCTTACGAAATGTATTTCGCCAGATACAAAAGTGGACTAATAGGTTTAACTGAACTTCTTCAGATCCAGCAGATATTGGAAACAGCAGAAAATAATCAGATCAATGCTGCTAAAGACTATTGGAAGCAGGTGATTAACCTTGCCGAGATGACTACTGATTTCGATTATCTATTTAATAATCTCTAAAAAATAAATATGAATCTTATACGGTTTGCTTTAAGAAAACCGATAGCGATAATGGTATTAGTACTGGCTATTGGAATTATTTCTTTCAGCGCAATAAAAAAAATAAAAGTTGATATTTTCCCTGAGGTCGAATTGCCTTCAATGTATATTGCAATGCCTTACGGAGGATTATCACCCCAATATATGGATGGCTTTATGGCCAATGAATTTCAGAAAGTTCTTTTATTCGTTGGAGGTGTTAAAAATATAGACTTCAAAAGTGTTCAGGGATTAACCCTGATGAAACTTACTTTTTATCCCGGAACAGATATGGCGCAGGCTGCTGGAGAAGTATCGACGCAGGTTTCCAGAGCGATGGGGTTTCTGCCTTCAGGAGCGGTTCCTCCGATGGTGGTGCGTTTTGATGGAAATTCACTTCCTGTCGGTCAACTCGTATTTGAGAGTGATAATCATTCCGTTACAGAACTGCAGACAATGGTCTTAACTAAAATCAGGCCTATGTTCGTAGAAATTCCGGGGATCACTGCTCCTGCACCTTTTGGAGGAAATATCAGATCCATAGTAATCAATATTGATCCTCAAACAATGCAGAGTAACGGTTTGAGTCCTGAAGAAATTACAATGGCAATCACAAAAAACAATCATCCTTCACCAGCTGGAAATATAAGAATTGGAGAGACTAATTATATGGCGCCAGTCAATTCTATAGCAAAAGATCCTTCTGAGTTTTTAAATATTCCTATTAAAACTGAAAATGGAAGAACTTTATACGTGGGTGATGTTGCCAATGTGCAGGATGCAGCGGATCAGACTGTAGGTTATGCTTTGATTAATGGAAAGCGTTCTGTATATCTGCCAATTATCAAAAAATCAGATGCATCGACTTTATCCGCTGTTGAAAATCTTAAAAAAGCACTCCCTAAATTGAAAGATCAGCTTCCTGATGATGTGAATGTAAGATATGAATTTGACCAGTCAAAGTATATCGAAAGGTCTCTATCTAATCTAATTCACGAAGGGGTTTTAGGAGCATTGTTCACAGGATTGGTCATTATTCTGTTTCTTGGTGACTTAAGAGGTGCTTTAATTGTTGTATTTACTATTCCGATTGCTGTGCTGGCTGCTGTAAGTGTACTTTATTTTTCAGGCTATACCATCAATATTATGACATTAAGTGGGTTAGCCTTGTCGATTGGGATTCTTGTGGATGAAGCAACAGTTACCATCGAAAATATTCACCAGCATATGGAAATGCGGAAAACTAAACCACAGGCTATTTTAGATGCTGTTCTGGAAATATCCGTTCCTAAGTTATTGATTCTGCTTTGTATTTTGGCGGTGCTGACCCCAGCATTTATAATGACCGGAATTCCGAAAGATATGTTTCTGCCTCTTTCATTAGCAGTTGCTTTTGCAATGATTGCTTCATTTTTGGCTTCACAGACCTTCGTACCTATCCTGGCTAATTGGATGATGAAAAATACACATTTAAAAAAGCACGCTGGCAAGGACAGAAGCTTTTTTTACAAATTCAGAACAGGTTATACTCACTCAATGAGAAGATGGTCTGCAAAAAGTTTAATGCTGTTCTCAGGCTATATTTTGGTGAGTGGATTGGTAATTTTTTTATTAATGAAATCAACAGGAACGGATATAATGCCTGTTTCTGAGTCGGGAGATTTTCAAATCAGAATTGATGCTCCTGAAGGAAGCAGGCTTGAGAAAACTGAAGATCTGATTAAAAATATATTAGCTGATATCACAGAAATAGTCCCTAAAGATGCCATCGATATCAGTTCGGCTTATGTCGGTTTACAACCTGCAGGTTCTCCCATTAACCCTATCTTTTTGTTTACCAATGCAACGCATCAGGCTGTTTTACAGGTGGCTATTAAAAGGGAATTGTATGATGGCTCTATGGAAGATCTCAAAGAAAAGATCCGTAGAAATATTGCAAAAAAATATCCTGAAGCTAAAATTAATTTTGAACCAATGGAACTGACGGAGAAAATCATAGGGCAGGGCTCCATGACTCCACTGGAAATAAAAGTGGGTGCGGCTAATCTAAAACTCGCAGTCCAGCATGCCAATAAAATAAAACAAAATCTTAGTGATGTTCCTTTTTTGAGAGATGTAAGAATTGCTGAACCGCTTCAATATCCAACCTTACAAATCAATGTAGATCGAAATTTAGCAGCTCAATTTGGAATCACTATGCAGGATGTTACCAGAAGTCTTGTGACAGCAACGTCATCGACCAGATATACCGATAAAAATCTGTGGGTTGATCCAAAGTCAGGTTTGGTATTTCAGACTCAGGTTCAGATTCCTGAGGGGATTATGAATTCTGAAGAAATGCTTAAATCACTGCCTCTAAAAAAAGACAGTCCAAGACCGGTGCTTGAGGATATTGCGACCATCAAGAAAGTTACGGCCCCTGCGCAGGTAAATAGAAAAGGTCCGATGAGGTATGTTACGATTTTGGGAAACACCTATAAGAAAGATTTTGGATCGGCTTCCAAGGCTGTCAAACAGGCTATTGAAAAAGCGGGGAAACCGCAGAAAGGTGTTTCTGTATGGACAGAAGGAAATCTTCAGCTGCTTGACGATACCTTATCAAGCTTAGGTATTGGTTTGGTCGCAGCAGTATTGGCTATTTATCTGATGCTGGCTGCATTTTACCAGTCGTTTAAAGTTCCTTTGGTGATTTTGTCTGTGATTCCTTCTGTACTTGCGGGAAGTATGATTTTGATATTTATAACGGGAAGTACTTTAAATCTTCAGTCTTATATGGGAATTATTATGTCTATCGGAGTGTCGGTTTCCAATGCCGTTTTGCTGGTCAATCAAGCTGAATTCTATAGAAAACATTACAAATTAAACTCAGTACATTCTGCACGAATGGCAGCAGCATCAAGACTTAGACCTGTTCTGATGACTGCATTGGCTATGCTGGCAGGAATGATTCCGATGGCAATTGGTCTTGGTGAAGGTTCTGAACAGGTGGCACCGTTAGGTAGAGCGGTAATTGGGGGAATCATTGCTTCAACCATTACTATTTTGATGTTTATTCCTCACTTCTTCTCAGGCGTAATGTCAAAAACAACGCTTATCAGTCCTTCACTTGATCCTGAAGATAAGGAAAGCAAATATTATGTACAATCAAACTCCTCATTATAATTATGAATACAAACGAAATCAAATATTTAAAGTATATAAAATTAAGTCTTTTTGCCTCTGTTTTTTTAGTATCTGTCGGATGCTCAAAACAGGAAATAGAAAAACAGGCTAAGTCATCAGATAAACCAAAAGTCTCCTATGAAACTGTAAATGTCAAAGAAATGAATCCTGATTTTACGATTTCAGTTCCGGGCGAACTGAAACCTTATGAATCAGCTCAGCTATTTGCAAAAGTTCAAGGTTTTATAAAGAAAATCTATGTGGATAGAGGATCAATGGTAAAGAAAGGACAGTTATTAGCGATCCTTGAAGCTCCTGAAATGAATCAGGATTATCTTGCTGATAAATCTTCTCAACAGAAGATGTACACGGACTTTCTTTATAACAAACAGGCTTATGAGAGATTAATGGATGCGGCAAAAACCAAAGGGGCAGTTGCTGATATTGAATTGGATCGTGCTAAAAGCCTAATGGAAAGTTCCAGATCAGCTTATGAATCGTCTAAAGCAGGAGCGGGAAGGAGTTCTCAAATGAACGAATACTTGCGTATTACAGCGCCATTTAATGGAGTGATCACGGAAAGAAATCTTTCAGCTGGAGCTTTAACAGGACCGAATACAGGCATTCCTATTTTTAAAATTGCACAAAAAGAAAAGCTTCGTTTGACCGTCTCTGTACCGGAAAAGTATGCTTCTTCAATCAGTCAGTCAACAAAAATAAATTTTACAGTTAATTCGATTCCGGGGCAATCTTTTGCGGCAAATCTTTCTCGTGATTCTCACCTTATCGACGCTGAGAACAGGGCATTAACGGTAGAATTTGATGTTGAAAATAATCCACTGCTTAAAGGAGGAGAATATGCGCAGGTAAAGTTGAATCTTAAAAGAAATATTCAGACACTTTTTGTACCTGAAAAGAGTATTATTCAGTCACAGCAGGGCGTTTTTGTTTTGTCATTAAATGATAATGAAATCAAAAAGATTCCAGTAAAAGAAGGAATTACGTCCGAAAATATGACAGAAGTTTTCGGTGATCTGTCGGTTAATGATAAAGTACTTAAAAAACCTTCAGAAGAAATTAAAGAAGGAAAAATTAATTAATAAAAATATTTCACAATGAAACAAACAATAAAATTAAATACATTCTTAATCTTTGGTTTTATATTCTTTCAAAATTTCGTTTTTGCGAATGAAAACGAATTGAAAAATAATGATGGAAGTTCAGAAACAGTATCATCCATAACAGGTGATGATCTTATTTTTGTTAATGAAAAAAGAGAAAAAATAGCGTTAAGCGATCTGAAAGGTAAAGTCGTTTTTGTCAATTTTTGGGCGACTTGGTGTCGGCCTTGTGTAGAAGAAATGGGATCTATTAACGAGCTTAAGAAAAAACTTAAAGATAAAGACATCGTTTTTGTAATGCTGAATATTGAAGGCGATTTGGAAAAAGCCAAAAATTTTATAGCGCAACGAAAATTGGATCTATCTGTGTATGTTGTTGGAAAAACTATTTCGCCAGACTTGTTTAAAAATGTAGTGCCTACAACTTTGATTTATAATAAAAAAGGTCAATTGGAGGGAAATATTCAGGGAATGACAGATTTTAATGATCCTAAAATTTATGAAGCCTTAAAACAATTATTAGAAAAGTAGAACTTATGGAAAATTTGAAAAACTGGATCAAGAAAAATTGGTCTATTTCTTTACTGGTTTTGATATTTGTTGTACTTCTTGTGAATAAAGATGCAAAAGCCTGGCTAATGCGTCAGGTAGCTTCTACCGGAGTGCTGAATTCGAAATTTACTGAAACTAAAGAAGAGAATTCAATCTTTAGCGAGGAGGAAAACATCAGTTTTACAGTAAGAAAAGAAGATGGAACAGTTGTTAATACTACAGATTTGAAGGGTAAAGTTGTGTTTATCAATTTCTGGGCATCGTGGTGTCCGCCTTGTCGGGCAGAGTTTCCATCTATTCAGTCTTTTTATGAAAAGTATAAGACAAATCCTGATATTGTATTTCTAACAGTGAATTTGGATGATAATCCTGAACTAGGTAAAATCTACCTTCAAGATAAAGGTTTTACCGTTCCTTTTTTAGTTCCCAATGGTGAAATACCCAATCAGTACTTTAGTGGATCACTTCCAACAACAGTAGTATTGGATAAAAGCGGACAAATCCAACTTCATCATCAGGGATTGGCTGATTACAGTAAGGAGTCTTTTTATGAAAAGATTGATGAACTTTTAAAAAAGTAATATGAGAAAGGGTATCAAAATAGCAATGCTGATTTTAGCATTGGTTGCGGTTAAAATCAATGCACAAAAATCAAGTATGGAAGAATTTAAAATCGCTAAAGCAAATCGAAAATCATATCAGGCAATGTATGTGATCAACGAATCAGATAAGACTAAAATGTATGCTGTCATCAGAAACATTGGAAACGTTCTTGAAGATCCACGCCTGAAAGGTAAACTTAAAATCGTCTTACTGGCTTTTGGGGGCGGAGTAGAAATTTTCAAAAAAAATAACGCTTACTCATCTCAGTTGTTGTCCCTTAAAGAGAAAGGTGTCATTTTTTTACAATGTGAGAATACCTTACAAGAAAGGCATATTTCCAAAGAGGAATTGTATGATTTTATACATTATACACCCTCCGGAAACGGTGAAATTATTCTTAGGAAGTATGAAGGCTGGGCTATTGTGAAGCCATAATATATTGTATCATAAGAAAAGCCTTTCACTCGAAAGGCTTTCTTTTGTAATATTAGATACTGTCATTTTAATTTTATTGCAAGTATTTCGCTTAATCATACATTAGTCTACTTTATCAAATTGTTTTTGGTGTTTTTTGCAGAAATCACAGCTCCCTCCATGTATCCCGAAAATTCAGGAGATGTTTCTGTATTAGAAAAGAAAAGTTTGTCATTTAGATATCCGAACTGAAGGAGCGGGTGTCCATTGTTTTGGTGCGGTCTGGTGATCATCTGTTTACTGCCCAAGATATATTCATCAGTCCATACTTTATCATAATAGCTGACAGGTTGTAATGCTTTTTCACCCAAAAGGTCGGCCAGTTGTTTTAAGGCAAATTCTTTTCTTACTTCTTGAGAATATGAGGCTGATCCACCATTTAGAAACCCTGTAAAACCGAACTTGCTCTCTTCAAAATTGGTATGGTCATACATTTCAACAATTATTCCGGCATGGCTGTAAAGCATTCCTGAAAATCCTTCCTGACGCCAAAATGGTTCAGAATATTCTATTGCAAATTTGATGGCTCCTGACATCCATGTCTGAACAGTAGGTAACAGGGTCTGTATCTCATGAGGCAGGTGAGGAGGGAAAGAAATTGAGTTGCCAGCAAGCTGTGGAGGTATAGAAATGATGACCTGATCGGCAATAAATTGATCGTTATTTTCTGTTTTAACCAGGAGCTGGTCTCCGTCTTCTTCAATATCAGTAACCTTGCAATTCAGATGTATTTGGTCCTATGTAAAGTTTCTTCTAAAGTCTCAATCAGTTTTTGTGTTCCGCCCACAATTCTATAAGAAGGTGTTTGAGATTCCGGAACAAAAAATTTCTGAGGAGGTTCAAAAGATTTTGTTTGAAATAATGAAATTCCATTAGAAAATTGCGGATACTTCTTTAATCCCAACTCTTCAATCAATGAAAAAAGATGGGTGTGCATCTCGGAAAACCAAGTGGCTCCAAGTTCCAACGGAGTTTCAAGCTGTCCTTTAACCGTTTGGATTCTTCCACCTAATCTTGGTGAAGCTTCCAAAATTACCGAATCTATATTGTGCTTTGATAAATAGTAAGCTGTCGTTAATGCGGATAAACCACCGCCGATAATAACAATTTTTTTGTCTTTTTGCATGATTACAAAATTCGAAATATCCTCTTTTTTAATGAAGGTACAAATGTGAAAAAAAATGGTAATATTAGGAACGTGCTTACTTTTATTTATTTTAAATACTTATTTTTAATAGTTGAAACTATTATGTTAGATCATTGTGTTTTACACAAAATATCAACGATCATATGAGGACAAAAGCAAAGGAAATTAATGAATATCATTTGAGTGAATTAGAGAATGGAAAACCACAATTTAATGTATATGATTTGAATGAATATCAGAAAAAAAACAATTGCCAAAATACCAAGCCGCACATCCATAGTTTTTACCAGATTATTTGGTTTAAGAAAGGGGTCGGAAAACATTTTGTTGATTTTAAAGCTTATGATGTTCATGATAATGCTATATTTTTTATTGCCAAAAATCAGGTACATTATTTTGATGAAAATCCCAATTATGAGGGTGTGCTTTTACACTTTAATGAATCTTTTCTTGTACAGAATGATGATGAAGTGGAATTTTTTTTAAAATGCAATATGTTTAACAGTCCCTTTCAGCAGCCTTCCTGTTGTATTGGAAATAACATCACTCCTGATCTGGAAGTTTATCTTTCTATTATAAAAAAAGAACTACAGAATATTAATCCATTCGGAAAAAATGAACTGCTAAGATCTGTTCTTAAAATGTTTCTCATACAGGTTCAGCGTTGTAAGAATGAATTTGGTAAGGACAAGCAGGACATTGATCCTACGCAAAATGAAAAAAGATTGCAACTGTTAAAATTTGTGACCATATTGGATGAAAACTTCAAAAAAGGTTTTACTGTTGCAGAATATGCCGACCTTATGTCTGTTTCTACCCGAACTTTATTAGACATCACCAATCATTTTTTAGGTAAAACCCCATCACAGATGATACAGGAGAAAATTATACTTGAAGCAAAAAGGCTATTGTTACATTCCACTTTAAATGTAGCACAGGTAGGTTATCGTCTCGGATTTGAAGATCCTTCCTATTTTGTAAAATACTTCAAAAGGCACAGTCAGCAGTCTCCTTTAGAATTCAGAAAATCAATTTCGTAAAATTACCATTTCTATTCCTATACTGCCATTTTTTACAAACGTTATTATAGAGACCTTTGTCCTACCAATACAATTAATTATGGCAAACGCTTATTTAGAGATCACATTAAAGATCGATGATGCAGACAGACCAAGTGCTGCAGGAGTTTATAATCAGTACAAAGCTCCCTTTTTAGATACAGTAATAGGAGCGAAATCAAAAGAACTTTTGATAAGTGAAGAAAAGGTTCAGGTTCTTCATGGGTTTGATTCGGTGGAAGATGCCAAAGGCTATCTGTCTACTGATCTTTTCAACAATGATGTGGTGGTTGCTTTAAAACCATATTTAAAAGCAGATCCTATCATTGACATTTACAGTGTTCTTTAACCATTTGTTTTACACGTGCTGTCTTTTAAGGCAGCACTTTTAAAATAACGTATTATGATTTCAGCAAAAGGTTACGCTGCTCATACTCACGAGTCAGCTTTAGAATTATACTCTTTTGAACGGAAGGATCCGGGAGAATATGAAGTATTGATTGATATAATATATTGTGGTGTTTGTCATGCGGACTTTCATCAAAGTAAAAATGAATACGGAAATACAAAATATCCGTTTGTTCCTGGCCACGAGATTGTTGGCAGGATACGAAGCATTGGAGAAAAAGTATCAAAGTTTAAAGAAAATGAATTGGTAGGCGTTGGATATTTTATTTTATCCTGCGGGTATTGCCAAAGCTGTATAGGTCAGGAACAACAGTTTTGTGAAAATGGTATTACACCTACTCAGAATGGAAAACTTCAAGATGGTACATTCACAAAAGGAGGGTACTCTGACTGTATTGTTGTAAATGAAAATTATATCGTAAGTGTTCCTGAAACTTTAAACCAACCAGGAGCTGCTCCTCTTCTTTGTGCAGGAATTACAACGTACTCGTCATTGAAATACAATCAAATTGTTGCTGGACATAAAGTAGCGATCTTAGGCCTTGGAGGTCTGGGACATATGGCCGTTAAATTTGCCACGTCTTTCGGGGCTGATGTTACCGTTTTAAGTAGTTCTGCCGCTAAAGAGGACGATGCAAAAAAGCTGGGAGCTCATCATTTTGTTAATACTTCTGATAAGGAGCATTTTACAACGTTAGTAAATACCTTCGACTTTATCGTGGATGCTGTTTCGGCAAAACATGACTACAATAGGTATCTGAATTTACTGAAAAAGGATGGAATAATGATTCTGCTGGGGGTTCCTCCCGAACCTTCAACACTTCATGCACATTCGCTTACAGGGAAACGCAGAAAAATTACAGGGTCATTTATCGGCGGTATTGAAGAGACCCAAGAAATGCTCTATTACTGTGCAAAGCATCAGATTACGGCTGATGTGGAACTTATCAGACCTAATGAAATTAATATCGCTTTTGAACGTATGATAAAAGGAGATGTTAGGTATCGATTTACCATTGATATGCAAAAACTATAATAATGAATTATACCGATTATAAGCAGCTCTTTACAAAAGTGTTGGAAAATGAAAATCCAGAGTACCCTTATGATGATGCAAAATATTTAAATTATACAAAACTCAATTGGTCACGCACGAAAAGATGGGATAAGCAGCTTAGGTTAGATGATACTGTTATGACAGCTTTGGAAAATATCACAGAGTCTCAGCACTGGATCATCATTACTGAACCGTGGTGCGGTGATGCTGCTCATATTATCCCGTTTTTAATCCAGATGAGTGAAAAAAATACTTTAATCACTTATGAGATTCAGCAGCGGGATTCAGAACCATTTCTTATCGATAATTATCTGACCAATAATACTAAGAGTATTCCAAAACTAATAGCCAAAAATATACATGGTGATGATCTTTTTGTTTGGGGGCCAAGACCCCATGCTGCACAGAAAGTAATGGATGAGATGAAAGCAAAGAATGCTGATTTTGAAACCACAAAAATCTCCTTACAAAATTGGTATAATGAAGATAAGGGCAGATCGTTGATTTTAGAACTCTCAGAAATTTTGAACAAATTATTAAAATGAAAACAATTAAAAAAAATGGAAACATTTATTGAAACAAAATATTTTGGTAACAATCAATCTGCGATTGTATCACCTTTGAATACAGAATTGCTTAACGCAGATTCAGAAAAATTCAGACCTATTGACTTTTTGATCGGGGGCTATGGAAGTTGTATGATGAATATTATGGATAAGATTGCAGGTGAATCGGGCTTTAGCCTTTCTGAAGCAAGAACTGAAATCAGTTATGAACCTTTGCCGGACATGAGCAGGCTGAAAATAATTAATATAAAATGTTACATACAAAAGGATGATTATTCTGATGAACAAAAACATGTATTGGAGACTGCTGCTACAAAGATGTGTCCCGTAGGTAACAGCTTGAATCCGGAAATCGAGAGAACTTACCATTTTATTTACGGAAACTAATACAATATAAAAATATAAATTGTTAGATATGAATTTAGACGAGATTATAAAATCCGATAAACCGACATTAGTTAATTTTCATGCGACATGGTGTATGCCTTGTATTATGATGAAACCACAGTTGGAAGAAGTTATAGAAGCTGTAGGAGATCAGATTCAGTATGAAAGAATCGATATTGATCAAAATCACGAATTAGCTTCTCAACTACAGATCAGAAGTGTTCCGACAACAATGATATTTCAGAATAATGAATTGAAATGGAGAGAATCAGGTATTTATTCATCAGAATCCTTAATTAAAATTTTAAGTGATATGCTTATATCTGATTAATTTTTGCCTTTATTATGATTCTGCAAGGCTGTCTATTTAGACAGCCTTTTTATTATTAGTTGATATTAATTTTTCTAAGTTGATATGTCTTAATTATCTTTTTTATAATATAAATTACCGTAAATAATGTTAGTGACATTATTAATATCCTTGTCGTAAAATATACCGGTGTTTGCTTGTGAAGTATCATTGGAAGAATTGCCATTGCGTACGCAGGCGGTAATTTTAGATTTATCAAATGAAGGAAAAAGGTGATAAGGATAAAGCTTGCTGCAGCACTTATTATAATGTGGTGGTTAAAAAAATTGTAACAATTAAAACCGATCATCGAAGCCACGGACATAGCAAAAATCTGAATAATCAGCGCAGTAATTGTGTAGGAAGCTTTAGTCATGTTCTCAAATGCGATGACTATAATTGGAGGTATTGCTGCCATTTCCATGTGGTTGTAAGCATCGCAAAATATAAACCAAACTATGGTAATAATAAGATAGATAATAAGATGAGAAGATTCCGTTGAAGATGATTTGTCGGTAATATTTACAGTATTATTTTTTCTATTGATAAAAATAGAAAAACCCAAAATAAAAGTAAAAAAGAAAATGGAGGCTAAGAATTCCCAAGATGTACAGTTGGTTATGATGGTAGCAGTCCAGTAGCAAGTGCAGGAGCCAGGAAATTATTTGCAATTTTTAAAACGGTTAATACCAGAAGTAGGGAGATTATAAGCTTCATTAACATTGAAATATCTAAAACATTGATACCAAAGCCAATTATTGCAGTAATCGATGGTAAGTAGAATAGATGCCACGGCTTTCTCCGCCAATCGTCTTTCAAGTAAATGAAAGAGCCAATGGATAATGCTGCCATTTCTGGAAGTATAATTTCTTTGTTTTTCAAAAAGAATGAAGATCCCAGCATCAAAAATATTAAGCTCAAGGCTTTTATGTATTTTACTAACTGCTCTTTATAAGTATCAGGAATTTTATATTTGATAAATAACATTATAATATTTTAAAGTATTTCAACTGTTTCAGTAAGTGAAAAATATTATTTAAAACCTACTATTTTGTTAATACAAAATTATTGAATAATCCGACTGCTATCTATTACAAGGTCATTACATCATTAAGTAACTATTTTTCAATATTAATGATTTTGTTGTTTAAGTAGTTGTAAAACAATATATTGTGTTTTAGTGGTTACACTAATAAACGGGTAAGGTTACCACAAGTATTCATAATATTACCATAATTTGGATTCCTGATAAAAAGTCAGAATTTGTGCTGAATGTGTAAATAACATTAAGTCAATGCTTTAATTTATACATTAGAGGTCCCTAGCTTACTCTTAACTTATAATAATTGCTAATTTTACGTATCAAAATTCATGTTTTCGAATAGAAACAATGACTAAATAAATATGGAAATAAAATATATTGTAAGAAAAACAGGACAAATTCAAAGTGAAGTGCCACCAGCAGAAAAGATGCTTAAATTTTTATACCATCATCCTTTCGGCAGAACAGCTATTCTTCCATTGGTTAAGCAAAAAATTGTTTCGGATTGGTATGGCAGAAAAATGTATAAAAAATCATCTGTAAAGAAGATTAAAAGTTTTGTAGATACACTGAAAATTGATATGTCTGAGTCCGAAAAAGATATGGATGACTTTTCCTCGTTCAATGATTTTATTTTCAGAAGGCTGAAAACAGGAGCACGAACTATTGAAGATGGGCTTGTCTCTCCAGGCGATGGGAAAATCATTGCTTTTGAAAACGTGGCAGATATACGTGAATTCTATATCAAAGGACAGCCTTTTACATTAGAAGGTTTTCTTAGAAATAAGGAATTAGCATGCTCTTTTGAAAACTCATCTATTTTTATTTTAAGGCTTGCTCCTAATGATTATCACCGCTTTCATTTTCCCTATGACGGAATCCCATCGGAACCTGTAAAGATAAAAGGACATTACATGTCAGTATCACCGTATGCCTTAATTAAAGATTTTGGAAGAGTTTTTTGCGAAAATAAAAGGGAATATACCATTTTGTCAACAGCTCAGAAAGGTCAAATACTGATTTCTGCTGTGGGAGCAACCATGTTTGGAAGTATTATGAATACTTTTGACCCATACACAAAAATCTCAAAAGGGCAGGAGATGGGATATTTTGCATTTGGAGGGTCAACAATCGTGATGCTTATAGAAAAAGATCATATAACGATCGATCAAGATATTATTCAAAATACAAAAAAGGGATTTGAAACCTATGTTAAAATGGGGGAAAGAATTGCTCTGTAAATTTTTTACATGGTCTCCAAGGATAGGTATTATCTAGTCTTGATCGTTATAATATTGTAAATGAAGTTTTGATAAAAAAAGGCGCCCTTTGACTGTTTTTGCTAAGACGAGAGTATCTTCAATCACTTTTATTGATGATTTGGTTCGATTGAGCCAACTTAGACAAGAATTGTAAAGCTCATTTTGATATAATATTTTTTTATAGTTAAGGTTTCTACTAATTTTGCTTTACGAATTTATAATAATCAGCTCTAGTATTAATAGAAATAGAGATTCTATCCCATCATCACTCTCAATAGTATTTAATCCTAAATGTAGGAGAAATTGCTTTAAATTCGCCTGTCTCTTAACATTGTAAGGAATTGATATTTAAAATCCAATACTTCTTTTACCAAATGGTAAATTATAAACAAAGTCATTTTATTATTTTGCAACCATGAAAGAACTGATAGAATACATATTGCTATTTGGAACTTTAAACCAACAGCAAATTAATCTTATCACAGATAAAGTCATAGAAGTTGAACTTCGCAGAGATGAATACTTTTCGGAAGCGGGAAGCATTTCAAAACAAGTCGGATTTATTGTGGAAGGAGTTGTTCGAGGTTGTTATTACAACAATAAGGGTGAAGAAATTACAAGGTGCTTTATACCGGAAAATAATTTAGTTGTTGATTATGCAAGCTTTGAATCAAGTTCGGAATCTGTTGCATACTTGCAAGCAAGTACTGATTGTAAGCTTATCGTATTTTCAAAACAACTTTGGGACGAATTGTCTTTAACAATCATTGGCTGGGATAACATAAAAAACAAAATGATTCAAAAATGTATGTACCAATTATTTAATAAGAATCCTATGATTTCAGATGATGCTACGTCACGCTATCTGGAATTTTTAGATAATTATCCATCCCTTGTTAACCGTGTTGCTCTTTCTCATATTGCATCATATTTGGGAGTTACTCAACAATCATTGAGCAGAATACGAAAAAATATTCGCTAAAATCACTTTTTACCAAATGGTAAATATCTTTATTTCCAATAGATTCATCTTTGTATGGTAATTTTAAAATAAAGAAAATGAAATCAGCATTTATAACAGGAGCAAACAAAGGTATTGGGTTGGAAACTGCCAGACAGTTACTGCAAAAAGGATTTTATGTTTACATTGGTAGTAGAAATTTAGAAAACGGTAAACAAGCTGTTGAAAAGCTTGCTTCTGAAGGATTAGTTAATGCCGAGGCAATTCAGCTCGACGTTACTGATGATGATTCGGTGAGAAATGCACGAATTGAAATCGGTAAGAAAACCGATGTTTTGGATATATTAATTAATAATGCGGGAATTAATGCTGATGGTATTGCAGAAGATGCGAAAGCAGCAAGCATAGAGAATTTCAAAAAGATCTACGAAACCAATGTATATGGAGTAGTGCGAGTAACAACCGCATTCGTTGACATATTAAAAAAATCGCAGGAGCCACGTATCGTAAATGTAAGTTCAAATATGGGCTCTTTAGCTCTTCATAGCGACCCTAATTCTCCAAACTACGGCTATAAAGCTTTTTGTGCATATTCTTCTTCTAAATCGGCTTTGAATATGTATACTATACATTTAGCATATGAACTTCGTGATACACCATTTAAAGTAAATGCTATTTGTCCGGGCCTTACAAAAACCGATCATACTAAATTTTTTGGCGGAGATGTTGAGATTGCAGGACAAAGAATAGTAAAGTACGCTTTATTAGATAGAGAGGGAGTGACAGGTAAATTCATCAGTGAGGAATTAAATCCGGAAACAGGCGAAATTCCTTGGTAACAAATAATAAAAAAAAGTCGCCTTACCTGAGGGCCAGACGACTTTTTTGCATTTCAAACTATTGATCTTGATATACTTTAATTTACAATCTTAACTGTTTATCTTTTTCTTAATAAAAGATACCAATTCTTGAACTTCCACTCCGGAAATAGAATGTCCCATTCCTTTATAAACGTGAAATTCATTATTATAATGATGAGTATCAAGCCATTTTTTTGTGAAACACAGCTTGTCAGAAAAAAAATAGAGTAAAGTATATAGAAAATTTTTCATAAATTTTTGTCATATGATTAAATGAAAAAGACTTTTTTAGATAATAAAAAACACTTTTGGTGATTCTAAATTATGAAATACTCCATTTTTGATTCAGCATATTTAAAATCAAATCATCGAAAGTCCAACCTATTTTTCTTGCAGCAATAGCTGTCAAACTATCCTGATCTTGCCTTTGGGGACGAGAGGGACCTGTCATATTAGGTTTCATATTTAAATCAAATAAAAGAAAGTCCCCGTTGGAATTTGCCCTGCAATCAATACGTATAGGTGCTTTTGCACAGACGATACCTGCTGCTTTTTCACATTCTAAGATTGCTTTTTGAATCGTTGTCGTATTTATTTCTATGTCAGTCAAAACAGCACTGTTATTAATTACTGCTACAGTTCCGTTGTATGGGGCAATCCCATTTTGGTGATTGAATCTTTTCACTGGCGGAAGAGACCAGTGCCTATCTTTTATTATAGTTTTATTATTGATTAAATATTCTCCAGGTGGCATAACTGTAATAGTGATTTCTTCACCTTGAAGAAACTCTTCTAAATATAAAGCATTACCATACTGATGAGTATCAAACATATTTTTGATAACTAAGCTTAATGAAGGTTCATCATTCACGCGAGAAACTCCCTGGCTTCCTCTTCCGCGGATAGGTTTTGTAACTACAGGGAAAGGAAAGGCTAAAGCAAAATCATTATAATTGTCTTGCGTAATCAGTATAGATTTTGGAATTGCTATTTGATGTTCTCTTAGTAAGATATTGGTTTGCCATTTGTCATCAAATTTCTCTGCATCTGCAGGTATTTGTCCAACAACCGAAATACCTTCAGAAATAAACTTTTCGATTGGATGATGTGTAAAGAGGACTGTATTCAACCACAATATATTAGCTCCTTTTTCTATCGCTTTCTCAATACCTTCTTTAGTATCGGGGAAAACCCAGTCAAGATCATTTTCTACCTTTGGATTCTCAACAGACGTGATGACATTAATGCCCGAATTACGCAAAGAGTATGCAATATCGGCTCCGCTGTCAGAATATCCGCTTGGTTTCATAGGTTTTTTAATACCATCTATCACAGGTGGATCCTGTGCCTGGTATAAGATTGCAACATTTTTACTCATCTTGGTTATTTATAGTGTATAAATACTGATACAAATTTATTAACTCTAACAGTACTAATGGATGAGTTATTTAAAATTTAAGACATTTTTAAGTTGTCAAAATGGATAATTAAAGTTTTAAATAAATTTATGCTGGAAAAGCTGCCAGACAGCTTAACTTTTAATAGACCGTCCAACATTCCGAACGGTACTTTATTTTCATCGACATCATAAGTGATACCGGGTAAGAATGCCCGATCAAAAAAGCCTTTGAATTTTGCTGGTAACCCTACCAAGAATCGAACTTGGATCTAAAGTTTAGGAAACTTTTGTTCTATCCATTGAACTATAAGGCCTTTTGAAAAATAAAAATACAAATTATTCTTGTATGTATTTTAAATCAATACGTTAGTTTTCCATCATACATTATACAAATGTTTGTATGTGTTTTTTTAAGATTTTGAGATTGAATAGGTGGGTGGCTTTTGGTATTTGGAATCTCTAGAATAAAAGAATCTGCCCTTTAGAGGCAGATTCAGTAGATAAGACATCTCATTTTTTTAATTAGACAACAATAAAAAAGCACAGCCGACAATGCTGTGCTTAAATTTTTATTTCAAATTTAATTGCAATTTCAAGAGTAGTAAGAAAAGCAAATAAAGTTTCCACTTCGATGTTTATTACATAGTAAATGTAGTAATATTTTTAATACGAAATGTGAATTTAATGTTAAAATTCACAAGTTATCCACAATTTGTTGTGGATAAGTCTGGGATTGTTCTCTCATTATTCTTTCAGAAGAAAAGAAATCTCTACAATTACTGTTCATTCAGGTATTTCATCACAAAATCATTCAATATTTTCTTCTCTTCATCACTGCCTTTATTATCCATATGACTATGATTGATAGTGGTTGGCTGTATCGTCATGTGATATTTTTTCTGTTCTTCTTCTGTAGGTAAAACCCCTTCATCAGCAGGATAATCATTGGAACGTAACGAATAGATTTTAGGTATACTTGTCCTCGGAAGGAACATCCTCCGGTTATCCATCGCAATGATTTTATAAACCAGATTAGGGTGCTGATTTCCAAATAAAGCCACCATATCGCCACCATTGGAATGCCCAATTAAAGTCAGGTGCTTATAATCCAGATTCGGTTTTGTTTTTTTAAGCTCATTCAATACATATAATATATTGTCGGACCCATTTTGCCAGAAAGGTCTTCTTACCATTTGGAGGTTGCCTTCCACAGGCAGGGGAGCGTCTGTGGTCTGCTCATGCTGAATACTCACTGTGAAATACCCTTTTGAAGCCAGCTTTTCCGTTAAATAAGAATACACAAAATAATCTCCACCTTTATTGAAGCCATACCCATGATTAAAGATAATCACTTGCTGATTCTGAATTTTCTTATTGGTTTTAGGCAGATAATATGCCACCGGAATCTTACGGTTTCTGCTTGGGTCAAGTAAAGTTAATGTATCCCGATTCACTTCATATTCATTATTTGAAGTTATATTTTTCTTTACAGAGCAGTTGAGAAGGAATAAAAGAGAGGATAAGGGAATGAAGCTTTTGATATATTTCATCTTAAAACAGGCTATATAGTTTCTATAGATTTTGATTAAAAAAAAGCAGTGGTTTTCTTTTTTCTAAGATAAAACTTTTCATCTATAATGATCGTATTCATTTTGAAATACACAGAAATGTCAGGTAATTCTGGCTTTTGATGCTATAAGTAGAAAGAATTTATTTGCCAAAAGATCGTCACGAATTCATGAATATTCTTATTTATTATACATAAAACTTATCTGCCTGTATGATTTAAAAAATAATTTAATTTATAGTATAAATAGGGCTTTTATACAAGCCCATAATATAAAAGCCGCTAAAAATATTCGTGCATTCGTTACAAATAAAGAATACATTTAATTCCCGAGCCTTAAAATCAAAACAGAGAGCTCAACGGCTCTCTGTCTGTATTTATTGTTCAAGTTTTTCCTTGATGTATTTTGCAGTATAAGATTTTTTATTTTTCGTCAGATCTTCAGGAGTTCCGGCAAAAACAACCTCACCACCATATTTTCCGGCTTCCGGACCAATATCAATGATATAGTCTGCACATTTGATAATATCCGGCTGGTGTTCAATAACAATCACCGAATGTCCAAGGTCTATCAGTGCCTGTAATGATTTCAACAGCTTTTGAATATCGTGGAAATGGAGACCTGTAGAAGGTTCATCGAAGATAAATAATGTTTTATCTGTAGTAACCCCTTTTACAAGGAATGAAGCCAGTTTCACACGCTGTGCCTCACCACCGGAAAGGGTAGAAGAGCTTTGTCCTAACTGTAAGTAGCCCAATCCGACTTCCTGTAAAGGTCTCAGTTTGGTAACGATCTTTTCTTCATTATTATCTTTAAAGAATTCCAACGCTTCATCTACAGTCATGTGAAGAATGTCTGAGATACTTTTTTCATCAAACTTTACTTCAAGAATTTCACTTTTGAATCGGGTTCCTTTACAAACTTCACATTCAAGTTCAATATCAGCCATAAACTGCATGGAAACATTGATCACTCCTTCACCCTTACATTCATCACATCTTCCGCCATCTACGTTGAAAGAGAAGTGTTTCGGTTTGTAGCCCATCATTTTAGCCACTTTCTGCTTGGCAAAAAGATCACGGATGTCATCATAAGCTTTCAGATAGGTTACAGGGTTTGAACGTGACGATTTTCCTATTGGATTTTGATCAATCAGTTCAATATTTTTAATAAGTTTCTTCGGGAATTCTACAGAATCATAATCTCCTTTTTTACCACCCATTCCCAGCTGGATCTGAATGTCATTGGTAAGGATTTCCTTCATCAGAGTTGACTTTCCACTTCCTGAAACTCCTGAAATAACAACCAGACTTTCCAAAGGAAGATCTACATCAATGTTTTTAAGGTTATTTTGGCGTGCTCCTTTAATGTGAATCCATTCTTTTGCTTTTCTACGTTTCTTCGGAACTTCTATTTCCAGTCTTCCTGTAAGGTATTCTGAAGTAAGGGTATTGGCTTTTTTAAGATCTTTATAATCTCCTGCAAATACAAGTTCTCCTCCCAGATAACCTGCTTCCGGGCCGATATCAATAATATAATCTGCAGCACGCATGACATCTTCATCATGTTCCACCACAATGACAGTATTTCCCAGGTCACGAAGATTTTTTAATACTCCGATGAGGTTTTCCGTATCCTTGGAATGCAATCCAATGGAAGGCTCATCTAATATATAAATGGAACCTACCAAAGAACTTCCCAGACTGGTGGCCAGGTTAATCCTCTGACTTTCCCCTCCGGAAAGGGTATTGGAGGTTCTGTTTAATGTTAAATATCCTAAACCTACTTTTAATAAAAACTCCAGGCGGGTTGTAATTTCGTACAATAGTCTCTTGGCAACTTCCTTATCGTGATCAGACAGTTGTAAACTGTTGATTAGTGGTGACAGTTCATCTAAAGGAAGTTCAATCATGGACTGAATATTATATCCGTCTACTTTTACCCAGCCTGTTTCTTCACGCAGTCTCAGTCCTTCACACGTTGGACAAAGCGTTTTTCCTCTGTAACGGGAAAGCATCACCCTGTACTGAATTTTATAAAGATTTTCTTCAAGCATTTTGAAGAAATTGTTGAGACATGGGAAATTACTTTTACCATCACCTTTCCAAAGGAAATTTTTCTGTTCTTTGGTCAATTGATGGTAAGGCTTATGAATAGGGAAGTCCCCGGCCTTTTTGATAAAATCTTTTTTCCATTCGCTCATGGTTTCTCCCCTCCAGCAGACGACAGCGTCTTCGTAGATGGATAATGTTTTATTAGGAACCACAAGATCTTCATCTATTCCGATTACTTTTCCGTAACCTTCGCAGGCAGGGCAAGCTCCATACGGATTATTGAAACTGAAAAAATGGACATTCGGTTCAAGGAATTCCATACCGTCCAATTCAAATTTATTGGAAAATTCTTTTACCTTTTCGGTATCTGTATTTTTTAGAGAACAGTAGCCGCGGCCTTCATAAAATGCCATCTGAATAGAATCTGCCAGTCGCTGTAAAAAGCTCTCATCTTCCTCGTATGAAAAACGGTCGATCACAAGATTGATCTTCATGCCTTTTTCCGGAGCAAATCCAAAACTTTCAAGATCTTCAATTCCAGCTACATTTCCATTGATCTCAAGTCTTGTAAAACCTGCCAGTTTTAAAATATTTAAGGTTTCCTTAAAATTGTCAGCATCATATTCCAGAGGAGCGGTCAATAAAAAGGAAGTATCTTTTTTAGAGGCTTTAATAAAATCAACCACATCGGAAACTGAATCTTTTTTTACTTCTTCTCCGGAAACAGGAGAAAATGTTTTCCCGATCCTTGCAAATAAAAGCTTCATATAATCATAGATCTCCGTAGAGGTTCCTACGGTAGAACGTGGATTGGATGAAATTACTTTCTGTTGGATGGCAATAGATGGTGCAAGCCCTTTAATATCATCCACTTTAGGCTTTTCTAATTTTCCCAGGAACTGGCGGGCATAAGAGCTCAAACTTTCTACATATCTTCTTTGTCCTTCTGCATAGATGGTATCAAAAGCCAGGGATGACTTTCCACTTCCTGATACTCCTGTAATAACAATCAATTTATTTTTTGGGATCAGGACATCTATATGTTTCAGATTGTTAAGATGAGCATTCTTAACGAAAATCTGTTTTTTAATATCTATTTCTGTAGTATCAGCCATATTTTGTTTATTCATAAAAGCAACTGTACAGCGTTGTAAGCAGCCAGTCTAATGGTGTTTCCGGAACATTCCGGATGTCATCAATTGAACTTTCAAATTTGTTTTCTGATTCATCAGCCAGAGGCAAGGCATTAGAAATGCTGCTCAAAATGCAGTTGAAAAAGAAGACTTCTGTCGAAAAATTAAGACCCACAAAATTACGAAATTTTTAGCGAAAATTATAAGCTTTTCCTATGACTAAAATTGTATATAAAAAAACAAAAATTGGTGTTTTGATACCACAATATTGTACTCCAAAAAAGAATATTTAAGAAGTTTTTTGTGGAATTATTCTGTATTTACCTTTTATTTTTATTGAATTTCAAACAGTTTCACCTGCTTTAATATGTTTTTTTATTCAGGTATTGTTTTATGTTTTAAAATTATTTAAAATTGTATTCATAAATATGTAATATAGAAATGAGAAAATTATTCAGAGATCTAGTTACACATTTAATGAGAAAAAGATAGAATTACCCCTCACAAAAAACATAGACGCAGCATTCAGCCGCGTCTTTTTTATGACAAGTATCATTTGCCTGTCTTCATGAACTCCCTTACTTTTGATCCTTGTTAAAAGAAACTACGGAAACGATTATGATCAAAAAGATAGGAAGTGTTTTTTTTCTGGGATTTCTGCTTTGGGCACAGGCACAGGAAAAGACTACAGATATTGAAAACATAGAATTTCAGGGGAAATTTATCTCCACACCTTATAAAAGTGCTAACCAGAATATCACTGTTATTACAAAAGAAGATATTGCCAATGCTCCATCTAAAAGTATTGATGAAATTCTTCAGCAGGTTCCGGGTATGGATATCAGAAGGAGAGGATCCAATGGAGTTCAGAGTGATATCAGTTTCCGTGGAAGTTCCTTTGAACAGGTTCTGTTATTATTGAACGGAGTAAGAATCAATGATTCTCAAACAGGTCACAATTCCATGAACATTCCGGTAGATCTGGAAGATGTGGAAAAAATTGAGATTATAAAAGGTCCTGCAGCAAGACGTTTTGGGCAAAATGCTTATGCAGGCGTCATTAATGTGATTACTAAGCCCGGAATAGGGAAGAAGGTTAAAATAAGTGCTGAAGGCGGTGATTATGGTTCCTATGGTTTAGGCTTTAATGCTCAGCTGGGAAATGAGAAATTTGCGAATACCCTTCAGGCCAATACTTCAGGATCAGAAGGGTATATGTATAATACCGATTACGAGATCAGAAACGTATTCTATCAGGGAAAACTGAATATTAAAAACGGAGATCTGAGACTTCAGGCCGGTTTTTCAGAAAAAAAATTCGGTGCTAATGGATTTTATGCTTCCAAAAATGCTGTAGACCAGTATGAAGAAATGCAGGCTTCTATTGTGAGTATTGCTCATCAGCAGACATTCGGAAAGCTAAAGATTAATTCTAACATATACTGGAGAAGAGGGCAGGACATGTATCTTTATACCAGACAGAATCCTAAGGGTTATAGGAATATGCATATAGGAAATAATGTGGGTGGTGAAGTGAATTCCAGTTATCAGTGGGGATTGGGAACTACCGGAGTAGGTGTAGAACTGAGAAAGGAATTTTTGGTGAGCAGCAATTTAGGAAATCCGAACCGTTTTGTTTCCCAGGTTTTCTTTGAACACCATTTTTCTTTATTAGATAAAAAACTGAACATTACCCCAGGAATCTCGTGGGCTAATTATTCTAAGGAAGGAAATTTCTTTTATCCGGGACTGGATGTAGGTTATAATTTCAATCCTAACAATAAAATATACGGAAATATTGCAAAAGTACACCGTATACCTACTTTTACAGATCTTTATTATGTAAGTCCACAGGAGCGCGGAAACCCGAATCTGCTGCCTGAAAATGGCGTTTCATCCGAGGTGGGATACCAATATCAGGATCAAAAGATTTTAGCTAAAATCAGTGGGTTTTTGAGAGATTCAAAGAATTCTATTGATTGGGTTAAAAAAGATATCAATGATAAGACATGGGCTGCCGAAAATGTGGGGAACATTAAAATCAAAGGAATAGAAGCAGAAGTAAACTACAAAATGAACAATTGGCTGAAGCTGATGGCAGGGTATACCTATATTGATGGTAAGTTTCAGAAATCCAATGAATTTGTTTCAAAATATATTATGGATAATCTGAGACACCAGTTCATCGGTAAAATGGAAACAAAATTCCTTGGTTCTTTCACGAATGAGGTTGTTTATCGATACAATCAGAGACAGAGTTTAGGCAGCTATCAGCTTGTGGATGATAAATTAAGCTTTAGCAGAAAAGACTATTCTGTTTATGTTCTGGTAAATAATATTACCAATACGAAATATACGGAAGCTTTTGGAGTGGAAATGCCACAAAGATGGTTCCATATTGGTTTTTCATATACAATTAATATGAAGTAAGTGTTAATTCAATATTAATGAAAGTTAATATTAATAAATTGTTAAAAAAATTACATTTGCAAAAATTTTTTATGAAACGTTTTTTAGGTTTAGGTCTACTTCTTAGTCTTTCTTTCTTTAAAGCTCAGGAACATATTTCCAGCTTCAATGCAGTGACTTTAACCTATAAGTTTCATCCCAAGTTTTTCTTATATGGAGAAGGCCAATTGCGAGGTAACGAGGAATATTCGTATCCGGATTATTATGAAATAAAAGGAGGGGTAGGATATAATCTTACCAAGAATCACAAACCATTTGTGGGACTTGGAAGATATGTTAACTATAAAGATCATAAATTAAGCAGGGAAGAATTCAGGGTATGGCTTCAGGATGTCATTGACATTAAAAAAGGCATCGTGAAATTTGAAAACCGTTTCCGTGTGGAAAAAAGCTGGTTTTATGAGCCTCAAAGCGATAATACTTCTCAAAGGATGCGTTACCGTTACCGTCTGAATGTAAGCGTACCTTTAAATTCCAAAACTATAGAGAAAGGAACTGTTTTTGCCAATGCTTATGATGAGATTTTCTTCGTAACCCCGATGAAGCCTACTTTTGCCAGAAACAGAGTCTATGGTGGTTTCGGCTATCAGATCGATGATTATTTTGGAATAGCAACCGGATATCTTTGGCAACGTGAATTTGAAGCAAAAGGAAATAAAAATTTACATTTTATTTATCTGGCTCTGAATATCAACATTGATGATACCGGTCATCATGTAAAAACGTATGATTTCCCAGGTGCAGATTAATACTTCTCCACCAGATAACGATAAGCTTTAAGATATTTATTAAACCTTTTAATGTCCTTAGGAGTAAGCTCTCGGTTTACTCTTCTAAGGTCCATATTATCACGCAGATCGTTTATCTTTACGGCAACAGAAAGCAGAGATCTTTCTGTTCGTTTAATGAAATCATCATAATCTTCTTCCGGATCAAACTTGGTAAGGCAGCTGATTGCAAAGATCATGTATTCCGGAAATCCTTCGCTTCTTAAATAATCCAGACTGAATTCCACCGGATGATCTTCTACAACATCATGTAATACCCCAACAATTTTTTCATCGATTGTTTTACCGTATTCCATTACACGCATTACATGTCCTATATAAGGAGCATGGTATTTGTCCGTTTGTCCTTTATGAGCCTTATCGGCAATCTTTATTGCTTTATTTAGTAATTCTTCTTTTGTCATCTTTTCTATGAAAATAGAGTACAAAAATAAAAAATGCCTTAAAAAAATAAGACATTTTTATTGAGATTATTTAAGATTATTCTACAAATCTGTTTGATCCTCCACAGAAGCGCTGGGAGCATTGTTTTTTACAGATTCTATCCCGTTTTCCATGCCGTTATCCGTTTCATACATCTGGCTTGTTCCAATGATCTGCCCATTTCCAGCCTTAAGATTAAAGTAACATCTTCCATCTCTGGCGGTATTCCTTTCATATTTGGCATCTTCCTGTGAATTGGTTTTTACAGAATTGATTCCGTTTTCGCAGGATGGTTTTGTACCGTATCCCTGACTTGTTAAGATGACCTGACCGTTTCCGGCCTTAAGGTTGAATTGAAAATCGCCATTGGCTCTTTTAGAAATAATAAATTTTCCCATAGGTTTGTATTTTGAATTAATGGTGTTTAGTTATAATAAAATTAGGAAAAAAATATTAAATCATCTGTTATTCAGTCTGTAATTGATTTATTAAAACTGTACTTTTTTATAAATATTTATAAAACATTTTTTCTGATAAAAAGAATGGAGTAATTACATATCAGATTTTAATGAATATTTAATCTTGAAATAGAAATGATTTTTCTGTCCGGAGCCAGTCTAAATTCAAAATAATCATCTTCATTATTTTTTAAATCTTCAAAAAACATATCCTTCGATTGTAATTTGTCTGTAAAATATTTGAAATTTGTTGATAGTTGCAGCTCTTTATTTACTGATGATACACATTGAATGCTATACATGGCTTCACAATGTTCATTATTACCACTGATATCACTTACTGATGCTGTTCCGATAAGTATAGATGCACACCGGAACTCCAATAGACTGTTTTCAGCATCTTTTTTTATATGTATATTGGTTGCATATACAATGGTTTCGTTGTTATTTATCTTTTCACAGGCGCATATCCCTGTCTGAGGATTCGATTTATTGATGCTTTTTGATTCCTTACAGTTACAGGCTGAAATTAGGAGAGCGGCGATGAGAAGAGTTGTTTTCATAATTAATGACTGTGGATAAAAACCTGGTTATAGGAAAACTATATTTAAATATACATAGAATAAATCATTTTGAAGGTTAAAGAACAATCGTTAAAATATGAATGTGAGTGATGGTCTATAAGCATTATGTAATCGAATTTTAAACGAAAAAACGCCCCAAAAATGGGACGTTTTGAAATCAAATTTATGTTATAAAGACTAATAAGCTCCTTTATCAATATAGTGAGCAGCCACTTTTTCAGTTAGTGCTACTACATTTGGATTGTTAGTGTATTTTGTAAATCTTCTTAATCCGGAAAGCATCATTCTCTGTTCATCTCCTTCAGCGAAAGAAATAATTCCTTCTTTAGCTGCTACGGTGATTTTCTCAACAGCTTTGTAAAGGTTCAATTGAGCCATAGCTGCTTCTACAGAATCAGGAGAGAAGTGTTTCTCAGCTCTTAATACTGTAGATTCTGCCATATAGATCTGGTTTAGGATTTCAGAAGCATTCAACAATAAGTGCTGCTGTTTTTCAATATCCATCATATATTTTTGAAGAGCTGCTCCGGAAACCATAAGGAATACTTTCTTAAGGTTAGCGATGATTGCTTTTTCCTCACTCATGAATGCTGAATAATCTGGAACTTCAAATGAAGGAATACCCATCAATTCTTTGCTGATTGCCATTGCAGGGGATAAAAGGTCTAATTCACCTTTCATTGCTCTCTTAATAAGCATTCCTACTGCTAATAATCTGTTGATCTCGTTAGTCCCTTCATAGATTCTTGAAATTCTAGAATCTCTCCATGCAGCTTCCATCGGAGTATCTTCAGAGAATCCCATTCCTCCATACACCTGGATACCTTCATCAGCAGTATGCTGTGCAAGATCAGAAACAAATACTTTAAGGATAGAACATTCTACAGCGAATTCTTCAACACCTTTAAGCTCTGCAGCCTGGTGGTCCATTCCGCCTGCTACCAATTCGTCAATTTTATCCTGAACATTTTTCGCTGCTCTGTAAGAACCGGCTTCACTTACGAAAACTCCGGTTGCCATTTCAGCAATCTTCTTTCTGATTGCTCCAAAAGTGGCGATAGAAACTCCAAACTGCTTTCTTTCGTTAGAATATTGGATAGAGTGGTTTAAGATTCTTCTTTGTGCATCTAAACAAGCTGCTGCTAATTTGATACGGCCTACGTTCAATGCATTTAAAGCGATTTTGAAACCATTGTTTCTTTCTCCTAAAAGATTCTCTACAGGAACTTTCATGTCATTGAAGAAAACCTGACGCGTTGAAGATGCACGAATACCCAATTTGTGCTCTTCTTCACCGAAAGTTAAGCTTTCAGGGTTTTCCAATTCAGAACGGTTGATTACAAAACCGGTGATGTTTTTATCATCATCAATTTTTGCAAATAAAGTGAATGTATCAGCAAAACCTGCATTTGATATCCACATTTTCTGTCCGTTGATGATATAATGTTTTCCATCTTCAGAAAGCTTAGCTCTTGTTTTTCCAGAGTTCGCATCTGAACCTGCATCAGGCTCAGTTAAGCAATAAGCTCCGAATTTTGTTCCTGTTGCTAAGTCCGGAAGATATTTTTTCTTTTGCTCTTCAGTTCCGTAAAGGACGATAGGCAGGGTTCCAATTCCGGTGTGCGCTCCATAAGCTGTTGCCAATGATCCTGTAGTTCCTGAAATGTAATCACAAGCCAGCATCGTTGTTACAAAGCCCATTCCAAGACCTCCGTACTCTTCAGGAACTGCAATTCCCAGCATTCCCATATCACCAAGCTTACGCATTGTTTCTTCAGTAAACGCGTAATCTTTCTTTTCGAAACGCTCTCTTTGAGGCACCACCTCTCTATCTATAAATTCCTTCGCTGAATCACGAAGCATTTTTTGTTCTTCATTCAGTTCTTCAATACTGAAAATTTCGTTTGCAGGAATTTCCTTGATTAGGAATTCACCTCCTTTTAATGTAGCCATATATTATTTTATTTTTTTATTATTTTTTGAGACTATTCATCTATTTATAGTAGTTCAAAAATACTTGCTGCTCCTTGCCCTGTTCCCACGCACATCGAAACCATTCCGTATTTGTTACCACGTCTTCTCATTTCGTCAAGAAGTTGAACTGTTAGTTTAGTTCCTGTACATCCTAGTGGGTGACCAAGAGCGATGGCTCCTCCGTTTACGTTTAAGATATCAGGATTTAAGCCTAATTCTTTTTTGATAGCCACTGATTGTGATGCAAATGCTTCGTTTAGTTCGATCAAATCGATATCCTTTAGTTCAAGACCTGCCTGTTTTAATGCTTTTGGAATAGCATAAACGGGTCCCATACCCATAATTCTTGGTTCAAGACCGGCAGCAGCATAGGCTACTAATCTTGCTTCAGGTTGAAGACCTAATTCTTTTACCATTTCTTCGCTCATAACCATAACGAAAGCAGCTCCATCACTCATCTGAGAAGAGTTTCCGGCAGTTACACTTCCTCCGTTAGCGAAAACAGGTCTAAGCTTAGACAAACCAGCAAGAGAAGTATCTGCTCTTGGACCTTCATCCACAGAGAAATCAAATTTCTTAGTCTGAATCTTCTGGTTTTCATCAAGGAAATTATACTCTACAGGGATTGGAACAATCTGATTGGCAAATTTACCTTCCTGATTTGCTTTTAAAGCTTTCATGTGGGACTCAAAAGCAAACTGGTCCTGTTCTTCTCTTGTAATATTATACTGTTTTGCTACCTCTTCTGCAGTATAACCCATTCCCCAGTAATAATCAGGGTTTGTTTTAGCGATATCTGTTTCAGGAACCGGCTTATAACCTCCCATCGGGATATAGGACATAGATTCTGTACCACCAGCGATGATACAATCTGCCATACCAGCCTGAATTTTTGCAGAAGCAATGGCAATAGCCTCACTTCCTGATGCGCAGTATCTGTTTACGGTTACTCCCGGAACTTTATCTGTATTTAAACCCATTAAGGAAATTAAACGGGCAACGTTTAATCCTTGCTCTGCCTCAGGCATTGCATTTCCTACAATAAGGTCATCAATTCTGTTTTTATCTAATTGCGGAAGCTCAGCCATTAATTTTTCAATAACGGTAGCTGCCATTACGTCAGGACGTGTAAAACGCAGGGAACCTTTTGGTGCTTTTCCTACTGCTGATCTGAATCCTTTTACGATGTATGCTGTTTTCATTTTTTGTTTAATTAAATTGTTTTTGAAAGATTTTTGCCTCATAGAGGTAAACTGTTCATAGATATTTGGTTATGCTTTTTTGCAATCTGTGGAGCTCCGTAGGAGCGACCTGTTAATCTTCAATCCATTCAAATAGATATTTTGGATCATATTCAATTTCAAATTTTGACATCAAATCCAGATATTCTTCTCTAAAAGTTTTCTTTTTATGATGTTCCTCCTGGTTTAAAATATATTTCACCACTGGATCAACACTACTTTTAGAATAAGAGAAGGCTCCGTATCCTTCCTGCCAATTGAATTTTCCATTTATCCATCCTTTTTCATTGATGAATTTTGAAGACCCAGCTTTAATATCTCTTACTAAATCTGAAACTGACTGTGTCGGATTCATACTTATGAGAATGTGCACATGGTCTGGCATTGCAAAAACTGCGAATAATTTTTGATTTCTATTGGAAACGATACCTGTAATCAATTTATGTAATTCTTCTCTGTTTTCTTTTGAAATCAGGTTTTGTCTTCCTTTGACTGCAAAGACAATTTGAATATAAATCTGTGTATAGGTATTGGCCATAAAATCTAACAGGTCGCCTCTACAAGGCTCTCTAATCTTTTAAAATTATTCAATAGCTATTAACAGTTCGCTCCTACGGAGCTCCCCGTTAGTTTCTTAATGGCTTCCCATTCTGTAGCATATACTGAATTCTCTCTAAAGTTTTTCTTTCACCACAAAGCTGAAGGAATGTTTCTCTTTCAAGATTCAATAAGTATTGCTCAGTAACCACTGTTGGCTCAGATAAGTTTCCACCTACCAATACATTAGCTAACTTATCAGCAATTTTCTTATCATGTTCAGAGATGTATTTTCCTGTTAACATCTGGTCTGTTCCTACATAGAACATTCCTAATGCATCTCTACCTAAAACTTTCACTTTTTGTTCGATAGGCTGAGTATATCCCTGTTCAGCTAATAGTTTTGCCACCTTTTTAGCTTCGGCAATCTGTCTGTTTTTGCTTACAGAAACAATGTCTTTTCCTTTTTCAAGGATTCCCATATCATAAGCTTCATATGCTGAAGTAGCTACTTTACCCATAGCGATATTCATGAAAGCATCACGAAGCCTGTTGTTTTTAACATCATCGCTGTGGAATTCTCTGGAAGTTCTTAAGGCAAGTTCTTTAGTACCACCACCACCAGGAATTACGCCCACTCCGGTTTCAACCAGTCCGATGTAAGTTTCTGCTGCGGCAACCACTCTGTCTGCATGCATTGTCATTTCGCATCCACCTCCTAAGGTCATTCCGTGAGGAGCAACTACTACAGGAATAGAAGAGTAACGCACTCGCATCATCGATTTCTGGAAATAAGCAATGGCCATATTCAAATCATCCCAATCCTGCTCAATAGCCATCATAAGAATCATGGCAAGGTTAGCTCCTACAGAGAAGTTTGCGCCTTGGTTTCCTACTACTAATCCGTCATATTCTTTTTCTGCTAAGTCAATAGCTCTGTTTAATCCATCTAAAACTTCACCTCCTAAAGAGTTCATTTTTGAACGGATCTCAAAGTTGATGATACCATCACCTAAATCAAGAATGGCTGAACCTGAATTACTCCAAAGTGTTTTATTTTTTCTGATATTATCAAGAATAATGAAAGCATCCTGTCCAGGAATTTTGTTATATTCTCCTGAATTTTTGTCAACATAAATACTCTGTCCTTCATCGTTAACTTTGTAGAATGTTTCTACATTTTTAACCCAGTCAGAAACTTCATATCCGGCATCTTTAGCCAATTCAATACCTTTCTGAACACCTACAGCATCCCAGATTTCAAATGGACCATTTTCCCATCCGAAACCAGCTCTCATAGCGTCGTCAATTTTGTAAACTTCGTCAGAAATTTCAGGAACTTTATGAGAAACATAAGCGAATAATGCGCCTAATGATTTTCTGTAAAGTTCACCAGCTTTATCTTTACCACCGATCAATACTTTGAATCTGTCGATTGGCTTATCAATAGCTTTTGTTAATTCTAATGTAGGGAATGAAGATTTTCCTTGAAGCTCATATTCTAATGTGTCAAGGTTTAATCCGTGAATTTCAGATTTACCTTCTGCGTTTTTCACTTTTTTATAGAATCCCTGTTCTGTTTTTGAACCTAACCATTTATTATCCATCATTTTCTGGATATAAGCAGGAAGAGCAAATACATCGTTAAAGTCATTCGCTTCAGCACCGCTTTGACGAACACCGTTGGCTACCATTACCAAAGTATCAAGACCTACAACATCAGCAGTTCTGAAAGTTGCAGATTTTGGACGACCAATTACCGGACCTGTTAATTTATCAACATCAGAAACGGTAAGTCCTAGTTTCTGTACATTGTGAAGAAGATCCATCATAGAGAATACCCCAATTCTGTTTGCAATAAATGCAGGAGTATCTTTTGCTAAAACGGTTGTTTTACCTAAGAATTTAGCACCATAGTTCATATAGAAGTCTATGATTTCCGGGTCTGTATCGTTTGTTGGAATAATCTCAAGAAGAGGAAGATATCTTACCGGGTTGAAGAAGTGAGTTCCTGCAAAGTATTTTTTGAAATCTTCGCTTCTTCCTTCTGTCAAGAAGTGGATTGGAATCCCTGAAGTATTGGAAGAAATTAGTGTTCCCGGTTTTCTGAACTGTTCAATTTTTTCGTATACAGACTTTTTAATGTCAAGTCTTTCTACTACTACTTCAATAATCCAGTCTGTATTTTTAATTTTTGGTAAATCATCATCGAAGTTTCCGACTTTGATTCTATCTGCAAACTTTGGTGAATAAAGAAGTGCAGGGCTTGCTTTTTTCAGTTTTTCGAAGTTTTCGGTAGCAATTCTGTTTCTTACTGCCTTATCTTCTTTAGTCAAACCTTTTTTCTGTTCAGCTTCAGACAATTCAAAAGGTACAATATCCAAAAGTGACACTTCCACACCAATGTTGGCGAAGTGAGCTGCGATACCGCTACCCATAATTCCTGAACCAAGAACCGTTACATGTTTGATTCTTCTTTTCATATCTATTTTTTTATTATTTATAAGGTTACATGAACCATACAGTTCATGATAATTTATTTTCTGTTATTGAGGAGTTCATTTGCAATCTTCATAATCTCAGTCATCACATCTTTAAAAGTATCCATCTTTTCCGGGCTGATCTTTTCCATTACTTTTTTATTGAAATTGACAACAACTTCCTTAGACATATTTCTGGAGTTTAAGCCTTTGTCTGTAAGTTTGATAATCACCTCTCTTTTATCTGTGGTGGTTTTCTCCTTATAGATGTATCCGTTATCTTCCAGAAGTTTAATGATTCTCGTTAGGGAAGTGGGTTCTATGGCCATTTTAGGTCCAAGATTCGTACTTCGCGTTCCTTCTTTGGGATCAATTTTAAGAAGGGTAAGTGCTTGTACTGCCGTGGAATCATGTTCTTGAGCCAATTCTGTGTACATTTTAGAAACAGCCAACCAGGTCTGTTTTAAAATTAAATCTACGTTTTCTATTTTTTCCTTATTATTATCCATCATTTTTGCGCCAATGGTTTTACCCAAATTTAGTAAATATTATGCATGCATAGTATTTGTTAACGTTAAATTTTGTTAATAATCTGATAATAAATGAGTTAAATTGTATGATTTGCATAATACTATGCATGCATAGTATATGAAATAAGTAAAGAAAACTATTGATTAGTAAATGTTTCCAATGAAATTTATGATTTCTTCAAAGGATTCGCATTGTTGTTTCAACGAATCGTTAGTAATTACCCAAAAGCCATCCTGAAATTCAAAATTAAGAGAAGAAAGGTCTTTTGAGAAGTTTTTTTGAAGCAAAGAATAGAGCATTTCCTTCTGAACCTGTGGTGCAGAGATATTTGGTGGAATAAAACTCTCGTTCATTTGAAATAATGAGGCATTGGTGAGTTCATTATGCTGAAGTAATATATCTTCCACAATTCCTGAATGAAGCTGTGAATCTTTTACATACCATATTTTATCTGCAAATTCCTTAGCCAGGCGCCAGTCGTGTGAAGAAAACAGAATAAGTTTATTCTGTTCCTTGGCCAGTCTCCTTAAAGTTTTAAGGATAATAATCTTATTTTTTTCATCCAAATGGGTGGTAGGCTCATCCAGAATAATGACAGGGGAGTTCTGGGTGATGGCACGTCCGATAAATGCTTTCTGAAGGTTTCCATCCGAAAGATTCTTAAGGAGCGTATATTTATATTGTTCAAGATCCAGTTCTTCAATAATATGGGCTATCTCTTCACGATCTTCCTTTTTTAATTCAAAATAAAAAGGGTAGTAGATGTATTTTCCCAACGAAATAAGATCCTCAACTGTATAATGCTGTGGAACAACAGACTTTGAAAACACAATAGCAATATTCTCTGCAATTTCTTTTACAGACAGTTTTTTTACATTCTTGCTATTAATTAAGATTTCTCCACCCAATAATGAAATCTGGTGAAGAATAGATTTGATTAAAGTTGTTTTTCCAACTCCGTTATTTCCAATCAACAAGCAGACATCACCAAGTTTCAATCCTGCATTGGCATTTGAAATTAATGTTTTATTGTATCCTATGTTAGCTTGTTTGATCTGTAGGTGCATGTTTAAAAAGAAAGGAGAGTTAAAAAAATAATAAAAGGAAGAATGCTAAATAAGAAATATAGAAGTTTATTTTTATTGATTTTCCATAAACTATAGCCTCCTAAAATGAGAGACCCCAAAAAAAGGCAGGGAAAAGCAACCATCAGCCACCAGTTATGGCCCCAAGAATAAATCCAATGTAATTCTTCATTCATTCTGAACATTTTAGAATACTCCAAAAAAGCAAAACTTATTGCAAACAAAGCTATGTGTGCAATAATCAATTGTTTTTGGGATATTCTAATTTTCATAGTTTGAATTACTATTGGGGATTTAATAACTGAGTTTGTTTTTCAGGCTATTTTCGTCATGCTAAAAGTATCTCTCCAAAGTGTAGTTTAGATTCCTATGGAAATGACATAAAGTGAAAAATTTTACCATTATTAATAAATATTTAGAAAGGTATGAAATTATTCGTAAACATCTCCAAGCGATTTAAAGCTATGTACAGATAGAAAAACTTGCGTCTTCGCGTTTCCAACAAAAATCACACTTTATTCTGCTTCAAAAGCATGAGTAAAATCACAGGAATTCCAAAAACAGAACTTATCACATTCAATGGGATCTGCGTTTTTTCTGCAATCACAGAGAAGATCAGCATAACCAACATTCCCAGAAACATATTCAAGATCCATTGCTGCCATAATTTTGCAGGATTGTAAATCAATCGGCAAAAGTGAGGAACAATTATCCCAATAAAAAGAATAGGCCCTAAAAAAGCAGTAATAGAGGCAGAAAGTAGGGACGAGGCTACGATGATTAGAAGTTTTAAATGCTTCAGATTAACTCCTAAACTTTGTGCATATGAAGTTCCCAATGAATTTCCAATTAATGGTTTTATAGATTTAAAACAGAAAAATAATCCTATCAATACTAAAGCTGATAAAACATAGATCTGATTCCTCGTTACCATATTATTAGCTCCGAAAGACCATAAAATATAGTTTTTCAGACTTTGATTCTCTGCATAAAACTGTAACAGGGAAACGATGGCTCCGGCAAAAGCAGACACCAGAAATCCGAAAATAATCAGGTAAGATTTATCCTGAAATTTATTGGACATGGATAACAGAACGAGCATCAATAACAAACTTCCTCCAATAGCTGATAGACTAAGAAAACTGTTTTGCAGAAATTCAGGAAGCAGAATATTATGAGAGAAGAAAATATAAAATGCCACCGATAGGCTGGCTACAGAGGTGATGCCTAGAATATCAGGTCCGGCTAATGGATTTTGAAAATATTCCTGCATCAGAAATCCGGAGGTAGGAATTGAAATTCCAGCCAATAGCATAACAAAAACTCTGTTAATACGAATTTCAGCAATTTGACTTTGGGAAGAATCCTGAAAGAAATCCTGAAGGCTTAAGCTTAAAAATCCTGTGTTCAGATTAACAATTGCGCCTCCAATGATTGCAATAGTTAACAATAAACACAGGACCTTAAATCTTTTTGACATGATTCAGAAAGATGTATATTTTATTTTAGAAAAGCATTGATTTTAGAGTTCAATACTTCTTCGGTCATCATACCAAGATATTCATCCGTTTGACTTCCTTTTCTCATAAAGGTAAAAGGAATTGAACCACCATCCCATTGTTTAAAGTTTTTGGAAAAGAAATTCGGATCTAATTTTTGTCCATCCAGCAGAATAACATTGGCTCCAAGATTATGCTCTGCTACAAAATCTTTCACTGCAGTATCCCATTCTGCTTTGTCATCAAGGTTTACAAAGGTGAATTTTACAGGCTTGTCTTTTAATTCCTCCATTTTATTTTTAAAACTTGGAATTTCTCTGATACAAGGACCACACCATGTTGCAAAGAAATTGGTAACATATAAAGTGTCATTATTTTTAGCTAAATGCTGACCTACATTTTCAGGAGAAAGTTCTTTGGGAATATACGTACTTACCTGATCTGCTGTGTTTGGATTTGCAGTAACTGAATCCGTAACAGGAGTGTTGTCTTCAGCTTTTGAAGTTTCTTTTTTACAGCTGTAAAGAGCTGTCAGGATCAACGTGGATAAAATTATCTTCTTCATAAATTATTTTTTATCTATTTTTGAATTGAAGTATGGAACAACAAATCTATAAAGGGAAACTGATACAGTTTCATCCGTTAAAAATAGCGAAAAAGGTAGAGCTGACCAAAAATACTTTTTCTCTGGAGCTCGATATTCCGGAGAATCTGAAAGAAAATTTCAAGTTTGATGCCGGGCAGTTCGTTAGTGTAAAATTCCTATCGCATGGAAAAGAAGTTATTAATGATTATTCAATGACTTCGGCTCCTTATGAAGGGAAAATATGTTTGGGAATAAAGGTTAATTCTCCTGATGGAGCTACTTCTCAGCTGTTTCAAAACTATGGGGAAGGGGATGAATTAATGATAAGTGAACCCGCAGGCAGATTTACTATAGTATCTAAGCCCAACGAATTCAGAACTATAGTTGCTTTTGCTGCCGGTATTGGAATTACTCCTATCTTAAGTCATTTTAAGAATATCCTTCATAACGAACCGAGAACAAGACTGTTTTTATTCTTTGGGAATAAAAGTTCAGATGATCTCATCTACAGAGATCAGTTGGATAATCTTGCCAGAACCTGTGGAGACAGACTTCAGATTTTTTACTTCTTTTCTCAGGAGAAAACAGCTGATCAGTTTTTCTATGGCAGATTAGATGAAAAGAAATTAAACTTAATTATCAATCAGATCCTTCACCTGGATGATACAGATGAAGAATCTACGATCTGGGATGCTGTAGACGAAGTTCTAATCTGTGGAAAAGGGGAAATGATTAAAACGTTGGCAAACGCCTGCTATCATCACGGAATTCCAAAAAGAAATATTCATTTTGAGCTTTTTGAAGAATATAATGATGATATTTATCCTGTAGAAAAAGAATTTCCGCTTATTGAAAATATAGAGGTAGAATTTACGATGCTCGGAAAAAAATATACAACCCAACTTCCTGATAATAAGGATAGAATTCTGCAGCAACTTTTGCTTCAGAAATTTCCGGTTCCTTACTCATGCAAATCCGGAATCTGCGGAAGTTGTGAATGTTCTTTGGATGAAGGAGAAGTGGAACTGCTGGAAAATGAATATCTTACCGAAAAAGAAGAAGGACAGGGGCATATATTAGCTTGCATGTCAATAGTGAAAAGTAAAAAAATAAAGCTTAACTTTGATCTTAGTTGAGAATTATTAGGAACATATTTAACCTGGGATTTGTATCATTAGAATTGGGGATTTTAATGATATGCTTCTGTAATGTGTGGGTTTTCGGACTCACCAACGGCCGTACTTATACCAAAATTTCAAAAATTCCACCAAGAGAAATTGCATTGGTATTGGGAACCTCTCCAAAGATGAGATCAGGTCTTTCCAACCCATATTTTACGAAAAGGATGGATGCTGCAGCTCTTCTTTACCATCATGGAAAGATCAAGAAAATTATTGTAAGCGGTGAAAAAAGTAAAGGTTATAATGAGCCTGCTGCCATGAAGAATTATCTGGTCTACCAGGAGGGAGTTCCTGGAGATATTATTATTGAAGATCCGAAAGGCTTTAATACCTATAAAAGTATTCTTCGCTGTAAAGATGTTTATAAGAAGAAAAACGTCATTATTGTTTCCCAGGGATACCATAATCTTCGGGCCTTATTTTTTGCAAGAAATAATGATATGAATGCTTTGGGGTTTGATGCACAGGATGTAACGAAGCCTGAAAGTTTCTACAGAAATCAGGCGAGGGAAGTCCTCGCCCGTGTTATTGCTGTAGTATATTTTATTCTTGGAGTTTCTCCGGATTAGAAAGGATATCCGAAGGCAAAGTTAACAGTAGGTTTGAAAGGCTGCAGTGTTTTGAATCTCCAACGGTCTCCTTCGGGCTTGTTTGGATCAAAGATCTTATAGGCAAGGTCTATTCTCAAAGTAATATAGGCTACATTTACTCTTATCCCAAATCCACTACCAATACCCATTTGGCTCAGGAATTTATTGAATTTAAACTGATCCTCATGAGCATCATTGTGATTTCGAAGGCTCCAGGTATTCCCTATATCTGTAAAAATGGCTCCTTCATACATGTTATTAAATGGAATTCTGTATTCTATATTGGTTGTCAGTTTTACATCATTGGTCATGTATGCACGTACTCTTTCGTCCACCTGAGAGTCAGCAGGACCTAATCCTCCGAATGCTACCCAGGCTCTGATATCATTGGAACCACCATTGAAATAAGACTTGATAATAGGCATATCTTTAGAGTTTCCATATGGAATACCCACTCCAATAAACTGTCGAAGAACTAACGTCTGGTTACCATTGAATTTAAAATATTTTCTTGTGTCAATGTCGAATTTTACGAATTGGGCATAAGGAATTCCAAAGATGGTTTTCTGAGGTGCTGTAACCAGTCCTCCATCATTACTTTTCTTATTGAACAAACTTAAAATATTACCACCAAGTTCTACTTTACCATTAAAATAAAATGCATTAGGATAATCTTTTTTACCAATTTCGTTGTAAACAAAATTATAGATCATGGAAGAAATAAAGACATCTTCCGTCTGTCTTTCTTTGTTAATAAGAGTTCCTCTGAATGTTGTAAAGAGATCCTGACCCTGCTGATTAAGACCATCCTGATATCCTTTATTATTAAGGATTTCTTCAGTGACAGCATCCCCTGTAAGTTTCCCTGATTTATAATCAGTTCCAATGTTGGGGTAATTAGCAAAATAGTCATTAAATATTTCGTCCCTTACCACTCCATCATTAACGAAATAATCATAATAAGCATTCTTATTTTTCGTTAAACTGATCTGGGTATTGAAGAGGGTAAGTTTATGATACACCTGTTCATTTACTGTGGCCTGATAATTTAATCCCGTATTAAAGTTAACCCTTCCCAATCCAATATTATTCTGGATAGATGCTCCCAACAAAATAGATGAAGTAGGGGTATATCTTTTGGGGATGAATTTATAATAATTAAATGGTAATAGTAATCTCGGAAAGTTTAGTGATGCCTGAGCGGATATTTCATACGCCAATACTCTCTTATCATTATTTTCTGTACTTGCAATAGATCCAAATGTGCCGGAAAGACTTGTAGAAAGGTTTTCTGCCCCTTTGAAAATATTTCGGGTAGTAAGGTCCACAGAAGGAGAGATTCCCAGATTCAGGATCTGAGAATAATTAAGATCTGTTCCTACTTTAAGTTCATACTTAGGAAGTGGTTTCAGTATATATAAAACATCTACAATACTGTCATTAGGGGAAGTGATACCTCCCTGTCTTAAAGAGTCTCTTGCCTTTACGATACTGAAATTGTTCATGGTCATAAGATTTCTCTTAGTCACATCCAGTTTTTGCTGATCATAAGGCTGCTTACTGTCTACAATGATGGTTTTCCATAATGATGATGTTTTGTATTTATCATTCATTTTATGGAACCTTATTCTTCTTAAGCTGTCTTTAACGGTATTCTTAGGAAAATCGCTGGCTTCATCTACGATCGCAACATCAATATTTCCAAAAGTGGCTTTCTTATAAGGGCGATCTAAAGAATCTTTATGAATTTCCAAAGTGACAGGAACCTGTTTTTTACTTTTTAAAGAATCTGCAACAAAATAAACCTCGTCATTCGTATTGTTGAATTTATAATATCCGGACTCTCTCATCAGGTCTGTAATTCTTGTTACCTCTTTTTCAAGAACAGTCTGATCAAGAACCTGTCCTGATCTTATAAGGGTTTTATTCAGATGATAGTTATAGACCTGTTTTATCCCCTGATCAGGAATATTAAAAAAATAATCTTTAATATAGGTAGGATCATTGTGTTTTATAAAATACTTTACTGCTGCTTTCTTGGAAGCTGAGTCTATATCATGTCTGTATTTTACTTCTGAATCCCAAAAGCCCCGGTACGTAAGCCTTTTTTTAATAGATTCTATACTTTTTTCGCTTCTGGTCTGATCTAAAATGACAGGCGGAGAGCCCCAGCTATGCAATAAACGGTCGAAGAAAAGGTTTTTTCCGACACTGCTTTTCATATTATACCTGATAAATAATGAGTCTCTCAGTTTCTGATCTCTCATTTCACGGGGATACGTCATATATTCATTAAGGATCGTATCGTATTTTGGATTGGCCATGTTATAAAACATAAGACCTAACGGCATGAAAAGAAATTGCTTTTTATTGGGCTTCTGCTGAACGTAATCTTTTAATTCTTCATCAAAAAATTCTTTCTTATCCTCGAACTCAAAGTTGTTCTTAGTAAGCAGATATCCACCATCCGGAACTTTTTTTGTGGTACTACACGCATAAAGGAGACCAACAAATGTTGCAAATGAGATAATTTTATAATATTTTTGAGGAGAATTCTTATAATGCTTACAGCTCATACAATAAAAGTTTTACAATCTTTAGATAAAAAGAAGTTCAGACAAAAATACAATTTGTTTTTGGTTGAAGGTAATAAAATCATTTGTGAACTTTTCAATTCTAACTTTAAAGTTAAAGAAATATTATCAACCGATCCACAAAAATTGGACCGTACTGATATCCCTATTACTCATATCTCTGAAAATGAGTTAAAAAAAATCAGCTTTCTTAAAACCCCAAAAGATTCTGTTGCCGTGTGTTATCTGGATCAACAGGAAACCTGGGCGGATAAGAAAGTACAATTGGTTTTGGATGGGATTCAGGATCCCGGTAATTTGGGAACGATTATCCGGTTGGCAGACTGGTTTGGAATAGAACAGATTATCTGTAGTGAAGATACAGTGGATTTTTATAATCCAAAGGTAATTCAGGCAACGATGGGATCTTTTACAAGAGTAAACATCGTTTATACAGATCTTGTGGAATATCTTTCTAAGACAGAAAACGTAAATATCGGAACAGATATGGATGGAGAAAACATCTATACATTTGAAAAACCTGAAAAAATCAACCTGATTCTAGGCAACGAAGGAAACGGAATGAGACCGGAAACGGAAAAGCTTTTGCAGAAATGTATCAGTATTCCAAGGTTTGGAAAATCCCAGTCTACAGAAAGCCTGAATGTATCAATGGCTGCCGGGATTATTTTAGGACAGTTATTTTCGAAATAAAGAAGTACAGCAAAAAAAATCAGGGCTTAGGGAGTGAAAATTATTTTCTGCATCCTAAGCCCTGATTTCTTATATTAATTGTTCCATACTGGAAACACTTTTATTTTTCTGATATACTTCCAATTTTTTTCTTACATATTTAAGGGCAATAGGAGCGAGGTAGATCAATGCGGCTCCTACCAGCTTATTCTTCCAATTAGAACTTTTCATATTCTTTTTGGCGTAGTTACCAACGATAGCGGTAACGCCCAACTTGATAATGCCGTCTGCAATATTTCCCTTGAAGGCTGTATTCGCAAGTCCCACAGCTGTATTTTTACTGATGAAAAGATCTTTAACCTCTGAAGTAAGCTGCTTAGCAATGACATCCTTTCTCAGAACTACTTTTTCATCGCCGTCTTCGTCTACTTTTTCCTGAAGATACTGATCACTTAAGCCATTGGTAAATGCACTAAGGCTCTCTTTTGTATTTTTAAAAGTAAGAAGATTTTCCAGATCATTAATTTCACCTTGAAGCAGTTTTTTCTTTCTTCTTAATTCTACGATACTTTCATATTTTCTACTCATGGCTTGAATGATTTAAAAATTTAATAACCTGGTCTGCAACAGTATTCACAATCTTGTTTTTGAATGCAATGACAAAAGCCATTACTACAGCATAGAATGCTGCAACAATTAAGAATCCGTAGGAGTAATTATCCAATGCTTTACCAATAAGAAAAGCGATTCCAAAATTGAAAAGGATAATAAAAAAAGCAAAAGCAACAAGCAGTACTACAAAGTAGGTAATGAGCCCGGCAGAAAGAGAAGATTTTTCTGTAGCTTCTATTTTAAGAAGGTCTATTCTCTTCGAGGCGTATTCTTTAATAGTTTCTATCATTGTTTTTTTTTAAAGTTACAAAAAAAGGAACTTTCGCACAAAAGTTCCTTTCTGTAATTTACTTAAAAAAGATAAATTACTTATGATTTAAGATCATTCAGTTCTGCTTCTACATCTTTTACTACATCTGCAGTTTTAGAAACAATCTGATCTTTGTATTTATCATACCCATCTTTCATAGTATGTGCTACGTTGTTTGCTGTTTCTTTAAAAGTAGAAGAAATATTGCCATATTGGTCTTTCACTTTTTCAGAAACCTCTCCGTATTTGTCTTTTGCCTGATCTTTTAGATCATTTGCTTTGGTTTTGATCTTTTTTCTAGTTTCTTTACCTTCTTCAGGTGCATATAGCATTCCTAAGATTACACCTGCTGCAGCACCTGCAAGAAGTCCCGCCAATATACCTGCTGTATTTTTTCCGTTTTTAGACATTTTAAGTTTTTTAATAGTTAATAATAGATTAGTTTTTACACTGGTAAAACTTGCAATTTGTATACCAAAGGAGGCTTTGTGCCTATTAAAAATTGTTAAATCTTTTTGATATAAGAAAGGATCAGCTCAATGGTTTCTTCTTTAGTAAGCTCAGAGTTGTCGATCACGATGGCATCGTCAGCCTGCTTCAAAGGTGCTATTTCACGCTCACTGTCGATTTTATCTCTTTCAATAAGGTTTTGTTTTACCTGTTCTTTATCAGCTTCTATTCCAAGGCCTTTTAGTTCAAGAAATCTTCTGTTGGTTCTTTCATCAATGCTGGCAGTAAGGAAGAACTTATAGTCAGCATTTGGCAGAACTACTGTCCCTATGTCACGTCCATCCATGATGACACCGCCTTTTTCTGCCAAAGAACGTTGAGACTGCAATAAAAAATCTCTTACTTCCTTTTGCTTGGCCACCAGGCTTACATTATCTGAAACCTGATGAGTTCGGATTTCCATAGAGATATCCGTATTATTAAGGTAAAGAATGAGTGTTCCGTCGTTATTTTTAAATTCAAGATGGACCTGATCCAAAGATGAAAATAAAGTTTTCAGGTCAATTTCGCTTTTTTCATTCAGACAGTGTTGCAGAGCAAACCAGGTAACTCCTCTGTAAAGTGCTCCTGTATCCATGTGAATAAGTCCTAGCTTATCAGCAATGATTTTGGAGATAGAACTTTTTCCGGTAGACGAGTACCCATCGATAGCTATTACAGGTTTTTTCATACTGCAAATTTCAAGATTTTTTTTAGAAAATCAAGAATTAATAAGAAATTTTAAGAGGGTTTTATGAATTTTTTTATTCTCCTCTGTGGCTGGAAAGGTCCATGGAAATCCCTATCTGATTGACGTTCGAGGAGTTGTGATATCTTACGTGAGCATAATCTATACGGAATTTTGAAATCTTGATTCCAAACCCTCCCGAAAGTCCTGAAAAGTTTCTCTGATCTGCTACAGCAAGCTCATTTCCTCTTCTCACATTATATCCCAGTCTGATATTAAAGTTTTTTTCCGGGAATAATTCTGCTCCTAAAGAGAAGTGATCGGCAATTTTTCTTCCTGCATTCACTTTCTGACCATCCTTATTATATTCAGATGAAATATTAAACTCCTGAAGATCGTGTGCCGTAATGGTAATGGCAAGAGGGAAGTTCTTTAATATTCTGGTATATCCTACATCTACTCTGAATGGCAGATTTTCACGGGTTCCGTTGAATGATTTAAGCTGGAAACCGAAGTTTCTCAGTACAAGGGAAAGAACTTCTTTGTTCTTTTTATTATGATACGTAATTCCGGCAGTTCCTGAGATTGCGGAAGAAGTATAGTTGTCTATTTTTGAGGTAACGAAGTTTAATCCTCCGCCAATGGTCCAGTCTTCTTCAAACTGGTAAGCATATCCGGCACCGACAGCTACATCCGAAGCTTTATATTCTCCATCCTGGAAACCGCTTTCATCTGTTCTGGGAATACTTCCATAGCTCATATACCTTGCATTGATGGTGGCCATATGTCCATTTTCAAAGTCTTTGGCATAAGCAATGGTTCCGTATTTGGAGTCGGCAAGATAAGCAGTAGCATTTACAGAAAGCTGCTTGTCTGAATCTTTATTTAACAGGGCCGGGTTTGCAATAGCAAAGGAAACATCATAATCTCTTATCGAAATTGCATCTCCACCCAAGGCAGCCTGTCTTGCAGATACAGGTACATTTAAGAACGGATACACATTTGTTCCTGTTTGCGCATAAGAAACAATTCCTGATAGAAATAATGAAAAAATGATAATTTTCTTCAACTCAATTTATAATTAATGCAAAAATAATCCTTTTTCGTACTTTTCAAAATATTTCTTACATTATTTCTAATTAAATATTTTTCTTTTACCAATATTTTTAATGATTATATTTGCAAAATCAAATTTTGGGGAAACCCACTCTAATAAATAGCTTATTAAAAATAAAAGATGAAATATAAAAGAATCCTTCTAAAACTTAGCGGTGAGGCCTTAATGGGGAACAGACAATACGGTATTGACAACGAAAGACTGCAGGAATATGCTGCCGAGATTAAAAAAGTAGTTGAAAAGGGCTGTGAAGTAGCGATCGTCATTGGAGGAGGAAATATTTTCCGTGGTGTTGCAGGTGCTGCAAAAGGAATGGACAGAGTACAGGGAGACTACATGGGAATGTTAGCCACTGTAATTAATGGTATGGCACTGCAGGGAGCATTAGAGGATGCCGGGATCAAAACAAGACTTCAGTCTGCGATAGAAATGGATAAAGTGGCTGAACCTTTCATCAAAAGAAGAGCGGTAAGACACCTTGAGAAAGGAAGAGTAGTGATCTTCGGTGCAGGTACAGGAAACCCTTATTTTACAACAGATACTGCTGCAACATTGAGAGCGATCGAAATTGGGGCAGATGTAATTCTTAAAGGAACAAGAGTAGACGGAATCTATGACAGTGATCCTGAGAAAAATGCTGATGCAGTAAAATATAATTCATTATCTTTCGATGAAGTATTTGAGAAAAATCTTAAGGTAATGGATATGACTGCCTTTACTTTGAGCCACGAGAATAAGTTACCTATCATTGTATTCGATATGAATAAAGATGGGAATTTAGTGAAAATTGTGGATGGAGAAAACGTAGGTACTTTAGTTGATTTGTAATCAAGTAGATGACAGGTAGCCGATAACAGCTTAAGAGGTTAATATTACTCATTGCTCATTACCGATTACGCGTCATTTATCTTTTATCAATCATCATTTATCATAATGTGCAATTTATCAAACTTTAATATAATAATGGAAGAATTAGATCTAATATTAGAATCTGTAAAACATGACATGGATGGAGCGGTAAAGCACCTTGACCATGCATTTCAAAGAATTAGAGCAGGGCGTGCTTCTACAGCAATGGTTCAGGATGTAATGGTTGAATACTATGGAGCAATGACTCCAATCAACCAGGTTGCCAATGTTTCTGTTCCAGATGCAATGACCATCTCTATTCAACCTTGGGACAGAACAGCAATCAATGCAATTGAGAAAGCGATCATTAACTCAAACCTAGGTTTTGCACCTTCTAATAACGGAGAAAATATTATTCTTAATGTACCGCCTTTAACGGAGGAAAGAAGAAAAGAATTAGCAAAACAAGCTAAGGTAGAAGCTGAGAATACTAAAGTAACAATAAGGAATGCAAGACAGGATGGTTTGAAAGAACTTAAGAAACTGGAAGGTATTTCTGAAGATGTTGTAAAAGGTGTGGAAGAAGAAATCCAGACGTATACAGATAAGTATGTAAAGCTTTGCGATGAGCATCTTAAAACAAAAGAAGCTGAAATTATGAAAGTATAATTTTCAGCTATTGAAAATAAAAAAAGAGGATTCCGGTTTTGGAATCCTCTTTTTTGCTTTTTTTAGAAATTTTGCGGATAAATTATTGAAAATTTTAGCATATTAAGTCGGTCTGTTATACTAATTAGTAAGTATTATCGTTATATTTAACGAATTATTCCTGAGGAGTTGTAGAGCAGGATAAATAACATAAAGATGATGACCAGAATTATTGGCGTGGGGAACTATATCCCATCTGAAATGATAACCAATTTATTTTTTGACAAGCATATTTTTCTCAATGAAGAAGGAGCTTTATTAAAAGAAAATAATGCTTCAATAACAGAGAAATTAAAGAAAATCACAGGCATTGAAGAAAGAAGATATGCACATAGTACACAAGTAACTTCAGATTTAGGACTTATTGCAGCTCAGGCAGCTATAGAAAATGCAGGGATAGATCCTGAAACACTGGACTATATTATATTTGCCCATAATTTTGGAGATGTCCGTTTTGGAACTATCCAGTCTGATACGGTACCCAGCCTTGCTGCCCGGGTGAAGCATTTATTGGGAATAAAAAACAATTTCTGTGTTGCATATGATGTTTTATTTGGATGTCCCGGTTGGATTGAGGGAATAATACAAGCCAATGCATTTATTAAGGCAGGTATTGCCAAGCGTTGCCTGGTAATTGGAGCTGAGACACTTTCCCGTGTTGTGGATATTCATGACAGAGATAGTATGATTTATGCTGACGGTGCAGGAGCAGCTGTTTTGGAAGTTAATACTGATGATGAATCTGGAATAAAATCTCATTTATCTGCATCTTTTACTTTTAATGAAAAGGATTATTTATATTTTGGAAAATCTTATAACAATGAGAAGTGTCCGGATACCCGATATATTAAAATGGATGGGAGGAAAATATATGAATTTGCACTTGTAAATGTTCCTGAGGCAATGAAAAAGTGTCTGGATAATAGTGGATACTCAATCAATGAATTGGATAAAATTATTATTCATCAGGCCAATGAAAAAATGGATGAAGCCATTGTGAGCAGATTTTATCAATTGTATAATGTTCCTGTTCCTGAAAATATCATGCCTATGGTGATTCATAAACTGGGTAATAGCAGTGTGGCAACCATTCCTTCTTTACTGGCCATGATTTTGAAAGGAGAATTGGAACAGCATGAGCTTAAAAAGAATGATGTTGTTTTATTTGCTTCGGTAGGTGCCGGGATGAATATTAACGCCTTTGTATATCAATTTTAAATAAAAAAGAGACTCCAAGCCGGAGTCTCTTCTTATATATCACTGGTAATTTATTTACAGTTTTCATTATAATCTGTAATAACCTCATCTACAATTTGCGGAATGTTTGATATCACATCATCAATCTGGCTTTTGATCAGTTTACCCAGACCGGATCTTTTCTTTTCATCATTCTTCAGAGAAGTATAAGCGCCACTGGTCATTTTGCCTTTTGCATAGCTGCAGTCTGCGATGATGATTTTAGCTTTGGCAAAAGTAAATTCTTCAATTTTTCCCCCTTTTTTACTGTAGATATAAGACGGGTTTTCCCTCATTCTCTTGGTTTCCGCATCGGCTGCAACCATCTGGCTGGTTCCGGCTGAGAAAGTAGTAGGGTAGCCGTATAGTTTATATACCTTGATCTTCCCGTCTTTTACAATTTCAGCGAATTGATTGCTTTTTGTAAGGTTATTAAAGGCTTTTATATTGCCGCTTAAGCCTCCTGTTGCAGTATTGAAGCCTTCTTTGGTATTGGTATACTTAATATTTTCAAAGTGTCTTTCATTATTGCTTTCATCAATGGAAACATACTCTTTGATATCATCAGTATCCAGTGTTTTGAATTTTTGTTTTTTCTTGGATTTGTCGATGTCAGAAACCGAAATGAATTTTACTTTTTTCTGATTATTCCAGGGGTAAATGGCATCTCCGTTCAGTCTTACAATTCCTTCGATTTTTTTACCGTTTTTGTCGATGATATACCCATATTTTTCATCTCCTCTTAATTCATAATCCGTATTGTTGTCTTCCTGTGCGTAAGCGTTAAAGGAAACCAATGCAAACAGGCCTAAGGCCAGTACTTTTCTCATGTAATTACAGTTTTATTTTTTGCAAATATAATCTTTTTGGTATAGTAAGGAAGCAGGAAGATGGAGGGGATTGCAGTTTACTTTAGGTAAGAAATCTGATGATATGAACTCTGGAGGTGGTTATTGGTTTGCGGATAACCGGAGCCTGTTTTAAGATAAAAAAGGAGAAGAAGAGTATTTTTGAAATGGAATAAAAAGCTTAACTGTAGTAATTTTATATAGCCGTATTTTACGACTTGTTTTAATTATACGTGAGTGAGTAACTTCCAGCCTCCTGCTTCTCTCTTCCATCTTTCAAAAAACAAAAAGACCCGGAAAATCCGGGCCTTTTTGTTTTTTGAAATTATTGATATCTCTTATGTTCTTTACTTTTAGAGAATCTTTTTGTAATTGGTTTAAACAGGGCTTTATATTTTTCTGCATCAAATAATTGTGAATCTGTAAGCGCTTTGAAGGTCATCCAGATCCCAAACGGAAGAAGAATGAAATTAGGAAGCCATGCTGCTAAATAAGGGTTCATTTTACCACTCCAGGACATGTTTTCTACTCCAACATTGATGACGTAGAAAATGATAAAGATAACAATAGCTATAATAACCGGAAGACCCATACCTCCTTTTCGGATAATAGATCCTAAACTTGCTCCAATCAGGAAGAAAATAAGACAGGTTACCGAATAAGAAATGTATCTCTGCTGGTAAATAACAATCTTACTGAAGTATTTCACATTGGTACTGAATTCATTCTTTTTTGATTCCAGTGTGGATTTCAGGGTTTCAAGCCTGTTGTAAGAATTATAGATCAGTTCTAGTTTTTTATCACTTTTTACTGTATCCAGTTTTATTTGCGATTTTGCTGCTACTTTAGGTTTGTTATCCTGATCCATATAACCTACCACAGTATTGGTCTGGTTTAATACATCTCCTCCGACATTTTTAAAGAACAGCGCATTTTCTTTCTTACTGGTTGCAATGGTTGAGTTAAGCTCATTATAGGTTTGGAAACGGTAATCATCTGTAATCTGTTCCTTTTCGATTGCTTTATTGATGAGTTCACTGATGTCAAAGTGATTCACTAATGTATCAAACTTGATGGCCTGATCAGGCTGTTTTAGTCTTGCTAATTCACCTTTTCCGGCAAAGGCATCTTCAAATACATATCCGTTGTAAAGGATCAGTTTCAGGTAATTCTTATTGGTAGCCGGAACAAATTTTCCTTTTTCAGCTACAACAGATTGCTGGTTTTCGTAAGTATTGGCTTTTTTGTGAACAAATACTCCTTCAATATTTTCTCCATTCTCTCCATAGATCTTATCAAATTTTACCATATATCCTGGGATCTGGTCAATGAACTGCCCGGGAGTAAAGTTGATGGCCGGTTTCGTTTGAGCAATATTAAAAAGCATGTTTTTGGCCTTTCTCTGAAAATCCGGAATAATGTTATTGGAGAAAAAAAACAGCATGATAGCAAGAATGGTTGTGATTCCCAGCAAAGGAGCCATTACCCGGGTAAGGGGAATTCCTGCAGCTTTCATGGCAGCCAGCTCATAGCGTTCTCCAAATTCTCCGAATGACATGATACTCGCCAAAAGGATGGTAAGTGGAAGAACCATACTGATAACGTTTACCCCAAGGTAAAAAAGAAGTTTAAGGATTTGCCAGTAGCTCAATCCTTTTCCCATAAACTGTCCTAATTGAACCCAGATAATGTTTACAATGAAAATGAAAAACAATACGCTGAATATAAAGAAAAACGGTCCAAAGAAGGTTTTTATGATATATCTGTCTAGTATTTTTAACATGTGCCAAAATTAATCAAAAAGCCGCAAACTTGCGGCTTTTATATTTTGTTATTTTTTTTCTGAAGCGAAATTATGAAAAGGTAGATTCACCCTTTTGATATTCAGCTTTTAAAGTTCTGTAATTATATAGTTTTTAAACTTATTCTTATCAAAGACAAACATATTAGGATCCAGATTCTGGTTTTCCTTGTATTCTTTAATAGCAATTACTGCAACATCTTTGTTGTTTCCATACTGTTCCAGTTTTACCATTTGTTTTTTTGCAGAGTCTACAAAAAGATATACAAATTGAATTCCGTTTGCCTTTACAGGAGTCAGTTTAATGAAATCTGTACTTACACCATTTACTGTCTTCTTACCGTTATAAGTTACGTTGTATTCGTTTCTGTAGGTCGTAAGATAATTAATAGGGGAGAACATGGTCGTACTTCCGTTAGGTTTTGCGATGGTTACTTCCATATCATCAGCATTGATGTTATAGATTTTATTTCCATCGAAGATCTGTTCTGTATCCATGATCTTCAGCTTATATTTATCTCCTGCAGTATAGTAGATACCAGGCTCTGTTTTGTTAACCTGTCCGTTAAGTCCTGTTCCAAAAGAAAATTTGAAGTAAGAATTCTTTTTAGAATTGTAATTGGCTGTAATGTCATCCAATATCTTTTTAGCTTTTGCGTCTATTTTCTGAGCATTGGCCATACCTACTGCACCTACCACAAAACTTCCCAATATAACTTTTGAAATAATATTCTTCATTTTTCTTATTTAATAATCTTTAGATAATTTTAAATTTTCAAGGGCAAAGCTTTTTGCTTTTTTCCCTTTAACTACGCAGATCTTCCAAAAACTGTTCCAAAGAATGAAGATCACTAATAAGAACTTCTCTTGCTTTAGCTCCGTTAAAGCCTCCTACGATACCACTTGCCTCCAGTTGATCCATAATTCTTCCGGCCCTGTTGTAGCCCAGTTTCAATTGTCTCTGAAGCATTGAAGTAGATCCCTGTTGGGTAGAAACAATGATTCTTGCAGCTTCTTCAAATAATGCATCCTTTTCATTAGGATCAAAAGAACCTACAGAAGAGCTGTTAGCATCTTCTGAAACATATTCCGGCAGAAGTAAGGCAGATGAATATCCTTTCTGTTCTCCAATGAACTCTGCAAGTCTTTCTACTTCCGGAGTATCTACAAAAGCACACTGAAGTCTTAAGATTTCATTACCATTGAAGTAAAGCATATCTCCTTTACCAATCAATTGATCTGCTCCCGGAGAATCAAGGATCGTTCTTGAATCCACACTTGAGATTACTCTGAAGGCAGCTCTTGCAGGGAAGTTGGCCTTGATCATACCCGTAATTACGTTTACAGATGGTCTCTGTGTAGCAACAATAAGGTGAATTCCTACGGCTCTGGCAAGCTGTGCCAGTCTCGCAATTGGTAATTCCACCTCTTTTCCAGCGGTCATGATCAAATCTGCAAACTCATCTACTACTAATACGATATAAGGAAGGAAACGGTGTCCGTTTTCAGGGTTTAATTTTCTTTCTGCGAACTTCTTGTTGTATTCTTTCAGGTTTTTACAGAAAGCATTTTTAAGCAAGTCGTATCTGGTGTCCATTTCAATACAAAGAGAGTTCAGGGTATTGATTACTTTATTGGTATCCGTAATGATAGCTTCTTCTGCATCTGGTAATTTTGCCAGATAATGTCTTTCTATTTTTGAATATAAAGAAAGTTCCACCTTTTTAGGGTCAACCATTACGAATTTCAGTTCGCTTGGGTGCTTCTTGTAGAGTAGGGAAGTAAGGATCGCATTAATCCCGACAGATTTACCCTGCCCTGTTGCTCCTGCCATCAGTAAGTGAGGCATTTTTGAAAGGTCAGCCATAAAGATCTCGTTGGAAATCGTCTTTCCGAAAACCACCGGAAGATCCATGTCTGTATTCTGGAATTTATGAGACCCAATCACGGAACGCATAGAAACCATAGTAGGATTTTTTCTTGGTACTTCAATCCCAATTGTTCCTTTTCCTGGCATCGGAGCAATAATTCTGATTCCCAAAGCAGAAAGATTCAATGCAATATCATCCTGTAGTTTTTTAATAGCCGCTACACGGATTCCTGCTTCCGGTACAATTTCGTATAAAGTAACAGTGGGGCCAATAGTTGCCTTGATCTCTGCAATTCCTACGTTGAAGTTCTTCAGAAGTCCAACGATTTTGTTTTTATTTTCTTCTAATTCTTCCTTGTTGATAGAAATTTCTTCGTTCCCGTAATCTTTCAGTAGTTCAACAGGTGGCATCTGGAAATTAGGAAGATCCAATTTGTGGTCATATAAACCATGTTTTTCTACCAGCTCCTGAGATTTTTTGTCAGAATCATCCAAAATATCAATTACTGGTGCTACCTCTACATTAAACTTAATGTTTTCTGCTGGAACAGGTGTTACGGGAACTACTGGTACTGGAGCAGGAACAGGAATAGAAGGTGTGATGTCAAAAGCATCCTCCGGGCTTGAAACCGGAATTGTCGGTTTTGTAGAAAGGTTTAAGCTGACAGGCTCAGAAACTTCCTTAGGTTCATTATCAAATGAAGTATGATTAGGAGTTGTAATTGTTTCTATAGAACTTGCCGGCTGAATTTCCGGGAACCCTTTTGGTACATTTACAGGCTCTTTAACTTTACTGATCGGATTATTATTTGTAATATCGCTTACTGTAACATTGGGAGCTTCTGCTTCCTCAATTTCAGTTTCGTCTCCTTCTTCTTTTAATTCTTCATCAGCTTTAAAGTCCTCATCAGAATCTGGCATCATGGATCTTACTTTTTCGATGGTATTTTCATTAATCTTAGTCAGTTTTGCCTTGATTGAACTTGGACGAAGATTAAATTCAAGAATGAAATATAACAGGATGCTGGCCGCCAATACAGTCCATAGACCTACAGATCCGATAATGGCATTTAGGTAATCCATAATCTGGTATCCGTAAACGCCTCCCAAAACTCCTTGTCCTTTGGTAAGTGCACCCATAAAGATAGGCAACCAACAAATGAAAAACAGGGAATGGCCAATCGTTTTCCATGGCTTAAACATCTTCTTTTTAAGGATCATAGTTCCCACAACAAGAAATAAAAATGCTATAATGAATGAAGCTATCCCAATGCTTTCAAATATGAAAATATTTCCAAACCAATCTCCGGCTTTACCGAAAATGTTTGAAGATTTTATACTCTTGTCCAGCATAGTTCCTGCCTGGCTTTGGTCTGCTTTCCAGTTCATTAAATAGGAAATGAATGATAAAGCGAGTACAGCGGAGAACAGTATAAAAGTAAGCCCGAAAAATATGCGTGGCTTAGATAAAATTCTGCCTTTTTCAGGCGATTCAGTCGGTTTTTTTTGTGTCTTTTTATCCATAAATATCAATGTGGCAAATTTAATGTTTTTTCAATACTAAAAAGAATCTTTTTTCTTCAAAAAACATTTTGTAATGCCCACTTTTTACTACTATTATTTAAAGTTGATTAAAAAATATTTTGTGTTATAAATATTGTCTGAAATAAAAATAGGGTTATTTTTTTTGTTTATCCAAATACAGAGCTGTTAAATTATATTAATTGATCTGTATTTCTTTATAATTTTTCAAAAAAACGTGGAGCATAACTTTAAATTCTGCAAAAAACATTGATTATTTAAGCCATGATGTCATCTTAAATTGAAAAAAGTATTTCCTATATTCGTGATCTGCATAAAATTAAGTACTTTTTAGAACCTATTATTTCATTGCTTTAACAGGTGTTGTAGATGAAGAAAAGTTAACGGTATCAATTTTTCACTTTTCATTAATTTCTATATTCAACCCCTCTTAGCGACTTGGCAACTATCAGGAACTTATGATACAGTGAGTAAAACTATAGCTGTATTTGATGGGTTGAAATGGAGTTATTGGAAATAAAATAAATTTGAAACCGGAGGGCCTTCCTTCGGTTTTTATTTTGTAATCAGTGAGTTTTTTTGAACTAGTTCAAAGGTTAGAAGCTTTAGGACTGATAATTTTGTCATATAAAATTTAAGCAATGAAAAATCTATTGAAAAGCACGCTGACTTTATGTCTGGCTCTATTATCACTGATATCAATGAACGCACAACAAAAAAGAAAAATGGAAAACACTGCATTATTAATTATCGACGTACAAAACGATTACTTTCCAGGAGGAAAAATGACATTGGAAGGAGCTGAACAAGCTGGTAAAAACGCTCAACAGGTTTTGGAATATTTCAGGAAAAACGATCTTCCCGTTATTCATATTCGTCATATTTCAACAAACGAAGGCGCTGCTTTCTTTTTACCGGGAACCTCAGGAGCAGAAATACATGCATTGGTTTCCCCTTCGATTGGTGAGAAAGTGATTGAAAAACATTTTCCAAATAGTTTCAGAGATACTGATCTGTTGAAATATCTGCAATCAGAAAAAATTAAAAATCTGGTTATTGCAGGGATGATGACGGACGTCTGTGTAGAATCTACAACAAGAGCATCTTTTGATTTGGGTTTCAACAATATCATTATTGGTGATGCTACTGCTACAAGAGACAGGGAGCTTAATGGGCAGGTTGTAAAAGCATCAGAGGTACAGAAATCTTTTCTGGCTGGTATATCCGCATTGGGCAACCTTTACGCCAGTGTTGTCAATACACAGGATTTTGTAAAAGGAAAATAACGCTTGTCTGCTTTATGAATGAATAAAGATATCAGTAATATTGGTATCTTTATTTTTGTTAAATATGATCATGTTCAATCTGCTTTATAAAAATATCAGCCGGTATATTCATCTTTCAGAGGAAGAATTCAGTTATTTTTCTGCTCCTTTCCAGTTGAAAAATTTCAAAAAAAAGGAAGTGGTTTTGAAGGAAGGTGATTACTGTCTCTTTGAAGGCTTCGTTCTGGATGGATGTTTTAAAATCTATTACCTGAACGAAAGCGGATTTGAACAGACTCTTTATTTTGCTGTAGAAGGATGGTGGATTACTGATATTGATAGTCTGATTAATGATGTTCCAAGTATTTTGAATATCGAAGCCCTTATGGACAGCAAGGTATTGATGATCTCAAAGAAAGATAAGACTGAACTTTATGAAACGATGCCTCAGACTGAAAAACTCTTTAGAATGATGAATCAGCAGGCTTCGGTAGCATTGCAGAGAAGAATCCTTTCTTTAACAGGAAAAACAGCAGATAAGCGTTACCTTGAATTTCTACAAAAATATCCCGGACTTGAGCAGAAACTTACCCAACAACAGGTTGCCTCTTATCTTGGAATTACGCATGAGTTTTTAAGCAAAATAAGGAAAAGAATATCTCTGGAAAAATAGATGAGTAATTATTTATTATAAGATATTGCTTATCAGTTATTTGTCGTCTTTTAGGTTACGCGTTTTAAATTAGTCTTTCCTAAAAAGCTAAATGAAACGATTTTTTAACTCAAAAAAATTAGTTCAGAATCATTATGAGTCAAAAAAGATATACTTTATTGCTTGTCCTGATTTTTCTTAAATAAAGGCTTAGAAATAGAAGTCTTCAATCGCTGATATAGGCATTATAAATCTTTATTTTTTCGGTTTTAAAAATTGATTTTTTCATAATAACTCTAATATTATTAAGAACGATTCAAAATAACAAAAACAGCGATCAAAATGACAAAAAACAGCTTTTTTTCAGCTCTTTATGGTTTATCATCCTTATTTTTGCATGTCAAGTATATATAAATCATGAAGAAGCTCCAGGATATTATTATCTCAACCAGGACAATGGCTGTATTGTTACTGGTGTACGCATTCGCAATGGCCTATGCAACGTTCTTAGAAAACGACTACGGAACTCCTACAGCAAAAGCATTAATTTATGAGGCAAAATGGTTTGAACTCATTATGGTGCTGCTTATCGTTAACTTCATAGGGAATATCGGAAGATACAGACTGTGGAAAAAGGATAAATGGCCGGTTTTGGTTTTTCACCTTGCCTTTATTTTCATTTTTATTGGTGGTGCCATCACAAGATATATCAGTTTTGAGGGGCAAATGCACATCAGAGAAGGGGAAACGTCCAATGAAATTGTAACGGATAAAAACTTCCTTAAAATCCAGATCGAGGAAAAAGGAGATGTCCTTAACTATCAGGATATTCCTTATTTGATGTCTCCACTTCACAAAGATCTTAATGCCACTTACGATTTCCACGGAAAAGAAGTGAAGATCTTTGCAAAAGAATATATTCAAAGAAAAAAAGACAGCTTACTGGCTGAACCTAACGGAACTGAATATCTTCACCTGGTTTCAACAGGAAAAACCGGAAGACAGAACATCTATATCAAAGCCGGTGATACAAAATCCATTAACGGAACTTTGGTAACCTTTAACAGACCCATTGACGGAGCTGTTGAATTCAAAAATGAAGGTGGTAAATTATTCATCAAGACTCCGGTGGATGCAAGCTACATGACTATGGCAACGCAGGCTACCGGAAATACTGCAAAAGATGTGTTTCAACCTTTAGTATTGAGAAGTTTATATAGCATCAATGAACTAAAACTTGTAGTACCTGAAGGTCTTAAAAAGGGTAAACTGATGGCTATTGAAGGTGATAGAAAGAAGGACGCTAGTGTTCCTGACATGCTTCAGATCGAGCTTCAAGGTCCAAAAACAAAGCAGTTGGTTGATCTTTCTGTAGAAAGAGGAAATCCAAATGCTTATAAGCAAATCACGATGGACGGATTAAACATCATGGTTGGATACGGTCCAAAAGTATACAACACGCCATTTGCCTTGAAACTGGATGATTTCGTAATGGAAACATATCCGGGAAGTAGTTCTCCAAGTGCTTATGAAAGCCACATCAAAATTGTAGACGAAGGAAAAGAAACGCCTTATAAAATCTATATGAACCACGTTCTAAACTATAAAGGATACCGTTTCTTCCAGTCAAGCTTTGACCCGGACAGAATGGGAACAGTATTATCTGTAAACCACGATTTTTGGGGAACTTTAGTTTCTTATATCGGGTATGGATTATTATTCTTAGGAATGTTTGTGATCTTCTTCTGGAAAGGAACACACTTCTGGAAATTAAATAAAATGCTGAAAGACGTTAATAAGAAGAAAGCAGCAGCAGTACTTTTATTATTCTTAAGCTTTGGGCTGAATGCTCAAAAAATCGAAACGCATGGAACTACTGACGGAAGCAGAGAACATGTACACGTAGAAGGTGATGGGCATACGCATGCAGCACCTGCTCCTCAAGCTCAAACTCAAACATCTCAGGATAGCGAGATAAGACAAAACTCATTAGCTTCTCCAATGGGGAAAATGAGAACCATTTCAGCTGATGAAATCATTGGTAAAAATAAGATCAGCAAAGAACACGCAGAGAAATTCGGTTACCTTTTGGTTCAGAACTTCGAAGGAAGGATCATTCCAATGAACACGCAGGCTTTAGAGGTTTTAAGAAAACTTTACAAGCGTGATCGTTTCAAAGGAACAGACGGGAAGTCTCTGGATGCTAACCAATGGTTCCTATCTATCAATACAGATACAGAAAGCTGGACATCAGTTCCTTTAATCAAGGTTGATGAAAAAGGAGGAAAAGCACTTCTTGAAAAAACAAAAGCTAATGAAGAAGGATATACTTCTCTATTGAATTTATTCCCTGTAGATAAGAGAACAGGAATGTTAACTTATATCCTGGAAGGAGACTATAATACAGCTTTTGCCAAGAAACCGGGAGACCAGTCTGAATACGATAAACAGGTAATTAAACTTAATGAAAGAGTTCAGATTTTCAATGAATTTTTCAGTGGTCAGTTCTTAAGAATTGTTCCTGTGAAAAATGATGCGAATCACACTTGGCATTCTTGGCTGGATCAGAAATTTGAACCGGACATGGAATCTCAGCAGGTAATGGGACCTTATTTTTCACAAGTAATCGGATCTCAAAGATCCGGTGATTGGAGTAAAGCAGATGCTGAATTGGTAAAACTTTCAGACTATCAGAAGAAATGGGGGAAAGCAGTAATTCCTGATCAATCCAAAGTAGACCTTGAAGTATTTATGAATACTGCGGATATCAATTTTAAACTATTGATTTTCTATACCATCATCGGTGGACTTCTTTTACTGCTTGGATTTGTAGAATTATTCAAACCGAATAGAGTATTAAATAAAGTAATTAAAGTAATTATTGCAATTGGTTTAATTGGATATTTATTTCACTTCTTAGGACTGGTAGCAAGATGGTATATTTCAGGGCACGCTCCTTGGAGTAACGGATATGAAGCTATTATCTTTATTTCGTGGGTAGGGATTACGGCAGGTCTAGTACTTTATAGAAATGCTAACGCATTGATTCCTGCATCCGGATTTATGGTAGCTGTTATCATGATGGGGTTTGCACACGGAGGTTCAGCCCTTGATCCACAGATTACACCACTTGTCCCGGTATTGAAATCTTACTGGTTGATTGTTCACGTAGCAATTATCACATCAAGTTATGGATTCTTTGCTCTGTCGATGATTATTGCTGTGCTATCTTTAGTGTTCTACATCATTTCAAACAAAGAAACATATAAAATTCACCATGATACAACATTGAAAGAGCTTGTAATTGTTTCTGAAATGTCATTAACGGTAGGTCTTTTTGCCTTAACGGTAGGGAACTTCCTTGGAGGGATCTGGGCCAACGAATCATGGGGGAGATACTGGAGCTGGGACCCAAAAGAAACCTGGGCTTTCATTTCCATTATGGTATACGCTTTTGTATTGCACATGAGATTAGTTCCAGGATTAAGAAGCAGATGGGCATTCCACGTAGCAACTATGTTTGCTTTCTGTTCAATGGTAATGACCTATTTTGGGGTAAATTACTACCTGAGCGGACTTCACTCTTATGCAGCAGGTGATCCGGTACCAGTACCAGCTTGGGTATACATCGGAATCGCAACAATGATTACTTTAGCAGCTGTATCTTATTTCAAGTTTAAAGTTTTAACGAAGAAGTAATCTTTTTCAACATATTATTCAAAATCCCGGAAGTCACTTTCCGGGATTTTTTTGCATAAAAGATGGAAGTATAACTGTTCTTTTATGTAGATAATGAAAATACTTTAAAGATTTATTTTAACGCGATGTTTGCAAGGTTAAATATATAGTATGGTTAGTTTTTCGATCGCAGCGGTACTCCGTTCAGCAAAAAGCGTCCTTAACTGGGTGAAACGCCTTTGTGAACCTTTTCATTATGGACTTTGCGAAAAACTCGTGAGCTTAGCGTTTATATTTTTTGCTCTCGGTTCATAATTGTAAAAAAAATTATAATCGTGTACTTTATACCTTGAGCATTGGATCTCACGCTCATCAAAAAAAAACAAAAATTTATCATTCAGAATCCAAAATTTACTGCTAACTTTATGATATCAAAATAATATCAAATTAAAAATTCAATCATGGAAAAAACATTAAAACCCATGTCGGGTTATATTACATTAGTGATCTGTCTGGTACTCTTTGTTGCTGCATTGTACCTCTTTATCAGTGGAGTAGATCAGAGTATTACATTTGTTGTCCTAGCAATGCTTTGCTTCCTGCTTTCATGTTTTTTTTTAAAAGGGTTAATGATTATTCAGCCTAACCATTCAAGGGTATTAAACTTCTTTGGAAAGTATGTGGGAACAGTAAAAGATAACGGATTGTTTTTTATTAATCCATTGTACTCCTCTCAGAAAATGTCATTACGTTCAGAAAACTTACAAGGGCAGACTCTGAAAGTAAATGATAAGATGGGGAATCCTATCGAAATTGCTGTGGTAATGGTATGGAAGGTAGGAGATACTTATAAAGCTGCTTTTGATGTTGAACGGTATTCTGATTTTGTAAGAATGCAGAGTGAAGCGGCAGTGCGTCATTTGGCGATGAGCTTTCCTTATGATAATTTAGAAGATGACCACGCACCTATTACTTTAAGAGAAGGAGGTGATAAAATCAATTCTATTTTGGAACAGGAACTTACAGACCGCCTTTCAAAAGCAGGAATTGTGATTCAGGAGGCAAGAATTTCACACTTGGCATATGCCTCTGAGATTGCCGGAGCTATGCTTCAGAGACAGCAGGCTACTGCTATTGTAGCAGCCAGAACGAAGATCGTGGAAGGAGCTGTCGGAATGGTAGATCTTGCGTTGAAAAAGCTTTCAGAAGACAATATCGTTGAGCTTGATGATGAAAGAAAAGCAGCGATGGTAAGCAACCTGATGGTGGTTCTTTGCGGTGAAAAAGCAGCGACTCCTATATTGAATGCAGGTACACTGTATAATTAGTAACAATGAATAAATTCCAGATTTATAAAGAAACGATGAGTCTGGAATATAACCCATGCATCTTGCATTATAAACAAGAATAAATGAAATCAGAAAAAGCTCAGAACACTTCGGAAAATAAAGGCAAGAAATCCTTTGTTTTAAGGATGGATGAGTCTACTTATAAACTCCTCGAAAAATGGGCCAATGATGAATTCAGAAGTGTGAATGGTCAGATTGAATATCTCCTGCATCAAAGCCTTGTTAATTCCGGGAGAAAAAAGAAGGAATAAGTTATAAATAACCAGCTTGAAATTAAAAATCCGTCTTCATGTTTTTGTAAGGCGGATTTTTTATTTTTTTTTGAAAAATATCTTAGAAAAGCCTTTAATTTCGGTAATTATCCGAAGTGTTTCAAAATATTGACTCTATAAACTTATCTTTGCAAAAAAAATATTTTGAAAAAAACACTAATAACCCTAACTGTCATTCTTGGGCAGCTATCTTCATCACAATGCTTTAAAGAATTCAGTCCTTCTAAAACTGGAAGGTTTACAGCAGGTATAAAAACTGATGGTACACTATGGACATGGGGAGAAGTGGGGTATGGGGCACTTGGAAATAATTTACAAACATCTTCCCCAACACAGATCACTTCATCTACCTGGAAGAATTTTTCATTGGGAAGGCATCATACATTAGCTATTAAATCTGATGGTACTCTTTGGGCTTGGGGATTAAATAACTATAAACAAATAGGTAATGGGACAAATGTGAACCAACCTGTTCCTGTACAAATTGGGACAGACAGTGATTGGAGTTTTGTAATGACCAGTGAATATTCTTCTTTTGCTATTAAAACAAACGGTGAGCTTTGGTCCTGGGGAAGCAATGGTAATTATGGTTTGGGATTAGGAACTAAGACTGAAGTGTCCGTACCGACTAGGGTTGGTACAGATACGGATTGGAAGAAACTTTCAGGTGGTGGTAGCCATACAATTGCTCTTAAAAATAATGGAAGTATTTGGGGATGGGGTCTCAATGCATCAGGGCAGGTAGGTGCTGGAAATACGTTTGTAAAAACTCCTATTCAGATTGGTACAGATACAAATTGGAGAGATATATCCGTAGGATATAAAAGTTCTTTTGGAATAAAAAATGATAATACTATTTGGGCCTGGGGAGATAACTATGGTGGCCAAATGGGAAATGGTGGATGGGGTGCTCAGATTTATACCCCAACTCAGGTAGGTACCGATAATAATTGGAAAACTATCAAAGCTGGTGGCTATCAGGTTGTTGCTTTGAAATATGATAATACTCTATGGGGATGGGGATCAAATGGGTTGTCAGAATTAGGAGGGTATCATGGAACTTTGAATTATAAAACTCCGATCAGGATTGGTTTGGATTCTGACTGGAAAAACGTCTACCCAGGGTATGCTGCAACATATGCTGAGAAAAATGACAATACCATGTGGGTAACAGGAGATCAGTGTTGTAATGAATTTGGAAGCAACTTCTCAAGCGGAAAGCACTATCCTTTGGCAATTATTCCAGGATACTGTGCAGAATCTGTACTTGCTACATCAGATTTGCCTAAGAAAAATGATATCATTGCTTTTTATCCTAACCCGGTAAGAGATATACTTAATATCTCTTTAGATTCAAAAATGGAAGGAGTTGAAGTATATGAAATGAGTGGTAAAAAGATTAAAGACTATGCTGATGTGAATAGTTTTCAGTTAAAAATTAGCTTTTCTGAACTGCTTCCTGCTACATATATTGTTAAAATTAAAACAAAAAATGAAGTGAGGACTGTTAAAATAGTCAAAGAATAAGTTTGAATCCATATTCTACAAAAAGAAAGCAGAGAAAATTTTTCTCTGCTTTTTTATTTTATACAACTCTGAAGTGTGTCTGCTCCAAAGTAGAAGATTACGAGCCAAATCAAGCCTTTAATGGTAAAAAAAGCAAACCCTGCCCATCCCATGCGCTTGAACCACTTTTTAAACTTTGAGTTATTTTCTTGTGAATTTTCCATTGGTGACTGTCAAAAAGATTACCCTACAAAGATAAGCATGTTTATAATTAGTCCAAATAAATAACATATTAAAAAATTAAAGTTTTGAGGTTCGCATAATATTTTTATCTTTAGAGAGAACGAAAAGTAAGATTTTATGTCAAAAAAAGTAAAGGATTTCGGAATCGAAAAAACACTCAAAAACCTTGGTATTAAAGAAGAAAATAAAGGTACTTCAGTGGGCGGGAAATATTTCGCTTCAGGAAAGACGATAGAAAGCGTATCTCCTGCAGACGGGAAATTAATTGCAAAAGTAAAGACTTCCGGAGAAAGTGATTATGACAAAGTAATTGAAACGGCTCAGAAGGCATTTCAGGAATTCAGGCTGATCCCGGCTCCTAAAAGAGGAGAGATCGTAAGACAGCTTGGATTAAAATTAAGAGAATATAAAGACGATCTTGGAAAACTGGTTTCCTATGAAATGGGTAAATCTTTGCAGGAAGGGCTTGGAGAAGTACAGGAAATGATTGATATCTGTGATTTTGCAGTAGGTCTTTCAAGACAGCTTCAGGGATATACAATGCATTCCGAAAGACCTGGTCACAGAATGTATGAACAATACCATCCGCTTGGGGTAGTAGGAATCATTACTGCATTCAACTTCCCGGTAGCAGTTTGGTCCTGGAACACAGCTTTAGCTTGGATCTGTGGTAATGTTACGATCTGGAAGCCATCAGAAAAAACTCCACTTTGTGCCATTGCATGTCAGAATATTATGAACGAAGTTTTGAAAGAAAACAATCTTTCAGAAGGAATTTCAAGTGTATTGGTAGCTGACCACGAAATCGGACAAAAACTGGTAGATGATAAGAGAGTTGCTTTGGTATCTTTCACAGGGTCTACAAGAGTAGGAAGAATGGTTTCTTCTAAAGTAGCAGAAAGATTCGGGAAATCTATCCTTGAATTAGGAGGAAACAACGCAATTATCATTACTAAAGAAGCAGATCTTAATATGTCCATCATCGGAGCAGTCTTCGGAGCTGTGGGAACTGCAGGACAAAGATGTACTTCTACAAGAAGACTGATTATCCACGAAGATGTATATGATGAAGTGAAAACAAGATTGGTAAAAGCTTATGGTCAGCTGAAAATCGGAAATCCATTGGATGAGAATAACCATGTAGGACCGCTAATTGATGTTGATGCTGTAAACCAATACGAAGAATCTATCAAGAAATGTAAAAAAGAAGGTGGAAAATTCGTTGTTGAAGGCGGTGTTCTTTCAGGAAAAGATTATGAATCCGGATGCTATGTGAAGCCTTGTGTTGCTGAAGTGAAAAACTCTTATGAGATTGTTCAGCACGAAACTTTTGCACCGATTTTATACTTAATCAAATACAAGACATTAGAAGAGGCAATTGCTATTCAGAATGATGTTCCACAGGGACTATCTTCTGCTATCATGACTCAAAACCTTAGAGAAGCAGAATTATTCCTTTCTCATGCAGGTTCAGATTGTGGTATTGCGAACGTCAATATTGGTACTTCAGGTGCTGAGATCGGAGGAGCTTTCGGTGGTGAAAAAGAAACCGGAGGTGGAAGAGAGTCTGGTTCAGATGCATGGAAGTATTATATGAGAAGACAAACCAATACTATAAATTACACTGCACAACTTCCTTTAGCACAGGGAATTAAATTTGATTTATAAAAGCTTTACTTAAAGCAAAAAAAAAACAATAAAAACTTAATAACCTGAATGATTAAATGCTCAGCCTTTGATCGTTTAATCATTCACTTATTAAATCACACAACAATTTATTATGGAACACACATTAGATATACAAGCAAATAAAGTAAAAGAAACAGTTGGAAAACACGTGTTGGCAGACGGTTTCGATTTCGTGATGGACATTGAAAAATCTCACGGATCATGGCTTTATGATAAACTTACAGACAGAGAATACCTGGATATGTTCTCTATGTTTGCATCAGCTTCCATCGGGTACAACCACCCGTATCTTGTAGAAAGATCAGAATGGTTGGGGAGAATGGCTGTCAACAAACCAACATTGGCAGACGTTTATTCAGAAGAATATGCTCACTTTTTAGAAGTATTTGAAAGAGTGGTTATTCCAGAAGAATTACAGTATGCTTTTTTTATTGAAGGTGGAACTTTAGGTGTTGAAAATGCATTGAAGGCTTGTTTCGACTGGAAAACACGCAAAAACTTCGAAAAAGGACTTGAGACTGAAGCAGGAATCTGTATTCATTTCAAGCAGGCTTTCCACGGAAGAAGTGGGTATACTTTAAGCTTGACAAATACTTCAGATCCTAGGAAATATCAATATTTCCCAATGTTTAAGTGGCCAAGAATTTTAAATCCAAAATTATCATTCCCGATTACAGAAGAGAATCTCGCAGAAACAATCAAGAACGAGCAGTTAGCCTTAGTTCAGATTGAAGAAGCTATTCTGATGAACCCTGATAAAGTAGCTTGTATCATCATTGAGCCCATCCAGGCAGAAGGTGGTGACAACCATTTCAGAGATGAATTCTTGTTAGGCTTAAGAAAAATCTGTGATGACAATGAAATCTTACTTATTTTTGATGAAGTTCAGACAGGTATTGCCATTACAGGTAAAATGTGGGCATTCCAACACTTTACAGCTAAGCCTGATATCATTTCTTTCGGTAAAAAAGCCCAGGTTTGTGGAGTATTGGCTAACAAAGAAAAATTTGATGAAGTTCCAAACAACGTTTTCAGAGAAAGCTCAAGAATCAATTCTACATTTGGGGGTAACTTTATCGATATGCTTCGTTTCCAACTGGTAATGGAAGTTATTGAAAAAGAGAATCTTGTTGAAAATGCAAGAGTTGTAGGGGATTTCCTATTAGAGAGCTTAAAAGCAATGGCAGATAAGTATCCTTCAAAGATTTCCAATGCAAGAGGTAAAGGGCTGATGTGTGCTATTGATCTTCCATCCGGAGCAGACAGAAACAAGATGATGAACGAACTTTTCAATGACGGATTGATCATTCTTCCGTGTGGAGATCAGTCTTTACGTTTCAGACCGCATCTGAATGTTACCAAAGAAGAAATCCAACTGGCACTTGACAAAATTGAAAATAATATTAACAAAATTTAAAAACAAAGATTTGTAATTTTCAAAAAAACATTGTACATTTAGATACTCAAACAATTAGAATATATGGAAAGAAGTACGAGAGTGTCAGTTTATGAAAGTGATAACCCTTCAGAAATTCAGTTGGTTAAATCTAAATTGGATGATGCACAAATTACAAACACCGTTGAAAACAACTATCTTACATTTACCACAACACCTACTGCAACATCGCTAAAGGTAATGGTGGATCTGGAAGATGAGAAGAAAGCATTTGATATTATTGATGCATATCTTCAACAAAGTGAAAATTAATAAAACAATTTCATAATTTTAAATTTTACTACTTCGAACCGAAAATTAATACTTAATTAATTTTCGGTTTTTTAATTAAACAAATCATTAAATATTAAAAAATTAAATGTTTAAAAGGTGACTTAAAAAATCATTATTATAAAGAAGAACTAAAGTCCGGATAAACAGGAGTTTATATTGGTCTGATTTAAATTTAACACAAAGTTTTAGTAACTCTATATTATATTTTTAAGGAAGCAAAGACGGAATCAATGAAATTGATTCTCATTAAGCAACTGCAGAACGATGTAGCTTCTTCAACTTTGCTTACTTAAAATCTTAAGCTTCATAAATAAAACCTTTGCGTCAATAAAATCAGACTTTAGCTCACAGTAAAAAAGATAAATGATTCTGATTTCAGTCTTTTAAACTCTATATTTTTTAATCAAAATCAACAACATGAATCCAGAAATCAAACTAAGAAAATCGGAAATTGAAGACAGAGATATTATTTGGGAAATCATCCAGCAATCCATTGAAAGAAGAAGGCAGGATGGAAGTACACAGTGGCAGAATGGCTATCCTAATCTTGGAACAGTAGAAAGTGATATTGCGAAAGGGTTCGGATATGTGCTTACCGTAGATGGGGAAATTGCAGTATATGCTGCTTTGCTCCTTAATGATGAGCCGGCATATAGTAAAATTGAAGGAGCCTGGTTAAGTAATGGAGAGTTTGTAGTTGTACATCGTGTAGCGATTGATGAAAAATTTGCAGGCCAGGGGATGACTAAAAAACTTTTCGATCATATTGAAGATTTTACTAGAGATAATGGAATTCAGAGTATTAAGGTAGATACCAACTATGATAATATAGCCATGCTGAAAATTCTTGAAAGCAAAGGATATTCTTATTGTGGTGAAGTGGTTTTGGCAGATGGATTAAGGAAAGCTTACGAGAAGATTATAATTTAAGCCAAAAGTTAAATCAAGTTTCATTGAATTTTTAAAACGCTGTGTATTTATAATCTCTATCAGCTTTGTTCGTTTGGTTCTGAACTAATTTTTACTTTTGTTAAAATTTTTATATTATGCACCAAAGTATAGAAATTGATGAAAAAATTTTTCAGGATGCCGTAAAGTTTTATGGCACTGTGTTCAGCTTACCCCCTTTAGCTTCAAAAATCTATTCCTACCTTCTTTTCGATTATGAGAAAGTAGGAATTACTTTTGACGAGTTTGTGGAAGTGCTCTCTGCGAGCAAAAGTTCTGTTTCTACAAGTATTTCACTACTGCTCAATGCTCAGCTTATTGTAGATCATAGTAAGATGGATGAACGGAAACGGTATTTTTTCATCAATGATGAATATAAGAAAATCAGATTTGAGAAAATTGTCCAAAAAATGCAGGACGAATTAAGACTATTAGATGATTTAAACAATTTTAAAAAAAGTAAAGACGATGGATACAACGAAAGAATAGAAGTTTACAAAGCACTCTTAAATAAAAACATAGAAAATATTCAGGAATCTCTTAATAAACTATAAAATGAATAATAAGCTAGTTATACTTTCAATTGCAGCGCTTTCTCTCACAGCCTGCAAAAAAGAAGCTCCGAAACAGGATGGTGCCAAGCCGTACCCTGTTGTTTCTGTGGAGTCAAAAAATATAGTAGGTTATCAGACGTTTCCGGCTACCATTCAAGGTAGAGTAAACAATGATGTACGTGCTAAAATACAGGGATATATTACCCAGTTATTGGTAGATGAAGGACAGTATGTTACAAAAGGACAGCCTTTGTTCCGTCTGGAGACCAATATCCTTACCGAAAATGCTGCCGCTTCCAAGGCCGGAATCGGAGCAGCTGAATCCAGTATTGCCGCTGCACAGGCATCTGTAAATGCTGCACAGGTAGAAGTAAATAAACTGAAACCTCTGGTTCAGAAAAACATTATCAGTAATGTACAGTTACAGTCTGCTCAGGCACAGTTAGCTCAGGCTCAGGCACAGTTACAGCAGGCACATGCTGCCAAAAGACAGGCTGAAGCCAATTATAAAGGGGTAGAAGCAAATATTGAATATTCCATCATTCGTGCACCTATTTCAGGGGTTGTTGGAAGACTTCCATTAAAAGTGGGAAGTTTGGTAGGACCATCTGATCAGACCCCTCTAACAACAATTTCTGATACTTCTGAAATCTTTGCTTACTTTGCGATGAATGAAAAAGAGTATTTTGATTTCCTTGAAAAATCTCCAGGTGCTTCTATGCCTGAGAAAATCAAAAACTTACCAATGGTTGAACTTCAGTTAGCCAACGGAAGTCTTTATCCTGAAAAAGGAAGAATTGAAGCCATTACCGGTCAGATTGATCCTACCACGGGAACCATTCAGTTCAGAGTAGCCTTCACCAATGCTCAAAAATTATTAAGCAATGGTAACAGTGGAACCATCAGATTCCCTCAGAGTTATGATAATGTTCTTGTAGTTCCTGAAAGTGCTACTTATGAGCAACAAGGTATTGTATATGTATACAAAATTGAAAAAGGAGATACAGCGAGAAACGTTGTTGTTAATGTTATTGACAGAATCGACAATTTAGCGCTTATCAAATCAGGAGTTAATAAAGGAGAAAGAGTTGTCGCAGCAGGTATCGGAGGATTAAAACCGGGAACAGCAGTGAAGCCGAAACCAATCAAAATGGATAGTCTTGTTCAATCAATAAAACCGAAATTCTAATGATAAAAAACTTTATTAACAGACCGGTTTTATCTACCGTAATCTCAATCTTGATTGTGATTCTCGGTGTGCTAGGGCTGATCTCGTTACCGGTTACACAGTATCCGGATATTGCGCCACCCACAGTAAGCGTTTCTGCAAACTATACAGGGGCCAATGCGGAAACTGTAATGAAAAGTGTGGTAGTTCCTTTGGAAGAGCAGATCAACGGGGTGGAAGGAATGGATTATATCACTTCCTCTGCAGGAAATGACGGTTCTGCTCAGATCCAGGTTTTCTTTAAACAAGGAATAGATCCGGATATTGCAGCGGTAAACGTACAAAACCGTGTGGCCAGAGCTACTCCTTTGCTGCCATCCGAAGTGACGCGTTCAGGGGTTGTTACGCAAAAACAGCAGACCAGCGCCCTGATGTATATGTCTTTCTATTCTGAAAATAAAGATCTTGATGATGTGTATCTTCAGAATTTTTTGAATATCAATATTATTCCAAACCTGAAAAGGGTAAATGGTGTAGGGGATGCCAATGTTTTCGGAGGTAAAAACTATTCCATGAGAATTTGGCTGGATCCTGCAAAAATGGCTGCCTACGGGGTAACTCCTACGGATGTTACCAATGCTATTAATGAGCAGAGTAGAGAAGCAGCAGCAGGTTCAATTGGTCAGAACAGTGGAAGTTCTTTTGAGTATATCATCAAATATGTAGGTAAATTCAATGATAAAGAACAGTACGATAATATCATCATCAAATCTCTGGCAAACGGGCAAAACCTGATGCTGAAAGACGTTGCTAAAGTAGAATTGGCAGGCCAGTCTTATACAGGGGTCGGAGAGAACGGAAACAATCCTTCTATCAGTATGGGGATCTTCCAGACGCCGGGTTCCAATGCACAGGAGATTATTAAAAATATCAAAACATATCTGAAATCAGCAGAAGGTACTTTCCCTAAAGGGATTAAATATACTTTCAACTTTGATACCAACGAATTCCTAGAAGCTTCTATTGAAAAGGTAGTACATACGCTGATTGAAGCTTTCATTCTGGTATTTATTGTTGTATATATTTTCCTTCAGGACTTCAGATCTACTCTGATTCCGGCCATTGCGGTTCCGGTATCCATTGTAGGGGCATTCTTCTTCCTGAATTTATTTGGATATTCATTAAACCTGTTAACCTTATTTGCATTGGTACTGGCGATTGGTATTGTGGTGGATGACGCCATTGTCGTCGTCGAGGCTGTTCATGCGAAGATGGAGCATGGTATTTCAGATGCTAAAAAAGCAACGGTGGAAGCTATGGATGAGATTACAGGGGCTATTATTTCTATTACTTTGGTAATGGCAGCAGTATTTATCCCAGTGACATTTATTACAGGTCCTACAGGGGTATTCTACCAACAGTTTGGGATTACGCTGATCATCGCGATCATCATTTCTGCTATTAATGCATTAACGTTGAGTCCTGTTTTATGTTCATTATTCCTGAAGCCTCACGCAGAGCATCATGCAGAGTATAAGAACCTAAACCTGTTACAGAAGTTTTTCTATAAGTTTAATATTGCTTTTAAAACAACAACTGAGCGTTACGGTAGAGGATTTGTATTCCTGTTGAGACATAAATGGGTAACCCTTGTTATTTTCGCAATTACGGGAGGTATCTTATTCTGGGCAAGCAGCAGTATGAAAAAAGGTTTTGTACCTACAGAAGACAGAGGAATTATCTTTACCGATGTTCAGCTTCCTCCGGGTGCTTCTATGGAAAGAACGTATAACGCATTGAAAACACTTCAGGCTAAAGCAATGAAAGTTCCGGGAGTGCAGAATGTAACGATATCCACCGGTAGAGGATTCTTATCCGGAAACGGAAGTAACAATGGTCTTGCCTTTGTGAAACTGAAACCATTCGAAGAAAGAAAAAAAGACGGCCAGACGTCTGAAGATATCACCAAAAAACTATTTGGAATCGTAGGAGCTGTTCCTGATGCTAAAGTAGTATTCTTTCAACCGCCAAGTGTACCTGGATTTGGTAGCAGTGCAGGTTTTGAAATGGTATTGCTGGACAAATCAGGTGGAGAATATGTTGACCTGGATAATAAAACCAATGAATTCATCGGAAAATTGATGGAAAGACCGGAAATTCAGTTTGCACAGACTTCATTCAATACAAAATATCCTCAGTATCAGATGGAAATTAACGTTCCTCTGAGCAAGCAGCTTGGAGTTTCTGTAAATGACATTTTGGCTACCATGCAAGGGTATATTGGAGGTGTTTATACGGCTGACTTTACCAAGTATGGAAAACAGTTCAGGGTAATGGTTCAGGCACTTCCTGAAAACAGAAAAAACATCGAGAATCTTAACCAGCTCTATATCAGAACAGGTTCAGGGATCATGTCTCCGATTTCACAGTTTGTAACTCTGAAAAAAGCATACGGACCACAATCTGTAAGTCGTTATAACCTATTTACTTCAGTGAAGGTGACAGGAGCCAACTCTGACGGTTACAGTTCCGGGGATGCTATTGCCGCAGTACAGCAGGTAGCTCATGAAACCCTGAATCAAAACTACGCAGTAGAATTTACCGGATTAACCAGAGAAGAATTAAATTCAGGATCTCAGACCCTTCTGATTTTCGGACTAAGTTTGGTCTTTGTTTACTTTATCCTTTCTGCACAGTATGAAAGTTATATCCTTCCGCTTATCGTTGTTATCTCTCTTCCTCTTGGGGTAATGGGAGCTTACTTCGGGCAGAAGATTATGGGCTTGGAAAATAATATTTACTTCCAGATTGCCCTGATCATGCTCGTCGGATTGTTGGCAAAAAATGCGATCCTTATTGTCGAATTTGCTGTTCAGAGAAGACATCATGGGGAAACCATTGTCATGTCTGCCATCAATGCAGCAAAAGCGAGAGTAAGACCCATTCTGATGACTTCATTTGCTTTTATCTTCGGTCTGTTACCATTAGTGCTGGCAAGTGGAATTGGAGCTGTAGGAAACAGATCCATTGCAACAGGAGCAGCCATAGGATTGTTGATAGGTACTGTTTTAGGACTTTTTGTAATTCCGGTATTGTATGTGATTTTTGAAAGCATACAGGAGAAAATTAAGCCTATTAAAAAAGAAGATATCAATTTAGCAGAGTAAATTAATTTAGTTTAAGGTTTTGGAGTTAAAGTTAATACTGAAAACCGGAAACCTTAAACTTTTAAATTTCAAATAATGAAAAGTTTAATAAACATCATAAAAGGAATAACTTTCTCAGCAATTATGCTGGGAGCCATCACGTCCTGCATGGCCAGAAAGGAATACGAAAGGCCGAAGAACGTTGTTGACGAAAAGCTTTTCCGTACAGATATGCTTCCTTCAGACAGTACCAGTATTGCGAATGTTTCATGGAAAGAAATCTTCACAGATCCGATACTTCAGGGACATATTTCAAAAGCTTTAGATAATAATCTGGATATTAGGATTGCTTTACAGAGTATCAATTCTGCAGATGCCTATCTTAAGCAAAGTAAGGCTGCGTATGCTCCAACACTTTCAGTTGGACCTAATTATACTTTCCAGACCCAGTCTATCAATACTCAGTTTGGGCAGATCATTGGAGAAAGAAGATATGTCAATCAGTTTGATATTACCGCCACCTTAGGTTGGGAAGCAGATATCTGGGGGAAAATGAAAGCGCAGGAAAAAGCACAGATCGCTGCATATTTTGGAACGGTTGCTGCTCATAAAGCAGTAAAAAGTAGTCTTGTTTCTTCCATTGCTTCTGCATATTACCAGTTACTGACATTTGATGCTCAGAAAAAGATCATTACGGAAACAATTGCTATTCGTGAGAAGAACCTGGAAACAACAAAGGCATTAAAATCTTCCGGAAGCCTTACAGAAGTTGCTGTACAACAGAGTGAAGCACTTGTTTTCAATGCAAAATCGTTATTGATTGATATCGATACTCAGATTCAATTGCTTGAAAATACCATGAGTCTTTTGATGGGAGAACCATCACATACTATCGAAAGGTCTACATTGGAAGGGCAGAACCTTCCCATTGATCTGAAGCTGGGATATCCTGCTCAATTGCTGGCTAACCGTCCGGATGTCATGAGAGCGGAATACAGCTTAATGAATGCATTTGAGTTGACCAATGTTGCAAAAGCTCAGTTTTATCCAACATTGAAGCTTACAGGAACAGGCGGACTTCAGTCTGTAGATATCGATCACCTGTTCAACGTAAACTCATTGTTTGCAAATGTAGTGGCAGGATTGGCACAGCCTATTCTGAACAAAAGAACTATCAAGACCAACTATGATGTGAGTCTTGCTAATCAGGAGACCGCATATCTGAACTTCAGAAAAACAGTTCTTACTGCAGGAAAAGAAGTTTCTGACGCTATCAGAGTGTTCTCTGTTCAGGATTCATTTATTAATTTAAAACAAAAAGAACTGGATGCCTACAAAAAATCAGTAGATTATTCTCAGGAATTGGTTAACTACGGGATGGCCAATTATCTTGAAGTTCTAAATGCCAGTGTAAATTCATTGAATGCTGAACTTAATATATCCAATGCAAGATATAACAAAATGAAGGCTGCCGTTGAGCTGTATCAGGCTCTAGGCGGAGGCTGGAAGTAGAAAAGCTATTTGCAGTAAATAATATAAACGTGTGTCAGTAATGGCATACGTTTTTTATTTTAATAAGCTTACAAAATAATAGAAAAATGCTTTTCGAATTGGAATAACAAAATATTCTGTTAGTTGTGATGGCTTATTGGTTTCTTCAACCTTCATTGGTAAAAAGAACAAATACAACTTCCATCCTCCAGCTCCCAGCCTCCTTTTAATTTCCGTTAAATTTGTTATAAAAATAAATTTCCATTTGTATATATGTATTTAACTACGTAGTTTTATACCTTAAAAATCAAACACTATGAAATTACAGATAGAACCCATAGGAAATGCTTATTCAGAGCAGGCCATTGACCTGATTTTGACAATTCAGCAACAAGAGTTCAATATTCCGATTACGGTAGATGACCAGCCGGATCTGAAGCAGATTGAAAGTTTTTATCATGAAGCAGGTGGAAATTTCTGGGGAGCTTTTATAGAGGGTGAGCTAGTAGGATCTATTGCGTTGGTAAAATTCGATGAAAAAGCAGGAGCGATAAGAAAGATGTTCGTTAAAAAAGAATTCAGAGGAAAGGAACTGAATATTGCCCAGATCTTACTGGAGATTTTAATTACTTTCTGCCGTGAAAACGAAATTGATGATATATATTTAGGAACTATATCTGTATTGAAAGCAGCTCAACGTTTTTATGAAAGAAATGATTTTGTGAAGATCAAAAAAGAAAACCTTCCGGAACGTTTTCCATTAATGAGCGCCGATGATATTTTTTACCACATACATATAGACTGAATATGAATGTTATCAACGAAGCAGGAATTCTTGCCATATCCACCAGACTCCATCGCCTCAGTGAACAGCTGAGAAAAGATGGTGCCTTAATCTATAAAGCCTTTGGAATTGATTTCGAACTCAAATGGTTCCCTGTAATTTATACCATTTATCAAAAGGAATTAGCAAGTGTAGTAGAAATCGCGAATGAAATAGGATATACCCATCCATCAACCATAACCCTTCTTAAGGAACTGGAAAAACAGGAACTGATAGAATGGAGGAAAGATAGGCAGGATGAACGCAAAAGACTATTTATGCTGACCGCTAAAGGCAAAGAGCTTATCGAAAAAATGAAACCGGTATGGGAGCTGATGTCTCAGATATTGGGGGATATTGCTGATAATCAAAATAACCTTTTGGCAGCTATTGATGAAGCTGAGACTAAAATTATCAATCAATCTTTTTATCAGCGGGCTTTACAGCTTAAGAACTCAAAATAGAAGATAATTAAGGAGCAAAGGTAGAATCACATTGTCTTATAGTATTTTCCTTGGAAAGAAATCACTGGTGAATTAGAATTTAAAAGGAAAAATACCAATTTCCTGATCTTTCAGACAATTTAATTCTTATGTCTGATTTAGTAAAAGCTATAGGAGATCTTTAGATTGCGGTCCTGAAAGTATTGAATCATGTTCATATCTTTGGATTTTCGTTCTATTGAGGTCAGAAAGCCTTTTTCATCGTAGATCATCTCCAGCTCACTTACTTTTTGTCCACCCCATAGATCTTCCAAAAGAATCAGATTCTTATCAGTATTATAAGTGTATTTTTCGGTTTTAGAGTCAGAGCTAGATGGAACCTCAGCCAGCTGGGACAAAAGACCCTCTTTGAATTGATATATTTCCGAAGGGGTTTTCTTGGGTTCACAGCCGTTATGAAGAAATAAGCCTGCGGGATGTCCATTCAAATAATAATATGTTTTTTTTTGATGACAGAAATCCGAATTTTCACTATTTTTTTGAAAATTAAAATATTCCGTACGCTCTTCTGCCTCAAATTTATCTTCGGTGTAATAACGGTATTGCCAGGAAGAAAATGCATTTTCAGCCATCATTTTTTTCCAAAGATTTTCATTAGGTAAAGAGCCCTTCAGAATCATTTTATCTACACCGGGAACAGGCTCTCCCTGCCAATCATTATGCTGTGATCTGTTGGGCATTTGAGAGTTTAGTGAAAAGATTCTGATAGTATTAATTTTGTTTTTATTATCGTACTGATAGCTGTTGATTGTGACGATGCCATTCCAATAATCTATTCTTGCTTTTTTACCAATCAATCCGTTTGTATTATAATAATATCTGGCATAAAAGGCGGTATCTGTTTTTTCTTTATTGTAACGTAAGGTTATCATACTCTCTATAAATCCATTTGGGTTGAAATTATAGAGATACCTGGTGCCGGCTTGTTCATCACTTTTAAGCAGTATGCTTTTTACTTTATTGCTCTTCATAAAAGCAGGGTTGAAAGGAAAAACCGTCTTTGTAAAATAATCGTCATCTTCAAAAGGAGAAACCTTGTAAAATGGGACAATCTGTGCTTTACAGACCATGATACCGCAAATTAAAATGAGGCTTAAAAAGGGAGTGAATTTATATGTTGGGTATATCATGATTTTTATTTAAAACGTTGGTGAAATTCAAACATATTACATCCGGCATTAAATTCAAATATAATAAAATTGAGGGCTATTCATTGTAATTTTTAATTAAAAGAGGGAGCAAATAGTTCAACTCTGGTGAATTTTTATTTTATTTGAAAAGAATACCTGTGTGTAAATTATTTAATTAAAAAAAATCGAAATGAGTTACAATATTCAAATATTCAGAATTGAAACCAAAGAACGGGAACAAAAACTAGATCTTGATGATTTTTTTGAAACGGATGAAAATCTGGTTCCATTTACTGACCAACAATTTAAAGACCTGAAGGAAAGGCTTCTGCAATATGGATACAACCTGACTTCGGAAACGGATAAGGAGCTTCATTTTAACCATGATGATGAAGATTATGGAATGGTATTATTAACATCCAATGGGGTTTATTTTAATACCGGCTGGAATAGAAATTCAATCTTTGAAACGGGAATGGTTGCTTCAGAATTTACTGATTCAGGAGAGTTTGCCAAGTATGACCCGCAAAATGATGGGTGGGAAGAAGTATAGGTGACGGAATTCCATATATGAGTGTTTTCTTACATAATTTTAAAATAGGAGAGAGGAAGATCTATTTTACAAGAAAAGAACCCACCAATATTGGCGGGTTCTTTTTTGTATTATTCAGATGATTGATTAGAATCTGAAAGTAGCCGCAACGGACCACGTTCTTCCGAATCCTAAGAATCCTGTATTAGCATCTGCAACACCCTGATAAACTCTTCCTGCTTCCTGGTATGTTTTTCCGGCACCCGGACCATTGGCAATTTTATCTGTAGCATGAATATTAGAACTTAGTTCAGAAATATAATATTTATTGAATAAGTTATATACATTCGCTCTTAATGTTAAAGACTTTTTCTGACCGATTTCGAATTTGTAACTAGCTCCTACATCAAACAGGTTGTAACTAGGTAATTTTACAATTCCTCTTTCTCTGTCTGCTTCTGTAAGGAAGTTGATAGGGTTGAACTGTGCATACAGCTTGTCATAGTATTCCCAGTTTGCATCAATACTGAATGCTTTGGTAATATTATAGTCAACTCCTAAACTTGCTGTTGTTTGTGCTGCATCTCCGACTTTCAGATCTTTAATATTGATCATCCCTGTTGCTCCGGCAACTTCCTGATTGCTTTGAACATCAAGAATATTGAAATTAGCGTTTCCTTTGTATTTCCAGTTTCCTAAAGATACCATCCCTCTTACCCTAAGATTTGAAAAAGGTCTTGCTTTCGCTTCCAATTCAATACCCTGGTGAAGCTGTCCAACATTCAGAGCATTATAGAAATAAGCATTTCCTTGCTTTAACTGAGAGAACTTAGCAACATCAGCAGCACCTGCATTAAAGCCTCTTGAGATGAATCTGTCATCCCATTGCGTTCTGTAGGCATTGATATTAACATCTATATAACGGGATTTGAAACCATATCCTAATTCCACAGAGAAGATTCTTTCATTCTTCGCATCGTTGTAGATGTTCTGGTTGGAAGGGAATAAAGCATTGAATAGTGGCTGTCTGGATATAACCCCTGTATTAAAGAATACATTATGGTGATCATCAATATTATAGTTAGCACCTCCTTTTACAATATAACCCGTTTTGTGATACCATTTGGTCTCCTGGTTTTCCGGAGTATATAGCATATAGTCTCTTCTTTTGTAATACTGCTCAGACACAGATCCTTGAACAGATGCACTTAGCTTTTCAGAGCTATATTCAATCATTCCATAAAGACCTGCCCATTTTACAAGTCCTTCGTTGTAGATAGATACCTTTTGAGTATTTCCGGTTTTTGTTAGAGGTTCAGGTTTTACGGCACGGTCTACATAATACCCGTTTGGAGCGTTTACTGTATTCTTCACAAATAAAGCATCAGATCCCAGCATATCAGTCACAATATCATAAAGACCTCCTTTATATGTTTTAAGATCAAGACCTCCGTTAAAAGTCCAGTTGTTTTTTTTGTAATTAAGGTCAGCGATTACACCATACCAGTCATGAGAATTAATACTCTGCTTTCTTACAATACCACTGGTTCCGTTTAAAGTAGATACATATTGACCGTTATAATCAGCAGGAGAACCCGCAGGAGCTAAAAATGTTCCTTTCTGGAAGGTATTACCATTATAGTCTGTTACTGCGCCACCTCTGTTATAGCGGTAGATCATATCCCAGTTGATTGTGCCATCTCCACCTGCACCATAATTCATGAAATTCATGGTCTGATCTTTAGCATTTTTAATAGAACCGTTAAGTCCGGTACCACCGCCACCGCGTCCCCATGATCCGTAAAGAACTGTTGATAGTTTTAGATTATCATTAATATTCCAGTCCCAGTTCAATGATGCAATAGGCTTATGATAGAAGTTAGGCGCTAAATTGAATTGAGAACCATTCAGCATACCTGTCTGTGGATTGTATCTTGTTCCGTAAGTTTCAAACTGCTGTAAAGTAGCTACATTTGCACCCGTTGCAGAAGATCTTCTTGTATCGTGTACCTGCGGGGCACCGGTTGCAATTAAATTGAATGCATGTTTTTCATTCGGCTTAAATCCTGTTGAGAAAAACCATGAATATCCTTCCCCTTTAGTCCCGTTGATGTAACCATCACCTTGCCAACGCGAAAGTAATACGGTAGTTCCCCATTTGTTTTTCAACCCGGAAGAGTACATTGCTGAAAGTCTGGAGTAGTTATCGTTACCTGCTTCTGCCTTGATCATGGCTTTCTGCTCAGAATCGGTAGCTTTGGTTACGATATTGATCGTTCCTCCTACAGAAGGAACTACAAATTTAGAAGCACCCAAACCTCTCTGAATCTGAATAGAGCTGGCAATGTCAGCCAATCCAGTCCAGTTAGACCAGTACACAGTACCTCCCTGCATGTCATTAACAGGCTGTCCGTTGATGATCACAGCAATATTGGCACCATCAAATCCTCTCATGTTAATTCTGCTGTCTCCAAATCCGCCACCTACTTTGGTAACGTATACCGAAGGCGTAGATTTCATAATTTCAGGGAATTCTCTGTTTCCCAGTTTCTCCTGAATTTCAGCTGCCTTGATGTTGGAAACTGCAACAGGTGTTTTTCTCTCTTTGGCTGTTTGGGAAAGGTTTCTACCCACCAACATCACCTCATCAATAGATTTAGATTTTTCTAAAGAATCCTTCGTACTCTGCCCATAATACAAGGCGGCCGTTGGTAATACAAGCGCTATAAGTAAGCGCTTTTTCAAAATAATGCTCATGAAATAAACTAGCGTATTTGATTTTAAGGCTGCAAAGATGATTATTTATTTTTGAATTGAGTATTAAATGTTTTTTAAGCAATTTTGTAAACGTCGAAGAATGAGCGTGATCGCTCGCTATTTTATGATATGTTAACTTTATTTAACAGTTTAATTTGTAGATTGTTATATCAATAATTTTAACCGAAATGAGTCTGTTTTGATGATAATATAAACATTTATTTGATAAAAAATATTGAGAAATATCATTATTTTTATACAAAATATAGATTTTTTTTAATATTAAGTCTATATGTAGAGAATTATTGTATTTAATTCATGTAATATAATCTAACTTATATTCAAATGGTAAAGAATAAAGCTTTTATAATACTCCAATGGAGGATTGATATACTATAAAAGATAGAATCTTTCGAAAATTTGATACCTTTATTGCAAAGATTCAGATTCATAGTAGGTATCTTGAACTGATTGAGTATTTCTTTCAAAAATATAAACAATAGTTATGCTACCACTTACAGAGATATCAGAATGGGAAAAATTAAAGAGTGCATTTAATAATTCAGAAGAGATCCCTGAATTAATCCAAAAGCTATCCGAAACATTTGATATTGACCTGATGATTGAAATTACTACAGAATATATCAGCCATCAGATGAGTCTGTATGAAGTGACATTTGCTGCCTTTCCCTATCTTATAGAATTGATTGAAAAGACAGAAGATCATGAATTTAAGATTGAAACTTTTCTTTATACATTGGCAATCTTTTCAGAATATAATGGTGATGGAGAAATGGATTTTATTCTTTTGCATAGTAAATGTGATCCAAAAAAAATTATAGAGATAAAAAATGCATTTAAGCATTCCTTTGATAAATTAAAGCAGATAGCTGTTCCGCTGGAATTTGATATCCTGAAAAAAGACGAATATGATAAAAGGCACTTTCTGATTGCCTTAGCTGTTTCCAACAGAATATCTGAAGTATCATCCGTTCTATGGCGATACAGTGAAAACGAAGAATATGTATGTAATTGTCCAAGCTGTGGTGAATCTTTAACCTTATGGAACGAAAATAATATCCTTGTTCAGTACAAAGAGGATCCTGTTTTCGTAAAAGATCAGAAGAAATATCCTGTTGTTCCCGCAACTCTTCCAAAAAAAGAATACTCTCCAACAATCTCCCCAGAAAAGAACTACCAATGGCTCAGTTATTATATTGATAAACTGGAAGTGGAATCACTCAGAATGATCATCAACTATCTATTTGGGAAAACAATTTGTGGATACTGTAATACGGAATTTGAAATTTTTGAGAATATTGAATAGTGTTTTTGTGTGATGATACTTGCTGTAAGCTCTTTTTTAATAAAATTTTCAACAAAACATTTGCAAATATCATTTAAATACTTACTTTTGTACCGCTTCAAAAATGGGGGATTGGCGCAGTTGGCTAGCGCGTTTGACTGGCAGTCAAAAGGTCACGGGTTCGAATCCCGTATTCTCCACTTTTTATATCAAAGAGTTGTAATTCAAAGGATTGCAACTCTTTTTTTGTTTAACTTTTAGGGACAAAAACTGGAATCAGTGGAGCTTATTGGAATCAGGCGCAAAGTTTGAAGATTAGAAAAAGTTTCGTAGATATGCATTCGCCTAGAAAGAATCAATGAAATTGATTCCATTCTTTGCTCCCTTACAATATCAGATAAAGTGCTAAAACTTTGCGTCAAATTAAATTGAAACAATATATCCCTCCAACTTTTGAGATTGATTTCAAAGAATGAAATCGATTGAATAATTTAGATTCATCCTAATAAACCGGCTATATTCCTAGCTTTTCTTCATCCCTTGAAACTCTGAATGTTTCAAATTTTCACCATCAATTACCACAAATAGAATAAGTGTTGAAATAATATCTGTTTAGCCGGAAACAATCAAACATTAAAAAATAACAGGAAAATATTAATTCAAAGAATGGTGAAAATACCTATGTTTTTATTGAGCAATTTTATTTATTATTGCATCATAAAAACACAGATTCAATGATCATTTATTACGTGAAATCAGGGCAGTCCCTTATTGACGTCAGTAATACGTTGCTGCTGGAAAACCTTGAATATTTAAGGGAATATCATAATCAACATTGTTCTCTATCAGAACGGTTTGAGGGTGATATTGTCCCGGGAATGAAACTTTATATTCCATCATTACAGGAAATCCGCGAGATCAACGGGAAGATCAGAGCTGAGAACAAAAGCTTTTATGACTTTCCTGTTAATGGGAAATTCCCTTTTGACTTTAAATTTTGGACGGGCATTTATCAGATTACTCAGACTATCTTTTCTGATGATACAATTCTTACAAAGTATGAGAACAAGGTCAGATTAGATTTTGATGGAATTAAAAATGGGTATTATCACTTTCTCTTTTCAGCATTTGACTTTAGAAAAAATGAGAACATTTCAGATACCAAAGTGGACACCCTTGCAAAAATGTGCATAGAGGTTATATATCCAATCCGATACATTATAGATCCTGAAGGGAAACTTATTGATATAGTACTGACAAAGAAAACAGAAGATATTGTTTCTGAATTGGATTCCATAAAGAACTTTTTCCCAGATCAGTATTCCTCTGATTATATTGAAAAGATGAAAGAAACTGTAAAAAATACCGGAATCATTTCACACAAGTTTAAAAATACACTGTTAAACTCTTTCTTATTTGGGGCATTTTACAGAATAAGACTAGCAGACTGGACTGATTCAAAAGCTTATTATGATTTTTATCCCTGGATTTTTGATGCTAAGCCGATACGATTTGAATTCCAAAATACATTATTAGCTAAAGATATCTTAGATGATGAAAGGGTTAAAATTCAGCAGAAAGGGATTTCTTCTGATCATCGAAGCTTAGAAGAATTATATTTTACAGATTCTGAATATAATGATAAAGCTGAAATAACAGAAAAGTCTATAGACTGTGAACATTTTGCTGAATACTTTTTTAAAAGAGAAAATTGGTCACCCTATAAGATAGAAGCAAGATTTCAATGTTTTGGGGATGAAAGCACTGAAAGAGAGGATTTTTTATTAGAAAGAATTACAGATAATTAATACATTTTAAAAACACCAAAATCACAAACGATGTCAGAAAATACTTCCCCTCACGATGGTAAATATTTCGTGATCCAAAAAGGAAAAGCCCAATGCAACCAAGGGAATCAGTTTCCTCAGTTTAAAGTAACCTCACACCAAAAGCATTATTGGAATAATAAAGATGGTCACGCATATTATTTAGCCGTTACAGAAGATGATGTACAGTTTACACCACCTGGGGCCAGCTTTGGACAATGTAAGCTGAAGCCAAGTTCAGGAGGTTATCTTCCCTGTGCTTTTGCTCCGGCAGGAAAATGGCAAAAGCCCTATGAGAAGACAAAAGTCATGAACAAAAGTTGTATTACAGAACTTTCTGAATTGATGTGTACAACAGGAGGAAAAATTACAATAAAAGAACATGGGCAAACTGCGGAGATAACCCAGCAGAATGTTAGGAATGCAGATCCAAAACAGCAACAGAATATAAATCTGTTGCTTGACTACAAAGAATTTCAGGATGAACAGGAAGAAGATGTAAACATCTGCAAATAAACACACAAATATGGGAAAATTAACAATTATTGGAAACGATAAACCTGTGATAGGAAAACAGGAAATGTATTCTGTTTCTTCAGTAAATGACTGGCTGAATCCTTTACAACCTATTAAAAATCCATTGCAAGTTCAAAAAACGCATTGGGAAGTTATGGTACAAACCAAAACAGGTTGGAGAAAAGGCGGAAGCGATAAAGAAGGTCAAATGGTTCCTTATATTTTTGGACAGAAGAGTTTATTTCATAAGGGAATAAAGATCATTGTACGTCAGGGTGAAGACTATGGAGAACTGATTGTACATCCACAGCGTGCTAAAGAACCTAAAATAACCAGGGTGGAACTTCTGGATGCTAACTATAAACCTATTCCAAAAGGTAAAAAGTTAAGCTATAAAGACACCATTATTGCAAGGGCATATTGTGTAGAAATGTTTGAGATGAATATTGCTTTTACTCTTTGGGAAGATGATGCTCAGGGAGAAGGACACGATCCCACAATAAATGCGTTGAACAAAATTAATCCCGTCCCTGTTCTTAGCAGAGTGAATGAAAAAGGAATGGCAGAAGCTGTTTTCAGATTACCTTTTTACACAATGGCTGTATTGATTGCCAATTCACGCACTGCATCAGGTGATAAAAACGAAGGACCCACCCACGAATATTATGTAACTGCTGATGTGGTTAGTAAACATATACAAAAAGCAAGTCCTAATATTAATGTAGTTAACCCAACTCATAATCCAGAACCTCCAAGAAAAAGAGAGGTTCCTAAAAAACAAACTCCCTCACCACCAAAACCTAAAACAACTCCAGCTCCAGAGAAGCCAAAACCTAAACCTGATGGGAATTCAGCAAAGTTCCCAGTCACCACAGGCGGAAAAAAGAGTGATGATCCACAAGGAAAGATCCTGAGTGCTGAATTTGTTGATAAAGCTGGAAACAGACTTCATTCCTCGAAAGTAGGAACAACCGTATTCATGAAGATTACAGCAAAGGATATGAAGAATAAAAAAGTGAAGGTGAAAATATGGGAGGAAGACAATATCAGATGGACTAATGATCCGATTTTTGAGAAAGATTATGAATTGCTTTATGACAAAAATTTCATCTGGATTGTTTTAACAAAAAAAATGTTTATCGAAGGCAATGATGGCGGTAGTGATAGCGCAAAACAGAATTATTTTATAGAAGTATTACACAATGATACTTCTGTAAAATCGGCAGTGATGCCTGTGAGTATAGATGCAACTCCTACTGAAGTGCCGAGTGGGAATAGTGCAACGATGGTGAAAGAACCGAAGCAAGGGAAAACTCCTTCTAGTTGTGTTTGTAAAGAGCAATATAAAGACTTGATTTGGGGAGGAAAAGTAAGTTGTGAGTTTAGGAAGAAAGTTGTACAAATCTGCTCTGAACTATGGGGAGAAAGCAGAAAAATGGAAATGGCCAACGGTTTAATGGCCGTGATGAAAGTAGAGACTTGGGGAAGCTTTAAAGCCCATCATAGAGAAGGATATAAGTCAGCAAATGATAACCCTAAAGAATTAACAATAAGCAGTTTCCATAAAGAGAGTGCAAAGTCATCAAGAGCGGTTGGATTAATTCAGTTCACACAAGATGCTTTAGAGGGAATGGGTGAATTTCCTAAATCTACAACAGCTACAAAGGGAACGCAACTAAGATATGATAATTTAAATAAATTGAAACTGAGCTATGCCCAAATGGGGGAAATTAAACAATTAGATAAAGTGAAAAAGTATTTTGAACCTGCTAAGAACAAAATAAAGACTCCAGAGGATATTTATTTGCAGGTTTTTGCTCCTGATGGAGTTGGTAAAAATGATAATTACTTATTATACTCTAAAGGCACGGATGAATATACTAACAATAGAAGTGTAGATAAAAATGATGATGGAATACAAAGGAAAGAAATTTTGGAAAGATATTATGATAGTAAAAATGAAGGGGGAAACTATAAAGCTATAGACTTTTCATGTGGTATTGATAGAAACGAAAAAAATGATATTAAATCAACTGATATTGTAACCTATCATATATATTCAACTGGAATAATTGAGAAATTTATACCTAAGAAAGTCAAATCAGGATATGAAAATAAATATAAGTATATATATCATGATTCAACTGATAAGGAACATGAAATATGCATAGTTGATTGGCACAAAACAAAAGAAAAAAGTGTTGGTCAAGTATATAAAACCAAACCTACTCACGCTAAAATTCTTGAAGATAAAAATGTTTCAGAAGGTAATACTTCACGAAGAGTTAAATATATTAATGGAGATATTGCAGAATATGGCAGCCATCCAAAAAAAGGAATTATTTGGCTTCTTTATTCTGCTGGAAAAAACGATGTTGAACTAGTTAGAATGCCAGATACTTTAAATTATTCAAATGGTGATGTTAGGATTTCGTATATATTTAATAAAACCCAAAGAAAATTTACTGGAGCAAATGCATTTGCTGGATTTATTGGGTATCTTGCAAGATCAGGATATAAGGTAACCACTTCAGGAAGTTGTTTTTCAGAAGGGTCAAGTTTTCCAAGTCAGGAACATTGTAATGGTAGAAGTGTTGATACTTTCTATCTAGGAAATATTATTCAAGACCAAAAAGTAATTGACAGTGCAATATTCTTTCATTTTACTGAAGTTTTAAAGGGAGTAAATGAGTATTGTAAAAAATTAAAAAGGGCAGGAAATGGTGGAACGTTGCATAATTCGCACTTGCATTCTGGAAACTTTAATAACAGTTCGATAAAAATAATAAAAGAAAAATAATGAAATATTTAGTAATTCTAATGTGTTTTTTTACTACGTTTTCTTGTAAAAAAATAACCAATAAATCGGATAAAATAAATAATTCCAATCAAGCTTCTATAAATAATCAATGGAATGGTGATAAGCTGATATCTGATTTAGATTTTGTAAGCCAGATAAATACTTCTTGTCTGCTAACATCATCTTATTTTAATCGTTCAGAAGAAAAAGTTAAACAGGATGATTTAAAATGTGTATTATCTAAAATTAATTTTGACTATTCAAAATTAGACTCACTTAAAGGAAAAAGAATTATTGGAAACCTTAATAATGCTTTGGAATTGTACATTGAAAAAACAACTCCAAGAAATCTTGAAAATGCAGATATTTATAATCAGGTGACCCTATTCATAAAAAAAGATAAAATAATAATGGATTCAATTGTTATTTATGAATCAATAAATTATATTGAAGCCCTTACTGTAAAACAGCTTTATTACTATATAGATAATAATAAAATTTTTCTACTTAATTTATCAGAAGATGAATCTGGCTCAATTGTGAAAGATTGGTCTGAATATTATATAAATGAATCTGGGAAAATTAAATTAGTAAAAAATAAAAAGACTGATAATACAAAAATAGAAAAAAAGCCATCTCAAATAGAAAATGCTGAAACAACGAAAAATACAAACTTAATAGGTAGTTTTAAAATTTATGCAGATGCAATAAGTAACAATACCAAAGAAAAAGTTTCTTTAGGATATTTTATTACAATTAAATCTTTAACCAAAGCTGTTTTAAGTATTGATGCTAAATATTCAGAAGATTATGGTTGTGAAGGTGAGTACAGATTGATAGATGAAAAAAGTATTCTACATGCTAAAGGAAAATGTGATCAGGATGATGTAGATGATTTTTATCTTAAATACGATAATGGAAAATGTTTTATTAGAAGTAAGCGCTTTATTAATCAGGATTGGCTAGAGCTTATAAGAGAATAAAATTGGGTTAATAATAAAACCTTAAAATAAAGTAATGAAATATTTAATCTATTTATTAATCAGTACTTTTTCAATATTTAGTTGTCAAAAAAATAACAAGAAAGAAGGTCTTCAATCATCTGAAAAACTCCCAACAGAGTTAAAAAATCATGTAGTAGTTAAAAAAGAAAAAGTAGAAGATTTATCTAAGAATTCAATGATAACACAAAAAATAAATTGGGATGGTATTTACTGGCTTTATCCTTATAAGATTGACAGCGAAAAACAAGGAAACTACTACATAAATATTTCTAAGGATAATAATGAATTTGGATTTAGTGGAGATATTCAATTTAATTATAAAATTAACTACAAATCCACAGACAATAAGTTATATATTTTTGATAATAATCAATCTGCTATAGATCTTTTAGCGGTTATTTACAAAGAGAAAGATAAGTATTATATAAAAAGTGATTTGATAAAAATGGAACGTACCGATTTAAAAGAAACTAAAAATGGCTATCCAATACGTTGGGCAAAATCGAGTGATGATGTTCCAGACACTCCCCAGTAATTAAGAGAATAGTAAACACAAAATGAATTACGAACAATACAACAAGCAAAGTTTTGATAATTTAATTCAGATTCAAGAGAAGTTCAAAGAAACTTTTGAAGTTGATTCGTATGCAAACTGGTTTTATGACGATGAAACAGAACTTTTAAGGTTATACAACAATGATGAAGATGAGATATATTTTAAATATGTTTCTGTAGGAACTTACTCTTTAAAATCAGAAACATGGATGTGGAGCTGGTTTAATAAATATTCCATTTTAATCAAAATATTCAAAACACATTAAAAGGATATATAATTAATTCCGAAAAAACAGCCAGCCAGTCTTCAGCTATCATAATTGACCTAGATGGTTATACCAATTTAAGAAAAGATAAAAACACATCTTCAGAGATTTTACAAAAAATAAAATCAGGAGAACATATAGAAGTTTTAGATAATGCAAGAGATTGGTTCTTAGTAAAGACTAAAGAAGAAAAAGAAGGGTATATTCATAAGAGCAGGCTCAAAAAATAAAGCCCCTTAAATAGAGGCATTTATTAGAATATTTAAGGGGTAACTTTATCAATGATTGTAATAAAACTATTCTTCAAAAGTTCCGAGGGGTAAATGAGTTGTTCTCCTTTATCGTTTCTTACAACTATAGCTGCCTGTTCATTGTTTAAACATCTGTCAATCTGTTCCTGCATTTCATTAAGCCTTCCGGGAGCCACATCCAATATATATTTTCCTGTAACATGGGTTATCTGAACGAGTTTTTCTTTCATGATTAAAAATTTAATTCTTTCAAAGATAACTTTTTTCCCTTAACTAAAGGGGCATCATTGGAGTAGAAATGGATTAAAAATAACAAACAGAAACTGACAGATCATTTTTACTTTTTTGTAGTTTTATGAAGGTAATCCTTTTTGCCTGTGCTTATAGGATATAATAAAAAAGAAATTTAGCGTGATTCTGTTCATACTGAAGAAATAAAGTAATTGGAAATCGTTAATTTTGAGGACGACTGAGGACGTATTCAATTATAAAAAAACAAAAACATTTTATGAGCCAACAGACCAAAGCCACAGCTATCGGATTTTGTGCTATTTTACTGTGGGCCTCCATTGTGGGGCTTATCAAAGAAGTAAGTCATTCCTTTGGAGCGACAGTAGGTGCAGCCTTAATTTATACTGTGGCTTCTATATTTTTACTTTTCACTATGAAATGGATTCCGTTATCAAAATTTCCAAAAAAATATTTGATATATGGAGGGCTGCTTATGGTTTCATATGAGCTTTGTCTGGCCCTTTCTATAGGATATTCTAATAATAGTAAACAGGCTATTGAAGTCGGAATGGTCAATTATCTTTGGCCAACATTCACCATGGTGGCTACTATTCTTTTTGCCAATAAAAAAGCCAACTGGCTGATTGTCCCCGGAATTGTTCTTTCTATGTTGGGAATCGTCTGGGTATTGGGTGGTGAGCAGGGACTGGATATTAGTCAAATGTTTGCTAATATAGAAACCAATCCGCTGAGTTATGGGCTGCTTATTGCGTGGTAACCGTTCGTATCGCAAATGGAGTAAACGGAATAACATTATTTTTTATGATGGTAGCTGTTGCTTTATGGATAAAATATTTAATAATAGGTGATTCAGTGAATATAGAAATTAATTTTTCTTCAATTGTATACCTCTTGCTTGCCGCATGTGCAATGGGATTTGGATATGCGGCCTGGAATATCGGAATTCTTGGTGGAAATGTTACGATTTTAACGGGGGCATCCTATTTTATTCCGGTTTTGTCTTCGGTACTGTCGTCAGTCCTTTTATCTACATCATTAGGATTGTCTTTCTGGCAGGGAGCTTTAATGGTTTGTGCAGGCTCCGTACTTTGCTGGCTGGCAACAAAAAAATCTACTGTCAAGAATTATAGCAGTTCTTAACCCTATCGCACAAGCTGAATATTTTCGATTTCCTTATTCATAAGGATAAGATTTAAGTCTTCATCGTAATCAGCATTCCATGTAGTTAATTTGCATAATTAATCTAATTGTATTTTATAGGTGAAATTGAATGCATAATGGTTTAATAAAACATAATTTTATTTAATAAAAGAAACCCCAGAGAAAGAATGATTTTCTCTGGGGTATATATTAGTTTACACTGAATCCTTTACTATAAACTTTTTGAACGAGCTATAGAAAGAAGGTATACCAGGTGGGCATACATGTTTCTTTTTACAGATTCTATTTTTATATCTCCGGTTGTCTGGTTAATGGTTGTTATCAGATCCGTATTACACTGCCCGTTAAAGTTTCCGCTTCCTAAATAATTTACAGAATTAGCACCCGGATAGGAGATTCTCGGATAGTCTGGTGCCGTTTGGTTAGCCACAGCAGTAGCATTTGAAAACCCTTTATTATCAACATATCGAGCAGACCATGAACCTAAGAATTGTCCGTTACTTGTATTAATGCCCTGTACCACTACAACTTGCGTGTCTACGGGATTGCTAAATCCTGCGCAAGAGGTATAATGATTCAAAGAAACAGTACAGGAAGAAGCATTGTCTCCAGGTTGAAAGCATTTTCCTTCATATACGGTGAATCTTTGCTCAGTAGATGACATGGAAGTATTTAATAAAGCCTTAGGAGAAAAAATCTCTTCAGGAGAAATTAGCATCAGAACCCCCTGTGCATTAGCAGCAACAATTTTATTTTCAGGATTTGAAAGTCCTCTTACTCTTACCGACCCGTTAACGTCCAACGTGTTTGTAGGAGATGTTGTATTGATTCCTACTTGTGCACTTGCGAAACTACAAAAAGCAAATGCTGACAAAAAAATAGTCTTTGTTTTCATGGTATTATTTAAATACGTTAAAATTTTTCACTAAGGTAAGAAATATGTATGAATAGAGTATAAAAAACTAAATAAAAATCTTTTATATCTAAATTTATATTACAATATATGTTTATTGATGAAAATTTTAAATAAAGGCTTTTGAACAATAACTCAAAAATTTAGCTTCTCTGTTTTGTTTGAAAAATATTTGTATTTTAGCCAAAATATGTTGTTTTTTAATAAACATATTGTCTCCTGATTAGAATTCAGATAATTTGAATGAAAAAATTAGTAGATTTGCACGGAATAAAAAATAATAAATATTAAGCTCATTCTCTGGAACAAAGTGTGTTTAATGCAATGTAATAGAGAATAACAGGATTTTAGGTTATAAAACTACTGAAACTATGAAGAAACTTTTTTTACTTTTACTAACGGCATTTTTATTTATCGGTTGCAGCTCTGATGATGACACTATCTATGATTATGTAGGAACATGGTCCGGAACATACGAAGGTGGTGATAAAGGAGTGTGGAATTTTGTAGTGGATAAATCAGGAAAAGTATCAGGAACGATGCACTCCGAAGTTAGTAATGACAATTATAATATTTCAGGTAATCTGAGTAATACAGGAGATCTGATTGGAACAGTAGGTCTTCCGTCAAAAGGAGAATTCAAAGGAAAACTTAATCCGGATAAAAAAGGAAACGGAAGTTGGTCAAATACCCTGCCAACTCCGGCACAATACGGAACCTGGAAAGGAGACAAAAAATAACAGAAAAAAGCCTGCAAAACTGCAGGCTTTTTTATTTATACAAATCCCATCCGGGAAATTTCACCATTTTCATTTTTCAGTATTATAAAATAAAGTATAAAACCATCCTGTGAAAAATACTTTTTAAAAGCTATCTGATGCTGGCCCAAAATGAGGTCTTCTTCAGTTTTCTCAACAGTATAATTCTCTGAATTCAACTTTATGGTAATGATTATCGCTTTTCCTGCCTCAGCATTTTCTTTTATACGCAGAGTGTAATCCTGACGTTGAACTTCTAAGGCTACATTTTTTATTTCTCCAAACTGAAAATTTGTAAGGAGTTTCTTTCCTTCTTCAGTTTTAAGTCCGTTCTCAACGGTCCGTTTTCCTTTCTCAGAAATAGCATCCAAATCCTTTATTTCAGTCATCAGTTTTGCAAATTTCTGGTAGAGTAGGGTATCACCTGTTTCTTTCAGGTAAAGATCTATGCTTTTTCTGATGATCTTTCCCATTTTTGAACAATGTCCGAATTCAGAACTGTTCTGTCTTACCTTTTCATAAGACGGATCCTTTTTAAAGGCCGTTTTATTGAACCCGCTTTTCTTCCGAACCACATTTTTTCCATTCAGAGTATAAAAAACCAGGTCACCCACAGCTCCTTTGATCTTAATTAAACTTTCATATGTTGCCATATTCCAAAATTGAACTCAAATATAGCAATAAATAACGGAATTTCAAACTTTAACATATATTTATAATATAGTTGTAGTATAGTTATATTATAATTAAAATATAAAATGTATATTTGTACATCAATCGTTAATCAAGTAAAAATCAGACGAATATGGGATCAGGATTATTTGAAAAAAAATTGAGCATAAAGCAGCTTTCTGTATTGCTGATTGCATCTGCTTTTGTAGTGTCCTGTGGAAGCTCAAAAAAAGTATCTTCCAGCAGGAAATCAGGTTCTAAAACGGTGGTGAAATCCGAAAATCTAAGGAAGCTGGATTCTAAATTTGATGGAAATGTTTCAAGATCCATTAATGATGTATTAAGAGATGCTGAAAAATACCTTGGAACTCCGTACAGATTTGGGGGGAATACCTCTTCAGGTTTTGACTGTTCAGGATTTACCGTAAAGGTTTTTGAAGAAAACGAATTTAACCTTCCAAGAAGATCTTCTGATCAGGCTGAAACAGGAAGAAATATTGATATTAGAGATGTGAAGCCCGGAGATTTGTTGTTTTTTGCAACAGCAGGCGGAAGCAGGGTTTCCCATGTAGGAATTGTTCATGATATTGGCCCGGACGGAGAAGTGAAATTCATCCATGCTTCCACTTCAAAAGGAGTTGTTATTTCATCCCTCAACGAAAAATATTGGAATAAAGCTTACCTTCATGCCCAAAGAGTTTTATAATAGTTTCCATGGAGAACCGGACATTTGCTTTTATCAAAACAGACAAAAAACTGGTAAAGCTTTTTTTTAAAGATATCATTGTCATCAAAGGCCTTGGAAACTATGTCGAAGTTCATACCATAGACGAGAAAAGATATATTTATTATCGGACACTTAAAGACCTTATTGAAAGCCTGCCGGATGAATTCATGCGAGTTCATAACTCATATATTGTGAACCTTACTAATATTGATTCTTTTGAGGATAATCAGCTTGTATGTGGGAATTTAAAAATTACCGTTGCCAAAAGCTATAAAGATTGCCTCCTCAATACCATCAGTAAAATGATGCTTTAAAAATCAATCTGCATATACAAATATACCATACACATCTTATTTCTATCCCTCTGTATAAAAAGTTTTTATTCAATACTTACTAATCATAGTTTTACAGAAACTTATTAGCAAAATGAATAAAAACAAAGCACTGGATTATATTAAAACTAATAATCTTATCGGAATAAAAGCAGGATCAGAAAGACCTGATTTTTTGGAGATCTGGATGGTCGTAGTTCAAAACCGAATTTTTGCCAGATCATGGGGGCTGGCTGAGAGAAGCTGGTATAATACTTTCTTGAAAAGTTCAGTAGGGCAGATCAAATGTGATGATGAAATATATACCATTAAAGCAATAGTTTCTGAAGATATAGAGCAATTAACCGACAAGATTAACCATGCTTACCTTACAAAATATAATTTCGGAAGAAACCGAAAATATGCAATGGGAATCATTGAAGAAAAACATATTGAGAGGACGATGGAGTTTATTATTGATGATGTAAAATAAAGAGAATCTAAATATTTCACAATAGCATGTAAATCAATAGGATAGATAATAGCTCTGTAGGGTCGAAGTTTAATCCGTTCTGAGAATGATTTATCACATTCAATAGGAACGGACTTTAGTCCATGTAATCAATAAAACAAATCAATTCCATTGGCTTTAGCCAAAACATAACAAAAAAAAGCAACTCTTTCCGGAGAGGAGTTGCTTTCATTTGTAAAATAAGCTCTTTGTATAGATTAAGTTTGCTCACAAGCAGAAGTTACAAGTTTGTTTTGTTCGGTTTTTTCCTTTTCTAAAATGTCTTTTGGGAAAGAAAAGAAACTTAGTAAGAATGTAGCTGTAAGAAGTAGAACACTTACCGAAAGGACATACTGAACTCCATAATAAGCACTGACTATTCCTCCAAGAAAGGCACCTAGTGAAATTCCAATATTAAAAGAAGATGTAAGTAAGCTGTTCACAAATTCCAGAGCATGATGAGGAATGTTTTGCGTGGTTCGGATATTTGAAACCAAAAAACCTCCTGTATGAATCATTCCCCAGAAAGACACAATGATAACCATCGGAATAAAAACTCCACCCATGAAGTAAGCCAGAACCTGTACTGAAATCAGCAGGAGTAAAAACAACCTTGTGGTGAGTCTTACATTTCTGCTTAAAGCTATTCCCATAAGCCAGTTGCCGAGAGTTCCCATTCCTCCGAAAAGAAGAAGCATAATGCTGATCTGGGCTCCATTCATTCTGGTGATTTCTTCCAGATAAGCAGTAAGATAAGTGTAACTGGAGAACATAGCGGCTAAAGTACCAATAGTAGAAATAAGATTCATCCACAAGAAAGGATTTTTCAATATGGTTAATTGATTCTGTCCGGATTTTTCTTTTTCTGCAGGTATAGAGGGAATAAAAACCAATAACCCGATAAATGCAATTAAGCTGATGCCACTGCTCAGAAAAAATGAAGCTTTCCAATCGTGAAAGAGGTCAGCTGCATAGGTCGTCATCGGAATACCGAGAACTGTGGCAAGACTCAGTCCCAGCATGACGGTAGAAACTCCTTTTGCACCCTTTTCCTTAAATGCAATAGCAATGGAAATATTCCAGAAAAGTGGATGTAATATTGCTGGTAATATTCGGGCAATCATAAGCATCGTAAAGTTTGTAGAAAAAGCAGATATAATATTGGATAGTACAAATATGCTCATTACAAGGCATAGGAGAAACTTACGGTTTATTTTGCTGGTGAAAGAGGTGATAAAAGGAGAAGACACAGCGACAGTAATGGCAAAAGCGCTCAATAACCATCCAGCTGTATCAATTGATACCCCAAATTGTCTGCTGATGGTAGGAAGAATACCTACAACACCAAATTCAGTAGTAATAATGCCAAAAGCTCCAAGCGCCAGGACATAGATTGATCTTTTCATTGATTTTAAAAATTTTGATGTAGCAAATTTGGACAGAAAAAATGTAAAAAATCAGTATATTTTAATGATAAATAAGTACTTTTACCACATGAAAAGAGAGAATATAGATCAATTGGTTAAAGTTGAATATTATGAAACTGAAAATTGCCCCTTAAAAGGTATTCAATTCTCTTTTTTTCAGATTATATATGTCATTTCCGGAAAAGGTTCTTGTGTAATCAATAACAATATTGCTTCTTATACTAAAGGGAGCCTGTTATTACTGACACCTGAAGATAAACATCACTTGGAAATTAAAGAAAGAACAGAGCTTTTACTCGTAAAGTTCAGTGAGCGTTATGTAAAAGATTATAAATGGAATAACATTAATTCAATAGGATGCCTGCTGTATGGAGCATCTTATCTTTCCGGATGTATTTTGCAGAATAAACCGGATGTTGTTCTGGTGGAATCAATTGCTTCTTCACTTCTTCAGGGGATTCATCATCCGGATATTTATCAGGAAGAACTGACGCTGCATTATGTGAATGCTTTAATTGTGATTGCTGCAAGAAATATATCAAAAATGCGGATTGAACATGTGGCTTCCAACACTGATAAAAGAATTGTTGAAATCATTGATTATATTCAAGGTAATATTCACGATCCGGCCCTTTTAAAAGTCTCTGTAATCGCTCAGAAATTTGGGTTGTCTGAAACTTATCTCGGCAGCTACTTTAAAAATCACAGCGGAGAAACCATTACCCACTATATTCTGAATTATAAATTGAGACTAATTGAACACCGTCTTCTTTTCAGTGATATGAGAGTTAATGAGATTGTTACTGAATTCGGTTTTTCCGATGAAAGTCATCTGAATAAATTTTTTAAAAAGCAGCATAACATGAGCTTGACAGAGTTTAAAAAGCGCAAGTCTATATCTAAATCTAAGGTTTAAATAAACGTATTTAATGTATTGTAATATAATTTTTTAGTTTGTATTATTAAAAGCTGTATTTAGCCCAAATTCAATACATGCGGCTATTGTACAAAATGTACCGGATTGTGCCGGATAAAAGGTTGCAATGATTATTTCTGTACAGTAATTATTGCAATAGTATTGCATGGTAAAATCCTTGAAATTTGTCACAAAAACAAACCATGACAGATTTTATCAGATTCTTTATCCCTATTTATTTTATCCTGTTTTTTTTAGTTTCATTTCTCGGAATCAGCATTGCTGTAGCTAAAAAAATAGGGAAGAACCCCAATGTTTTACCAAAAGATGATTCTGCTTATGCATTGGTAGGATTGTATTTTAAGCTTGTTTTAATGGGTTTATTCATGTATACGTCACTGCTTTTATTATTTCCGGATATAATAATGGATGCGTTCAAAATATCTGTTTTAGATTCTGATGTATTTCAGTATATCGGCATTGCATTAATGATATTTTCTTTTATATGGGTGATTGTGGCTCAGCTTTATATGAAGGATTCATGGCGAATCGGGATTGATGATAAGTTGAAAACTAAGCTCATCACCAATGGTGTATTTTCCTTTTCCAGAAACCCTGTCTTTTTAGGAATGACAGTAAGTCTTATAGGATTCTTCCTCCTTCTTCCTACAATGATTTCTCTGATATTTTTCTTGACAGGAAATATTTTGATACAGGTTCAGATACGCCTTGAAGAGGATCATTTATTAAAACAACACGGAGAAACCTATGAGACTTATAAAAAGAGGGTTGGACGTATGCTGAGTCTTTATTAAAAGCATAAACTTAAAAATCGTTTTGCTGAACTTTTTTGTATCTTTGGCGGGTATAATTTTTCAAACTAATTTAAATAAGAAACATGTCGTTACAACAAACTATTGAAAACATCTGGGATAATAGAGAGCTATTACAAAATGAAGACAGCCAGAAAGCGATCAGAGAGGTTATTTCTTTATTAGATTCCGGAGAACTTCGTGTAGCTGAACCTACGGAAAACGGTTGGCAGGTAAATGAATGGGTGAAGAAAGCAGTAGTAATGTATTTCCCGATCCAGAAAATGGAAACTATTGAAGTGGGTCCGTTTGAATTCCATGACAAGATTCCTTTAAAGAAAAATTATGCGGAAAAAGGAGTAAGAGTAGTTCCTCATGCCATTGCGAGAGAAGGTTCTTTCGTAGCTTCAGGAGTAATTATGATGCCGTCTTATGTAAACATTGGGGCTTATGTAGATTCAGGAACAATGGTAGATACTTGGGCTACAGTTGGAAGCTGTGCACAGATCGGTAAAAACGTTCACCTGAGTGGTGGTGTAGGAATCGGTGGTGTACTTGAGCCATTACAGGCTGCTCCGGTAATCATTGAAGATGACTGTTTCATCGGTTCGAGATGTATCGTTGTAGAAGGAGTACATGTAGAAAGAGAAGCGGTATTGGGAGCAAATGTTGTATTAACGGCTTCTACAAAAATCATTGATGTAACAGGAAGTGAGCCAATCGAAATTAAAGGAAGAGTTCCTGCCCGTTCTGTAGTAATTCCTGGAAGCTATACAAAACAGTATCCTGCGGGAGAATATCATGTTCCATGTGCATTGATCATTGGTCAGAGAAAAGAATCTACAGATAAAAAGACATCTCTTAATGATGCTTTGAGGGAGAATAATGTAGCTGTTTAAGATTAAGTTTTTAAACTAATACCAACCTATTTTGAAAGAAAAATTTCTTAACATACTTTTAAACCCTAAATATATATTTGGGGTTTATATTATTGTAGCCATAGCTACTGCACTTTCTAAATTTTCCAGAGGATATCAGGCAATTAATAACTATTTGATTTTCAAAGGAGTATTTTTCAATACTCTTGATGAGAAAAATCTGTATTTACAGTATCCTGAGCGTTATTCTGATATGAATCATTATGGCATTTTTTTCAGTTTACTGATCGCTCCTTTTGCGGTAATGCCTGACTGGATGGGAATTGCCTTATGGAATGTCGCCAACACAGCCATTTTCCTGTATGCGATTCATAAGCTTCCATTTTCAGATCCTAAGAAGGCACTTTTTGCCTTGTTATGTCTGCAGGAATACATTACTGCTGCTGTAAGTTTACAGTTCAATATTGCTTTAGTAGGGCTTTTAATGTTATCTGCCATATTTATTTATGAAAGAAAAGAAGTACAGTCTGCTACAGCCATTGTGATTGGGATTTTTGTAAAACTTTACGGAATTGTAGGGTTATCTCAGTTTTTCTTTATCAGAAACAAGGTTAAATTTATTCTTTCGGGAATTGTCATTGCCGCAGTATGTTTATGTATTCCGATGATCTATTCCAGTCCGCAGTTCGTGATTCAGAGTTATTCTGACTGGGCAACATCTCTGATTTCAAAAAACAATGATAATCAGGTGTTGGGAAATATGCAGGATATATCACTGATGGGGTTTGTAAGAAGAATTCTGGGGGATGCGTCCATTTCAAATCTTACCTTTTTAGCTTTTGGTGTTCCTTTATTTGCATTGCCGTATATCAGAATAAAGCAGTATAAGAACTATGCATTTCAGTTGATGATTCTGGCTTCTACATTACTCTTTTTAGTATTGTTCAGTTCAGGTTCAGAATCACCAACGTATATTATTGCGGTGGCAGGAGTAATGATATGGTTTACTCTTCAGAAAGAAAAAACACCATTCATTATTGGATTACTGGTGTTTGTCATCATTCTGACCTGTTTTTCACCATCGGATTTATTCCCGAAATTTATCAAGCAAAATTATATCATTAAATATTCTTTGAAAGCCGTACCTTGTATCATCGTTTGGTTGAGAGTTATTTACGAATTAATAACCAAAGATTTCGAAAAGGATTACACTTTAAATTAAGGTATGAAGAAAATTTCTATTGTCATTCCTGCTCATAATGAAGAAGGCAACGTTGCTTTAGTTCATGAAAAAATAAAAGAAGTTTTTTCAGAACTGGAGAATTATGATTTTGAAATCATCTTTGTGAATGATGGAAGCAGAGACAATACACAAGAGAAGTTGGAAGAACTGTCCGGCAAATATGAAGAAGTAAAATTTATTGAATTCTCCAGAAACTTCGGGCATCAGCCAGCTGTAAAAGCAGGAATGGATTGTGCAGATGGAAACGCCGTTATTTCAATGGATGGCGATCTTCAGCATCCTCCTGAGCTGATCCCTGAAATGATTCAGAAGTGGGAAGAGGGGTATGACATTGTGTATACGGTAAGAACCTATCCCAAACAGATTTCTTATTTTAAAAGGAAGACTTCTGATGTGTTCTATAAGCTTTTGTCCAGTCTTTCAGATGTGAACCTTACCAAAGGAGGCGGATCTGATTTCAGACTGATGGATGCCAATGCAGTAGAGGCGATGAGAAGCTTTAAAGAAGATGACCTGTTCCTGAGAGGTCTAACCAGCTGGATGGGCTACAAACAAATCGGAATCGATTTTACAGCAGGAGAAAGAATAGCAGGAGAGAGCAGTTATAACCTGAAAAAAATGCTCAAATTTGCTTTTACAGGAATTACTGCATTTAGTGTAAAACCGCTTTATTTAGCAGCTTATCTGGGCTTTTTATTCTCAGTACTTTCAGTAATTGGATATCTTGCCTATGTTATTCATTCATTTGTGGTGCATACTGAGATCTCAGGCTGGGCATCGTTAATTATGACCATTGTGTTCTTTGGGGGGCTTCAGTTGATTATCCTGGGAATCATTGGTATCTATTTAGGTAAGATCTTTAAACAGGTTAAAGAAAGACCTAATTATATTATAAAAAACAAAAATTTTTAAATGGTTTTATTAAGTTTTGATATCGAGGAGTTCGACATGCCTTTAGAATATAAAGGAGAAATTTCTTTCGATAAACAAATCTCTATATCTCAGCACGGACTTGAAAATATTTTAAATATTCTAAAAAAATACGGAGCAAAAGCGACCTTTTTTTCTACTGTAGTCTTTGCTGAAAACAGTAAACATCTTATTGAAAGGTTGCTTAATGAAGGGCACGAACTGGCTTCTCATACCTGGTTTCATTCAGAATTTGAAAATAAACACCTGAAAGAATCAAGAGAAAGACTGGAAGAATTATTTTCCACAAAAGTGACCGGATTAAGAATGCCGAGAATGATGCCGGTAGATGAAAAAGAAGTGGAGAAGGCAGGGTATTCATACAATTCATCCGTTAATCCTACGTTTTTACCTGGAAGGTATAATAATCTTAAAGTACCAAGAACTTACTTCAAAGAAGGAAATGTAATGCAGGTTCCTGCATCTGTATCGCCTAATTTCAGAATTCCTTTATTCTGGCTAAGCTTTCACAACTTTCCTTTAGCTTTCTATAAAAAGCTAGCTGCTGATGTTTTGAAAAAAGATAACTATCTGAATATTTACTTCCATCCGTGGGAGTTTTCATCTATTAAGGATGAAGCATTTAAACTGCCTGGCTTTACCGTGAAAAATTCCGGACAGGATATGGTGGAAAGATTTGATACCTTTGTAGGATGGCTTAAAGAAAAAGGTCATACTTTTGGTACTTTTCAGGAATTTCAAAAACAGATACACGCATGAAAATTGCTTTTGACGCAAAACGTTTTTTCCATAACACCTCCGGACTGGGCAATTATTCAAGAGATCTGGTAAGGATTCTTTCTCAATATGAGCCGGATAATGAATATCTATTGCTCAACAAAAATAAATCTGAACGGGGGAAAGATATTCTTGACCGCCCTAATGTTAAGTTTGTGGAAACCTCAAAAGGAAACTTTTCACGCCAGCTTAAAATGGGAAAAGATGCCCAGAAACTAGGAGCAGATATTTACCATGGTCTATCCGGTGAATTACCTTTGAAATGGGATCAGAAACCTATTAAAAAAATCGTTACCATCCATGATCTGATCTTTGTGAGATATCCGCAGTATTACTCCTTTTTTGACCGTAAAATTCACTTTTGGAAGTTTAAAAAGGCTGCTGAAATGGCAGATAAGATCATTGCAATTTCAGAACAGACCAAAAGAGATATTATTGAGTTTTTAAAAGTTCCTGAAAGCAAGATTGAAGTCATTTATCAGGGCTGTCATAAAGCGTTTAAAGAACAACAGTCTTCCGAACAGATTCAAGCAGCCAAAGATAAATTTAATCTTCCGGAAAGGTTTATTCTGAATGTAGGAACCATTGAAGACCGCAAGAACCTTCTGAATGTTGTAAAAGCGATCAGAGATACAGGAATTCCGCTGGTAGTCGTAGGAAAGAAGACCAAATATTATCAGAAAATAGAAAGCTTTCTGAAGAAAAACAAAATGGAAAAGCAAGTACATTTTCTGGAAGGAGTTTCTATGGATGAATTGGCTGTAATCTACAAACTTGCTAATATTTTTGTATATCCAAGTTTCTTTGAAGGCTTCGGAATTCCCGTGATAGAGGCGCTTTTTTCAAAAACAGTAGTGGTAACAAGCAATACAAGCTGTCTTCCGGAAGCAGGGGGGAAAGATTCCGTCTATATTGATCCTAAAAATGATCTTGATATCAAGGCCAAGATAAAATTTTTGTGGGAAAATGAATCTGAAAGAAAACGCCGTGAGGAAAAGGGTTTTGAGTTTGTTCAGAAGTTCAATGATGAGCCCATTGCAAAAGATCTGATGAATCTTTATCAAAAAATTATCTGAAAAAACTTTGCATTTTAAAAATAAATCCTACATTTGCATCATAATTCAATACAATGAAACCAATAATTTTAGCATTACATCATTATTATCATCATCTCTGTTAGGCGGAATTGATTGATATATGTTTGTGCTAAAATCAAAAATATTAAAAAAACCGTCTGAGTAAGTAGACGGTTTTTTTGTTTCCTGAATTCTCCTCAGAAATTTCAACAGATCAGCTTTTATTTACTCAGACTCAAAAAAGACGAAATGAGTAAATTAAAAATTGCGATTCAGAAAAGTGGCCGTTTATATGAAGAATCCCTGCAGCTTCTCAAAGACTGTGGAATCTTTGTCAACAACGGAAAAGATCAGCTTAAAGTTTCAGTAGACAGCTTCCCGATGGAAATCATGTATCTCCGGAATTCAGATATTCCTCAATACCTGGAAGACGGAGTGGTGGATGTTGCCATCGTGGGCGAAAATCTTTTAATTGAAAAACAGAAAAAGATTCAGATTGTTGAGAAACTGGGTTTTTCAAAATGCCGTGTTTCCATTGCGGTTCCCAAAGAAATTGAAACTGATGATCCGGCTTACTTTCAAGGCAGAAAAATAGCCACCTCTTATCCTAACACCCTTAAGAATTTTTTAGAAACAAAAGGAATCACATCAGATATTCACGTGATTTCCGGTTCTGTAGAAATTGCTCCAAACATTGGGCTTGCAGACGGAATCTGTGATATTGTAAGCTCCGGAAGTACCTTATTCAAAAACGGATTGAGGGAAACCGTTACTTTATTGAAATCAGAAGCTGTTTTGGCTCAAACACCACAGCTGTCATCCGAAAAAGCTGCTATTCTCAATAAATTTCTTTTCAGAATTCAAGCCGTTTTAAAAGCAAAGAATTCAAAATACATCCTGATGAATGTTCCCAATGATAAGATCCAAAAGGTAGCAGATGTACTTCCGGTACTGAAAAGCCCTACTGTAATTCCATTGGCTGAAGAAGGCTGGAGCAGTATTCATTCTGTGATTGATCAGGAAAGATTCTGGGAAGTTATTGATGAACTGAAAGAAAACGGAGCTCAGGATATTCTCATCATTCCTATTGATAAAATGGTCATGTAAAGTACAAAATAATGAACTGTTAAGAAAAGAAGAGAAAAGAAAAATTAAGATAAGTTAAGTTTGAAAATACCTTCAATTATCGTTTTAATCATTCTTAGCTGCTTAAAAAATCTTAAGTCAAAAAATAACAATCAATTTATACTAAGAAAAATAATACAGATGAAAATATATCGATATCCAACAAAAGAAACATGGGCAGATCTGGTACAGCGCCCCGTTTTTGAACGGGAAGAAATTAGCGGATTGATCTCAGAAATTTTTAATGAGGTTGAAAACAACGGAGATAAAGCTCTTATTGCATTTAATAAGAAATTTGATAAAGCAGAAACAAAAAGTATCTCTGTTCCTGAAAATGAGATTGATAATGCAGAAAATCAATTAAGCAACGAGTTGAAACTGGCTATTCAGGAGGCGAAAGAAAACATCTATAAATTTCACGTTTCACAAAATACTGAGGTTCAGAAGATTGAAACTACAAAAGGAGTGGTGTGCTGGAGAGAGAACCGGGCTGTAGAAAAGGTGGGGATTTATATTCCGGGAGGTACAGCACCCTTATTCTCAACCGTTTTGATGCTTGCAGTACCTGCTAATATTGCCGGGTGTAAAGAGGTCATTCTTTGTACGCCACCAGATCAAAACGGAGCTGTTAATCCTGCTATTTTGTATGCTGCCAAAGTGTGCGGAATTTCAAAGATCTTTAAAACAGGAGGTGCTCAGGCAATTGCAGCAATGGCTTTGGGTACAGAAAGTATTCCAAAAGTATATAAAATTTTTGGTCCGGGAAATCAGTTTGTAGTAGCAGCAAAAGAATATGCCCAACGGTTTGGAGTAGCCATCGATATGCCGGCAGGGCCAAGTGAGGTGCTCGTGATAGCTGATGAGCAAGCCATCCCGGAATTCTGTGCAGCAGATTTGCTTTCACAGGCAGAACACGGTAGTGATAGTCAGGTTATCTTCCTTACGACAGACCTTAAAGTTTTTAATGAGACGGTTGGGTCCGTTGAACAGCAAATTAGGGACTTACCTAGAAATGAAATGGCAGGAAATGCACTTGAAAACAGCAGTTTTATAGTATTAAACAGTCTTGAAGACGCCATTGAGTTCAGCAATTTATATGCTCCGGAACACCTTATTCTGGCGATCAGGGAATTTGAAAAATATATTCCTGATATTCAGAATGCGGGATCTGTATTCCTTGGAAATTATTCCTGCGAAAGTGCCGGAGATTATGCCAGCGGAACCAATCACACCCTTCCGACCAATGCCTATGCAAAGAACTATAGTGGAGTATCTCTGGACAGCTTTGTAAAGAAAATTACCTTTCAGTATTTATCCAGGGAAGGTCTTCAGAATTTAGGAAAAACAATAGAAGTAATGGCCGAGGCAGAAGGCCTTTTTGCCCACAAAAATGCAGTATCAATAAGATTAAAATAATAAAATGAGCACAATAAGTATCAATACACTGGTAAGAGAAAATATTTTAAAACTAAAACCGTATATAAGTTTCAGAGATCATAATGAATTTAATGCCCCAACATTTTTAGATGCTAATGAAAGCCCTTTCGGGGAATGGAACCGTTATCCGGATTCTACCCAGAGAAAGCTTAAAAACAGCTTAGCAGAACTTAAAACTCTTTCTCCTACGCAGATCGCTATAGGAAACGGAAGTGATGAACTGATCGATCTGATTATTAAAATTTTTTGTGAGCCTAAAAAAGATGCTATTCTGATGATGAATCCATCGTTTGCAATGTATGGTTTTTATGCCACTATTAATGAAAACAGGGTTTTACAACTGAATCTGGATGAGAACTTTGAGATTGTAAAAGATGACTTTTTAAAAATAGTACAACAAGAAGCTATCAAAGTTTTCTTTTTATGCTCGCCCAATAACCCAACCGGTAACAGTACTGAAGATATTGAATTTTACCTTCAGAATTTTAATGGTATTGTCGTTGTAGATGAAGCTTATATTGAGTTTTCCGGTAAAAAGTCAAGTTTGGAACTGTTGGGTCAGTATCCTAATCTTATTGTTCTTCAGACCTTTTCTAAAGCCTGGGGTATTGCAGGAGCAAGAGTAGGGGTTGCCTATGCTTCGGAAGAGATCATTCAGTTGATCAATACAGTAAAAGCGCCTTACAATGTTAATGCATTGAGCCAGGAACTGATCCTGAAAGCACTTGAAAATGAAAATCAGTTAAAAGAAAATATCCGTGATATTATCACAGAACGTGAATGGTTGCAGGATCAGTTTAACAATATTGAATGTATTACCAGAGCATTTCCAACAGATGCTAATTTCTTTCTGATCAAATTAAAAGATATAGAAAATGTTTATACACAAATGCTGGAGCAGGAAATATTGACCAGTAGGAGAGATCCTGCAATTCCCGGCTGTATCAGGATTAATATAGGCAACCGTCTGGAAAATGAAAAATTGATTAACCTTTTAAAAAACATATAAGGATGAAAAAAGTATTGTTTATCGATCGGGATGGTACCCTGATTATAGAACCCCCCATTGATTTTCAGGTTGATTCATTGGAAAAACTGGAATTCTATCCTGGTGTTTTCCAGAACCTTGCAAAAATTGCCAATGAACTGGATTATGAATTGGTGATGGTGACCAATCAGGACGGGCTGGGTACAGAAAGTTTTCCTCTGGATACCTTTACTCAGCCTCATGAAAAAATGATGAAGGCTTTTAAGAATGAAGGAATTATTTTCAGTGATATTCTTATTGATAAAAGTTTTGAACACGAAAATCTGCCCACCCGCAAACCAGGAACAGGAATGCTTGGAAAATACATCTATGGTGATTACGATCTGAAAAATTCCTATGTAATTGGTGATCGGATAACGGACATTCAACTTGCTAATAATTTGGGTTCTAAATCTATTTTATTAAACCAAAACTTTAATAATGAAGCAGATTTGGTGACAACAGAATGGAATGAGATTTACCAGTTCTTAAAGTCTGGAATGAGAAGAGCCAAAGTCTATAGAAAGACCAATGAAACGGAAATAGAAATTGAAGTGAATATCGACGGAAATGGAAAATCTGAAATTTCAACAGGGCTTCATTTCTTTGATCACATGCTGGACCAGATCGCAAGGCATGGTAATATGGATCTTCGCATCCAAGTAAACGGAGATCTTCAGGTGGATGAGCATCACACGGTTGAAGATACGGGAATAGTGCTGGGAGAAGCCATTTTAAAAGCCTTAGGAAAGAAAAAAGGAATCGAAAGATATGGTTTTCTGCTCCCTATGGATGATTGTCTTTCGCAGGTAGCTATTGATTTTGGGGGTAGGCCATGGCTGGTATGGGATGCTGAATTTAAAAGAGAAAAAATAGGGGATGTTCCCACAGAAATGTTCTTTCACTTTTTTAAATCTTTTACAGATTCTTCAAGAACCAATTTAAATATTAAAGCAGAAGGAGAGAATGAGCACCACAAGATAGAATCAATTTTCAAAGCTTTTGCTAAAGCTGTGAAAATGGCAGTCAACCAATCTGATAGTAACTATAATTTACCTTCAACCAAAGGAAGTTTATAAACACATAAAAGATTGAATTTAATTTAAAATCTACTGTCAATGTTAGTAAACTATTGTAAAAACTTATGATCGCAATAATAAAATATAACGGAGGCAATGTAAGCTCCGTACAGAATGCTTTAAACAGGCTAAATATCAGCTCAGTCATTACAGATGATCATGAGCAGATCATGAAGGCAGATAAGGTGATTTTTCCTGGTGTAGGCGAGGCTTCATCTACCATGAAACTTTTGAAAGAAAAAGGACTTGATAAGCTTATTCCTACATTGAAACAGCCTGTTTTGGGAATATGCCTGGGAATGCAGCTGATGTGTAAAGGAAATGAAGAAGGAAATACCGAAGGAATGGGGATTTTCGATATCAAAGTAAAAAGGTTTCCTCCTTTGGAACTTGTTCCTCATATGGGCTGGAATACTGTTTCGGGAGGTAATTCCTCATTATTTTCAGGAATTACCCCGGAAAATGATGTTTATTTTGTTCACAGCTACTACTGCGAGTTATCAGAATTCACCACTTCTGTGTGTGATTATATCCTTCCATTCAGTGCTTCTTTACAGAAAGATAATTTTTATGCAACACAGTTTCACCCTGAAAAATCAGGAAGCGTAGGCAGCCGGATACTCAACAACTTTATAAATTTATTATGATGAAAATTATTCCGGCTATTGATATTATTGATGGAAAATGCGTGCGTCTGTCCAAAGGAGATTACAGCACAAAGAAAATATACAATGAGAACCCTGTAGAAGTGGCCAGGGAATTTGAAGACTTTGGGATTCAGTTTCTTCATCTGGTGGATCTTGATGGGGCGAAGTCTAAACATATTGTAAATCAGAAAGTACTGGAAGAGATCGCAAAATGTACTTCGTTGCAGATTGATTTTGGAGGTGGATTAAAAAGCTTACAGGACATTGAAACAGCCTTTGATTCCGGTGCCAAACAAATCACATTAGGAAGCATTGCCGTACAGGATCCTGAGTTTTGTCTTACGATCATTGAAAAATATGGTCCTGAAAAAATTATTCTGGGCGCCGATTGTGATAACAGGAAAATCAAGACCTCCGGTTGGCAGGAAGAAAGCGATGAAGATATTATAGATTTTATTCTCGATTATCAGAAAAAGGGAATGCAAAGCACAATATGCACCGATATTTCAAAGGATGGAATGCTGGAAGGGCCTTCAACAGGTCTCTATATTGAGATTTTATATAAAACCTCATTACAGCTGATTGCCAGTGGTGGTATTTCGGGGATTAAAGATGTCTATAAAATGAAAGATATCGGATGTGCAGGAACCATTATCGGTAAGGCTATTTATGAAGGAAAAATAAGTCTCCAACAACTTCAAAATTTTATTGAAAATGCTTAAAAAAAGAATTATTCCATGTCTGGATATTAAAGACGGAAGTACAGTGAAGGGAATCAATTTTGAGGATCTTAAAAATGCTGGTGATCCGGTGGAACTTGCCAAAAAATATGAACTGGAAGGGGCTGATGAGCTTGTTTTTCTTGATATTACGGCGACCATTGAAAACAGAAAAACATTTGTGGAACTGGTAGGGAAGATCGCCAAAGAGTTGAGTATTCCCTTTACCGTTGGGGGTGGAATTGCCTCTGTGGAAGATGTAAGAAAGCTTTTGGAGGCCGGAGCAGATAAGATCAGTATCAATTCCTCTGCGGTAAAAGATCCCAAACTGATTGCTGAGCTGGCTAATGAATTTGGAAGCCAGTGTGTAGTAGTTGCAATCGATACTAAAAGAGTCAACCAAACCGATCTTGTTCACATTAAAGGCGGAAGAGAAGCTACAGAACTGGGCACTGTAGAATGGGCCAAGAGAGCAGAAGCATTAGGGGCCGGTGAAATTCTTTTAACCTCTATGGATGGTGACGGAACTAAAAATGGTTTTGATCTTCGCATCACAAAGCAGGTTTCAGAACAGGTAACAATCCCTGTAATAGCTTCCGGTGGTGCGGGAACAGTCAATGACTTTATTAAAGTTTTTAATGAAACTAAGGCTACAGGAGCATTGGCAGCCAGTATATTCCACTTTAATGAAATAGGGATTCAGGAGTTAAAACAACAGTTAAAAATTCAAAAAATAAAAGTACGATGAATATTAATTTTAAAAAAGATAATAGCCTTGTTCCGGTAGTAGTCCAGGATGACCGGACACTGCAGGTGCTGATGTTGGGATATATGAATGAGGAGGCTTTTGAGAAAACAAAAAAAGAAAAAGTGGTCACATTCTTCAGCCGTTCCAAAAACAGACTGTGGACAAAAGGAGAGGAATCCGGTAATTTTTTAACAGTGAAGAGTATAGCTATAGATTGTGATCAGGATACGATACTGATTAAAGCCGTTCCCACTAATGTGGTATGCCACACAGGAAGTTTCAGTTGTTTTGGTGATAAGGATGCAAAAGGTTTTTTATACGAGTTGGAAGAGACGATATCTCAAAGGATTGACGGTAAAGTTGATGGATCTTATACCTATTCACTTTATCAGAGAGGAATGAATAAAATGGCTCAAAAAGTGGGTGAAGAAGCAGTAGAGCTAGTTATTGAAGCTAAGGATGATAATGAATTGCTCTTTAAAAATGAAGCAGCTGATCTTTTATATCATTTACTGATTTTATTAAAAGCAAAAGGATTTTCCCTGGAAGACATTGAAGAGATTCTTAAGAAAAGAGATCAATAAAACCTTTGAATTATTTCAAAGGTTTTTTCGGTAAGACAGTAAAAATTTATTAAAGCCAAGATATCGTTGGGTAGCTTTATACATGATGATTATCAGCTACCATTGATAAAATTAACTGCATAGATAAATTGGATTGATTATTTAATTTAAATATTTTAAATTAATTTATATATAACTAGATCATAAAGTTAGCTGTTAAAATATCCAAATTTTGAAATAGGCTCAAAATTGTAATTTTGTTTTTAATTATTCTAAATAACACTTAAGTATGAAAAAAACTATTTTATTAATCGGAAGTCTTGTGGTATTTTCCCAAGCGGCTGCTCAGAAAAAAGATTCATTAGAACAGAACAGACTTGATGAAGTGATTGTTACCGCTTCAAGATCTCCTGAAATTGTAAAGAAAACAGCTTCTACAGTTAACATTATCAACAAAAAAGAAATTACAGAGCAAGCATTAATTTCTGCCGATCTGAGTAATATTCTGGCTTATAAAGTGCCCGGATTAGCATTTGGAAATAATCTGGTAAGCAACAGAGGGCAGACTTTAAGAGGAAGAAACGTACTGATTATGATAGACGGAATTCCACAATCAAGCCCTTTACGAAATAATGACAGAGAAATACGAAGTATTGATCCTTCTGTTTTAGAACGAATTGAAGTGGTAAAAGGAGCAACATCTATTTATGGGAATGGCGCAGAAGGAGGAATCATCAATTATATTACCCAAAAAAGTAACTCTGGTAAAACTTTTTCAGGAAGAACCGTATTGGGATTTACCAGCCATGATCTGTTTAATAACAAAATGTTTAAATCTGATGGTGGTGCGGGGTACAGAATTTCACAAAGTTTCTTTGGAAAAGCAGGAAAGTTCGACTATCTTGTGAATGGAACGCTTACCCAAAACGGAGTAAAAATAGATGGTGAAGGATTAGTCCAGAACCCAAGATATGGATTGGGAGAGACTGCCGTCAACAATATTTTTGCAAAAATAGGGTATGATCTTAATGATAACAACAGGCTGGAAGTGATGTATAATTACTATTCGAGTCTGCAGGATTCCAAATATATACTGGATCTAGGAAAATACGGTGAACAGCCTTCTACCGGGAAATTAGGTAATAGAGAAGGTGTGAAAGAAGGAACAAGATATAATCACAACGGATATCTTAAATATATCAATAAAAATATTTTTCGTAACACAAGTCTTAGCACCACTTTGTATTTCCAGGATTTTTATACCATTTATGATTACAGAAATGCACCCAGATGGAAAACAGGAGGACAATCTGCCATTTTAGAAAAAAAATATGGATTCAGAGCAGATTTTAATACTGAATTTGGAAAAGAAAAAGGATTAAAAGGTTCACTGACTTATGGTCTGGATCTCCTGAATGAAAAAACAAGTCAGCCTCTGGTAGATGGAAGAATATGGGTTCCGGAAATGAATATGCTGGCTGTAGCCCCTTTTCTACAGGGGAAATTATTCCTTACTGATGATTTAACGGTAAAGGCAGGTGTTCGATGGGATAAAATGTCCGTAAAAGTTCCGGATTATACTACTTTGCCTTCCAACAAAGATGTTCCGTTCAATGTAGAAGGAGGAAGATTGAATTATTCAAACCTATCTTACAATGTAGGAGTGAGTTATGTGGCATTTGATTTCTTCCAGCCTTTCACCTCTTATTCCAGAGGGTTTAACATTTACGATCTTGGCCGCGTACTTAGAGACGCCAAAAGCAATGTCTTAAATGAAATCAATACGGATCCTGTAGTTATTGACAACTATGAAATTGGTTTCAACAGTAAAATAGGACAGTACATAGATTTTTCAGCCAGTTATTTTTATAATTATTCCAAGATGGGAGCTGATCTGGTTTCTATGAATGGCTTCTGGACTCCGCTTCGTGCACCTCAATATATTAACGGAGTAGAGCTGGCATTGAATATTTATCCGACACAGGGATTAACTGTCGGAACCAATTATACATATCAGGAAGGAAAAGTAGATGTGAAAAATGACAACAGCTACGAAAAATATTTAAGCGGTTTAAGAATTGCACCCGCGAGGTTGAATTCTTTCGTTAAATGGAATGATAAGGCTCAAAAACTACAGCTGGGAGTCTATCATATGTACTCATTTAAAAGAGATCAGTTTGAACCTGCTGCTTCAGGAAAGTATGCTGAAGGAGAAGGTCCTGTAAAAAGTTTTAACCTTTTCAATGTTCAGGGAAGTTATAAAATTAATAAGCTCCTGACAGTAGGACTTGGAATAGAGAATGTTTTTAATACTTCTTACTTCACACCTACCTCAATGTATACTGCACGTGATGCAGAATATGTACGTGGAAACGGAAGATATTATACGCTTTCTCTTAATTTTAATTATTAATCTAAATCCCTTCTTATAAAAAAAACCTTTTCTTAATGGAAAAGTTTTTTTAGGGAGGACAGCAGATTATACAGAAAATGCAGCTGCTTATTATGTTTATAATAAGTATGGCCAGTTTGCATTTGTGATTTCACCTTTAGCTATAGATACAACTCTATCAGATATCCTTTGTTATCAATATAAATATGACGAAAAAGCAGCTTGTGGAAAAGAAATTTTCGATTGGGAAATAGCTGGATTATAAGCATAAGCGAAAGGATTTGCACTAAAAAATATGGAAGAAACTCTTCTGAACAGAAACAAGTAAACCTTTGAATTTTTTCAAAGGTTTTTTTGTGGAATATAAGTAATATACGACAGGTTCTGTCGTTGTGCTGTGGTAGATTTGTATAATTAGAATAGAGTATGATAATGAATCTGATATTGTAAATACTTTGTATTAAATCATGTCAACGTAATATTGTTGTATTAAAAAAAGTTAAATTTGCAAAAATTTGATAAACTAATAACTAAAACTCAAAAAACACAGGAATGAAAAAGATTTATCTCAGTGCATGTACTGTATGCACAATTCTTGGCGTATCTGCCCAGAATATTCTCTGGCAAAAAGATGTCAAGTCCTCTACTCAGGATTTCCTTAGCCAGGTCACTACCACTATCGATCAGCAGTATCTTATCACAGGAAGCTCTATACAAAGCGACAAACAGCAAACTTCAGGAAGTAAACAGAACAATGGCTACGATTTCCATCTGGTTAAACTGAACCAACAGGGAGAAGAAGCCTGGGAAAAGTATTTCTCAGGAAACAATCACGATTATTTATCTGCAACAGTCAGCACTCAGGAGGGAGGATTTCTTTTAGCAGGAACCTCATACTCCGGAAAAGGACTGGATAAGAAAGAAGATTCCAAAGGCGGTTCAGATATCTGGCTGATCCGGATCAATGAATTTGGCGATGAAATCTGGCAGAAAACATTAGGAACCTCTTCCGATGAAGAAGCTAAAGCAGTCATTCAAAGTACAGATTTAGGCTTTTTTGTAGCCGGGAATGTACAAAACTCTTTCCAAGGGTATGGCTCCAAAGATGTCTGGATCACCAGACTCGACAAAGACGGAAAAGAACTTTCCCAATTGATAGTAGGCGGAAAAGGTTTGGATGAAGTAGAGAAAATGATTCCCACAAAAGATGGTGGAGCCCTATTGGGGATTTATTCAAGGAGCTCCGAGGTGAAGAATTTTGGGGTAAGAAATCCTGAGAGTAAATCTGTCAGTTCAACAGCCATTAGCCAGACGCCAAAAGCCAGCAGCAACTTTGGTGAAGGAGATTACTGGATTATCAAACTGGATAAAAACGGAAAAGTAGAATGGGAAAAGAACTATGGTGGAAAAGGAGATGACCATATCAGAACCCTGTCTTTAACCTCAAATGGTTATATCATCGGTGGTGAATCCCGATCCGAAAGATCAGGAAACAAAACGGTAGGGATTGAAGAAGGAACCGATCTGTGGCTGATTTCTTTAAATGAAAGAGGTGATGAACAGTGGCAGAAATCCTACAATTTCAAAAACCGTGATATTCTGATGGGAGCAAGCGTAATCCGTTCAGGAGACGACAAATCCTCGAAAGGAATTCTGTTAGGCGGTTACACCCAGGCAGAAGGAAGAATAGAAAAAGATGATGAGACGTTCTGGATGCTGTATCTGGATGGAAACGGAAATGAACAGTGGCGAAAACATGTAAGCGGAGAATCCAGACAGAAAGAAGAAAGACTTTCAGATTTGAAACTCAACAGAGACGGTTCTATTATTTTAGCAGGAACCAGTGCCAAAGAATTAGGGAAAGAAAACTGGAAGATTGTAAAACTTGGCGATAAACAGGTAAATGATCTGATTGAAAAATATGATATCAAGATCTATCCCAATCCTGTATCTGATTATGCTTATATAGAAATCGGCTTTGATTTTAAAGAGGCTGATATTATGCTGTATGATATGAGCGGAAGACAGCTTCAAAATTTGAAGACTAAGAATAAAGTAACGAAGATAAATAGCCAGAATCTAATTCAGGGAGCTTATCTGGTTACCATAAAAACTGATACTAATAAAACAGCGAATGCAAAGTTGATTAAGAAATAAAAAACTAAAAATCATGAAGAAAATATATGTGTCAATAAGCATGCTTCTGGTATTTCAATTATACAGTGGGCAGGCATCACCCGAGCCCAATAACAATTACGGACTCCCTAAAATAGTGGCTCCATCACAGGAGACATTTGCCAGCAGCAGGATCAGCTTTGAACAGTCTTCCAATGGTGATTTTACCCATCAGGTTCCTGTTTATACCCAGCTCCGTACTCCCATATCCTTAAACTACTCCAGTGGAGTGAGGGCAGATGATATTGGAACCAGTACAGGAATGTCGTGGATGCTGACAGCTCCAGGCGTTATATCAAGGGTTGTAAAAGATGAAACAGACGAAAACAACACAAACTGGAAACCTGAAACGGTAAATGAAACTGCCAATCTCGCCCAAATAAGAGAAGCTGCAAGAACAGGCAATGAAATGGATACCGAATACGATTGGTTTAACTTTTCAATTGCCAATGGGCTGTCAGGAAGTTTCTATATTAACAATACCTTACAGGTTTTTACCGAATCCAAGGATAAAATCAAAATTGAGATTACTGATCTGAATCTACCTGTTTTTGGTTACGGAAAACTGTTCCGTTTTAAACTGACGGACAAAACCGGAACGGAGTATTATTTTGGGGGAGGAGTAGAAAATATTGAAAGGTCTACCACCCAGAGCGCAGGACCTGACCGTAAGGCCATCACGGGCTGGTATTTATATAAAATCATCAGCCCTGACAAACGGGAAACCAATTTTACCTACATTACAGAACCCCTTACTTATTATTCCTCTTTGAATGCGGGTTTTAGTTTACTTGGCAAATGCCCGAGTGCCTCATCCGGCTCTCAGTATACATATAATGATATCGTTAAAAGCAAAGTCATCCAGCAGTCCTACAAGCCAAGACTTACCCTTATCTCAGAAGATGACAAGAATGTTTCTTTCATGTATGGAAAAGCGAGAAATGATTTGTTTAACAGCAATGCTGAAAACAATCTTCTGACTTCCATTGAGGTAAAAAACGGGAATTTGCTTATTGAAAAATTTAACCTGGAATATCAGGATGTCACGTCGTCCGCAGCAGCTACTTATTATGGGATTCCTTCCAACGAAACATCTACACGAAACAGACATTTTTTAAAATCATTAAAAAACGTGACCAGGAATACCAGTACGGATTTCAGCTATTACAGCCCTGAAAAACTTCCTGCAAGGTTTAGCCTGGATACGGATTATTTTGGATATCCCAATAATAAGAGTAATTCTTCTCCTTTTCCTGCTCCTCGTCCTACCAACAATTTTGGTATTTTTCAAAGTTTTGGTGCTTATATGCCTTTAACGATCCTTTCTGCTAATAAAGAGGTAGAGCCATTATGGGCTTCCATTGGTAACTTAAAACAGATTACCCATCCTACCAAAGGGATTTCTGAGATTTTTTATGATCCCAATTCAAGCGCTGGTGCCACCACGAAAGAAGTCATGGAGTTAGGAGGTGTAGAAGCCCTGTATACTCCCTGTGATCCATCACATAATTTTCCTACCGGGACATTTACTTTTGTTTCTAACGGAACGGATATTCATTACTTTGCAGCGGCAGGTCCTTATCCGGCACAAGGATGTTACGAGCCGGAGCCTAAGCTAGTCAAACATACTTTGACTATTACGGATGAAACAACAGGAACGAATGTACGTACTGCTGCCGGCAATGGTACTAAAGAATTAGATTCCAAAGCACCGGGTTCTTCTGCTATAGCTACTGTAGCCGGACATACTTATAAAGCGACATATACGGTTAAAGGAGTCGCCGCCTCATCTGGCGTTGCTTCAATTTACTATAATGCCCATAACGTTACCACCTATGAACCGGTATATTTTGGAGGAAGCAGGGTTTCGTCTATTAAAGAATCTGATATAGAGGGAGATAGCTATACCCGGAAGTTTTATTATAATTCCCTGGCTAATATTAGCAGTCCCAAAACTTCAGTGGCAGACTTTAACCTGAACTATATAGGTGCAAAGGCGGGCGAAACTTCAATACCTTGTACATCAGGGTCCAATAATTTTCCATCCGTGGAAATAGTGAATATTTATACAGGCAGTCAGAATAATTTACTCCCTAATTTCAACCATAGAAAAAATAAGGTTACCTATACAGATATTACAGAAGTTATAGAAAACAAAAGTGCCATAGAGAGAAAGTTTAGCTATATTCCCAATGCAGAGTACAATATTGGAAGATGGCCAGCTATTTATAATATCCCAGGTACTAATTCCGGAGAAGAAAAATCTTATTTACTGCTGGAGGAGAACAGGTATCAATATGAAAATGTGGCTTTTAAGAAGCAGCTTGTTAAGACGTACAAATATGAATACAGCCAGCTGAAAAGCCTTAAAAGCTATGTCTTTAAAGAAAATTTCACCTATAATCCGAATCCTAATGAAGACCAACTACTCAATATATCGTACGGTTCTTATGAAAATTATTACGGGTTTTATAATCTCACGGAAGTAAAAACTACGGAATCTCTGCCTGATGGTTCTGCCATGACCAGCACCAGCTTCAGTAGTTACGGGAATCCTAATCATCACCAGGTAACCTCTTCAAAAACGGTCTATGCTGATGGTTCTGCTCGTGAAACCACGTACCAGTATGCCCATGAAAAAGGAAACCAGAAGTTGATCAATGCTAATATGATCGGTGTTCCGCTGGAAACTGCTGTAACTAAAATACAAAATGGGAATAGTCCTTCCGGAAAAATCATCTCCAAAATGGAAACCCGTTATGATGATCCTGCAACTTTATTTCCTACATCTGTCATTTCTACCGGACTTCAGGGTAATACAACTACCGAAGTTATGTATGATCAATATGATTCCAAAGGGAATATCCAGCAGTATACTACAAAAGATGGTATTCCTACTGTTATTATCTGGGGATATAATAAAACTCAGCCCATTGCGGAGATAAAAGGTGCAAAATTAACAGATATACTACAGTCACTGATTAATTTGATTGTCAATGCTTCCAATACAGATGAGCTGGCCGAAATCAATAATGATGAAGCAGTACTCTTAAAAGCATTGAGAAGTTTTAGAGAGAGGCTTCCAGAATATCAGATCTCTACATATACTTATGACCCGCTTGTAGGAATTAGAAGCATTACTCCACCGTCGGGGATTACAGAATTCTATTATTATGATTCTGCTAACCGCCTTGACAAGGTAATAGATGCTAACGGAAAGATCCTGAAGGAAATGAAATACAATTATAAAAACTAAAACCGATGAAAAAAATAATAATCCCCATAAGCATGCTGCTGATTACCCATTCAGTGCATGCCCAGCTTACCCCACTCCCTAATACAGAGAATTATATACAGACCAAAACCTATCTGGATTATAATGGATCTGTTCCTACAAAATCTTCTGAAACAGTAGGATATTTCGATGGCTTGGGAAGGCCTAAACAAGTTGTGAATGTAAAAGCTTCCCCATTAGGAAGAGATGTAGTCACTCACATCGAATATGATCAGTTTGGAAGACAGACAAAAGACTATCTTCCTGTCCCACAATCAGGAACTCAGAATGGTGCCATTATTACCAATCCTTTATCCAATGCAACCCAACCAGGGATTTATGGGTCAGAAAAGATCTATTCAGAAAAGATGCTGGAAAAATCACCTTTGGACAGAATCATGCAGCAGATTCAGCCCGGTAACGACTGGGCCAATAAACCTGTAGGATTTTCATACGAAGCCAATATGGCTAATGAAGTATATCAATATACCACGAAAACAACATGGGAGAACGGAGCTACCAAAAGCGAGCTTATTCTGGCTTCAGCTACTTCCTTCTATGCTCCCGGAACCTTGTATAAAAATGTAGTAGCTGATGAAGACGGGAACCTGACGGTGGAGTTCAAAAATGGAAGGGGTCAGACCCTGATGGTAAGAAAGATCATTACCAATGCATATATAGACACTTATTATGTGTATAATGAATATGACCAGTTGGCTTTTGTTATTTCCCCAAACGCGGCAAACCAACCAATTACAGAAACATTACTGAATGATCTCTGCTACCAATACCGCTATGACAGCAGAAACCGTCTGGTTGAAAAGAAATTACCCGGTAAAGGCTGGGAATTGATGGTGTATGATAAAGCAGACAGGTTGATTTTGACACAGGATGCTGTAATGGGCCCCAAAGGTAAATGGCTTCTCACCAAGTATGATATTTTGGGAAGAGTGATCTATACAGGAGTACTGGTATCAACAGCCAAAAGAGCAGTATTACAGGATCTTATTAAAGACCTGGTCATTACCGAACCTCGCAGTGCCCAGGGATTTATCAGAAATGGAATGACGATTTATTATGTTAATAATTATTTCATGGTGGATACAGAAAGTATTCTAAGTGTCAATTACTATGATACTTATCCAGTATATGACTTTAATCCGCCATTTCCTTCCACCATTCAGGGAGTCACTACTTTAACGGAAGAACCTTCATCGGAAGGAAGAAGTACCAAAGGGCTTCCTGTGATGAGTCTGGTAAAGAATATAGAAGATGACAGTTGGACCAAAAACCACACCTATTATGACACCAAAGCAAGGGCTATTGGAGCGTATTCTATCAATCATTTAGGGGGTTATACCCAAACAGAATCCAGGCTGGATTTTGCCGGAGTAGCTCAGGAAACATACACCTCTCATCTAAGAAAACCGGGTGAAGCAGGAATTTTTGTGAAAGAACGTTTTATCTATGACGATGGAAACAGACTCAAAGAACATTATCATCAGGTAGATAGTAACCCTGAACAATTGTTATCCAAAAATAGCTATAATGAATTATCTCAGCTAGTCAATAAAGAAGTTGGAAATAACCTTCAAAGCATCGATTATGCTTACAATATCCGTGGCTGGATGACCGGTATCAATCCCAATCAAATGGCATTGTCTGATCTGGGTGGAAAATTATTTTCATATAAAATAAAGTATACCCAAAGAGAAGGAATCGAAAATCCGGATCCGGCATTGTTTCCAGGAAAGAATGTAAAGCCAAAATATAATGGCAATATTGCAGAAGTTGATTGGAGAGCTGTGGAATCTCTTGGAGCTAATCCGTCAACGACTCCCAAAAGATATGGTTATGTCTATGATAGCCTGAACAGGTTAACGGCAGGATATTACCAGAACCCTATGAATGCTGGCAGTAAAGAAAATACAGAATCTTTGAGCTATGATTTAAATGGGAATATTACCAATCTGTATAGAACTTCCGTTATCGAGAATCTTAATACAGCTACAGTGATTGATAACCTGGAATACACTTATCTTGGAAATCAGGCCATCAGGATTAAAGATCATAGTAATAATAAATCGGGGTATGAAGGAACCAAAGGCTCTCCGATTGATTATGACCTGAATGGAAATATGACAAAAATGTTTGACAAGAATATAACAGACATTGGTTATAATTATCTTAATCTTCCTAATGGAATAATGATTGGTTCAGATCAGGTAAACACTACCATTGATACAAAATACAATGCTGAGGGAACGAAGCTGAGAAAAGAATACAAAAATACTTCTATAGGGATTAGTAACACAACATGGACCAAAGAAATTACTGATTATCTGGATGGTTTCCAGTATGTAAACAGAACAAGCTCTGATGGGGGAGGAGATATGGAGTTTTTCTCTATTCCTTTGGAAACCAACTTTGCTTATGAGCAACAGGCGTTTAGTAATGAATTGGTGGATATTACTCGGGGAGCTTTAAATCTTCAACATCCTGAATTGCAGTTTTTCCCAACCGCAGAAGGATATTATGATTATCAGAGAAAACAGTATATTTACCAGTACAAAGATCATTTAGGAAATACGAGGATAAGTTTCGGAAGAAACAGCATAGGTGCTCTTGAGATTACAGATGCCAATGACTATTATCCATTTGGAATGAACCATCTGAAGACCGGGAATGCATTCTTTGGGAAGGGGAGTTATAAAAACTATAAGTACCAAGAACAAGAATTACAGGAAACTGGCTTTTACTCCTTCAAATGGAGGAATTATATGCCGGACTTAGGGAGATTCATTACTATAGACCCGCTTGCAGAAAAATATGTTTATAATAGTCCTTATGCATTTGCAGAAAACAGAGTTATTGATGGTAGGGAATTAGAGGGATTGGAATGGGTAGCGAGTAGAAACTTGGAAAATAAAACTGTCAACTTACATCTTACATACAAACCTGTAAATAATACGGTAGGAGCTCTTTCGAATGTACAAATGTCTACACTGCTTCGAGAACGTGAGGCTCAAATTGTATCTTCTTTCGGAGGAAAAGACTCTGCTGGAAATCAGGTTAATATTACTTTTAGCCAAAGTGATAAATCAACTATGGTATGGGATTATAATATAGGTTATGACACTAATAATGTTGATGACTTTAAAGGTAAAAGTCAAGAATTTATTGATAATGCTGTAGTTCGTACTGATGGAATGACTGATACTAATAACAATACACAGACAAATAGAACTCAAATTAATGTTTATACCACAACCGGACTTGGTTCTGATGAGGCTGGATATGTAAAATTTGATAATAAAGGTAGGTCTGATGTGGCTAAAACAGGTGCTCACGAAACTGGTCACACGTTAGGAATTAAACATGATGATAAAGCAACTTTAAAATCATCTCCAGATAATTTAATGCGAAGCGGAAGTCCGGGTACAAAAATAACTCCAGAACAGAGAACTAATGCTATAAACCTAGTAGAACAACAACAACAACAACCAAAAACTAGATAATGAAAACTTTTAATAGAATAGTAATTTGTTTTTCATTTGTTTTTATAAGCTGCTCTGCTTTAAAGACAACTGAAATATATGGTACAGAGATGGAGATTGTTGATAATGTACGATCAAGAGTTATGATTAAAAAATTTAATGCTCAGGATAAAAATAAATCGTTTTTAGATTTTACATCGCAGTTTGATAATCTTATTACAGTCAAAAATGGGGATAGTATAGTTCTCAATGAAAAAAGCAAAACATTGCCAATGTTAGGATATGCAAACTCTTGTTTAATTTTTAATAATAAAGAAGTTACAATCATTATTGATAATGAGCAGACAATAAAATTAAATAAAGAACAATTGCCTAAATACAAGTTTATATATGTTGAAAGAGATAAAAATCATTATAAAATTGAATATACAAACAATGCAAAATCTTTTCAATAAATAATGTTAATAACAAATCCCCCCTCGAAATTGCGAGGGGGATTATCAGTACAAGTACAATGGCAAGGAATTGCAGGAGACTGGGATGTATGATTATGGAGCAAGATTTTATATGCCGGATATTGGTAGATGGGGTGTAATTGATGCATTTACAGAAAAGTATCCTGACTTATCTGGATACAGTCACGTTGCTAACGATCCTGTAAATGCAGTAGAAATAGATGGAAATGATTTTGTTTATGTAAATGAAGATGGAACGATTCGTAAAGTTGTTAGAAATGACTCACCTTATATAACAGTTGTTTACAGAGGCAAAGGTATTTTGTTAAGTGATTTAGATACATCAACAAATTGGTTTGGATATGGAAATGAAATAAACCAACAAATCATTGCTAATGTTGTAGGATATTACGGTAGAAATGATGCAGGGATAAAAGGAGGAACTTTAGGTTGGAAAGGATATGATGATGAAGCTTTGGCTGATACAGACGTAGATAACAATATTAAGGTTAATTCGCTAAACAGTGGTAAGATTGCCCCTCTTTTAACCAATAAACATAATTTAATTAGCACTTTAGAACATGAAAAGTTTCACAAACAAGAATCAAAACAGCTTAGAACTAAATACAATTATTCTGCACATAGTCGTGTTTATTTACAACAAATGAGATCTAAAAACTTCAAAAAAACTTCAAAAAGTTTTTCAGTGGGAATGATTAGAAATTTTATGAATTACTTACAGATGGCGAAAAACGAGAAAGAAGAGGGTTACGCAGATCTTATAAACGAATTTAATTCTTTAGGATTAGGCTACACACTAACTGATAGAGATTCTGGAGGAATTATGCTTGTAAATGATGCAACGGGAGATGAAGATTGTGCTCTAAGAAAAACCCTTGAAAGCCCACATTAAAAAATGAAAAAGATAACAATTTTACTTAGTTTGATGATTTTATCATCTTGTTTAAAAAATGAGTTAGAAAATTTTGAAAATATATTAACCAATGAAAAAAATGTTTGGGGGTTTTATACAGGAAATTATTCGGGTTATAAGAACAGTGAATTTACATCAACGTATAAATTTTCAAAAGATAATAAATATCATGACTTATATATTTCTTCCCAGCTTGGTGGAAGCGGCACCTGGGAAATTATGTATGATAAAAAAATATTGAGATTAAATAAAAAAGATGATTATAAAATTATTTCTTATAACAATGACAGTATAGTTTTAGAATCAATTACTTATAATAGTGAAGCTAGATTTTATAATATAAAAGTATTAAATAAGTTGAAAGCAAATTTTATAAAGTGAATGTTGTAATCTCTTGCTGGTTCCTTTGAAGATGAAAAAACCTCACATTTCGCGAGGTTACTTATCAATATAAGTACAATGGGAAAGAACTGCAGGAGACGGGAATGTATGATTATGGAGCAAGAATGTATATACCAGATATTGGTAGATGGGCGGTAGTTGATCCGCTGGCGGAGAAATATAGGAGATGGTCACCTTATAATTATGTAATGAATAATCCATTAAGGTTTATCGATCCAGATGGAAGAGATATTAAAATTGGCGAACATGTGTATTCCTATCAAAAAAACAGAGATTATAGTAAAATAGGAAATGATTTTGAAAGAAACGCTTATAAGGCTATTGATAAATTATATTCAAGCGGAGCAATGAAAGTTGATATAAATGGAAAAAAAGGTGATATGTTGCAAACGTTAATTTCTGATAAGAAAAATACAATTAATATCGCACAACAAAAGCCAGATACCTCTGATTATCAAAAAAAATGGAAATAATTATGACCCTAGTACAAAAACTGTAAATTGGCGTGATAAAGATGGTATTACATTTAGAAAAGATGTTACCCAGCCAAATTCAGGTACTAATCAAGGGAAAAATTCTCCGACTTTTTTATTATCTCATGAATTAATCCATGGTTATAATGACACTCAAGATAATACTAATTATAATAGTCTAAAAGCTGATAAAACAACAGCTAATGAAGGGTTAATAACACCTAATGGTGCAAACTTATCCTTTTCAAATTCAGAAGAAAAGCATACTACAGGATTAGCAAATCAGGTTAATGATAATTTAGGAGAAGACAAGAGAACTAACTATGGGAAAAATTATTATGAAACTAAAAGTCCAGAAACAACTGACCCTAAATAAATCAATATAATGAAAAAGCACTTATTATTTTTAATATTAGTAGCATGTACATCTTGTCATCCCACTAAAAATTTATTGAATGTTTATATTCATAATTCTTCAGTAGATGGTGGTGAAATATTTGGAAATCCTAAAGAAAGTTTTTTTGGTAAAAAAGCGACAGATATAAAGAAGTTAAATGTTCAAAATGCTAACAAATATATTAATGAATTAACTTTAATAAAAGAAAAGTTAATTAGTTCACCATATTCTTTTAATTCACATACTTTAATTTCTGTAAATGGGGATGATATGCTTGATAGCTATTATACTCATGCTTTTGTATGGGGAAACAATACTTTATATAGTGATGATACAATGAAATCTTGGTTATACATTGATGAGTCCAAGAATGTAATTAAAACAGTATATTATGAAAGTAAATCTTTAGCTCCACATTGGAAGTAATCCTACTTCCGCACAATTTTATCATGTGGAATAATAATAAAAAGCCTCGCAATTTGCGAGGCTTTTTATTCCATAATGATTGCAATTTAGTTTGCTTAGGGAAATGTACCAGGGAGAATGAAATTGTGTTGTCTATCATTCTTCCGCATGTGTGTAAGTGTCATCCTCATGCTTTCATCAATAAAAATAATAAAGAAAACTTTGCCTGTCTTGTAATGGTTTTTCATATTAGATTAGAAAATAATTATATTTACCAGTACAAGGATCATCTTGGAAATGCAAGGATAAGTTTCGGAAGAAACAGCATGGGTGCTCTTGAGATTACAGATGCCAATGATTATTATCCTTTTGGGATGAACCATCTGAAGACCGGGAATGCATTCTTTGGGAAGGGGAGTTATAAAAACTATAAGTATCAAGGACAAGAACTTCAAGAAACAGGTTTTTACTCATTTAAGTGGAGAAATTATATGCCGGATGTGGGACGATTTTTTAACATTGATCCTTTATCTGAAAAATATGCTTACCAATCTCATTATAATTTCTCTGAAAACAGAGTAATTGATGCAAGAGAGTTAGAAGGACTTGAAGCTGTATTGATAAATGAAAATACAATTGAATGGAGGGTAAAAGTTGATAACAAATTAGGATACGAACCTAGTAAAACTTTATTGCAAGATGCAGCCAGCGTTTTGAGTCAAAATGGTTTGACTGTAAATATTGTTGAAGATCCTGAAGCAAAATTTACTATTGAACTAGCTAAGCCTGTAGCCCAAAATACACCTGATGGCTTAGTATTAGTAAATGGTCATACTATAATGGATGGTAATATATATGATGGAACTGCAATATCAAAAGATAATCCAAGAACTTTAGCCCACGAATTAGCTCACAAGGCTAGTCTAGCTCATATATTTGAAAAAGAAAGTAAAGTTGCTAATACAGAAGAAAATAAAAAGAATTTAATGAATTCAGGAGCAAACACTACTGAAACATTGCAAGAAACTACTGGAACTGATTTAGTACCCTCTCAAACAATAGATATTAAAAATCATGTTAAAATTTATAATGATAATAGAGAACGTAAAGAAAAAGAACAGAAGGTTAATTCAAATTAGTCTAGATAAGGTAATGCTTTTAATATCAATTCTGTCACTAAGCTTTGTTTCGTGTCAGACTAAAAAAGTAATTAATTATACTCGATATGAAGAATTAACATTTGAAAAGAAACAAGAGGCTGATGACTATCTTCTTGATGCTAGAAAACTAATGAGTAATAAAGAGAGTGAGATTGCTCTAATGTTTCAATACAATTGTTTTTTAGACAAAAGTATTACTGTTAACAATATTTATTCAAAAAAATTCCCCAAGACAGATAATGTTCATTATGGGCAAAGTGTTGTTAATTTTTCAAAAAAATTAGGAAAGATAAAGGTTAAAATATCAGATGGCAATTCCTTTTCAATTTCGCAAAAAAAAGGATTTGATTATATAACAATTTGTTATAATAAATCATCTGAAACTATTTATATCCATTATTATAATTTTCCTAAATTATTAGTTGAAGAGTAAATTTAATAATTTATATATAAAAACTGCCACTACGAATCCACCGCTGACACGAGCATAATGCTCGTGTCCTCAATAATAAAAAAGCCATTGCTGATCTGCAATGGCTTTTTTACTTAGCTTAGAAAATTGTTATATTTACAAGTATTAAAAATAGGAGTATTGAAAAATAAATATTTGTACGAGCAGGATGCTCGCACCAGCTAGGGGACAATAATATTTAAAGAAATAGTTTATAGTCAAGCAACTATTTGGATGGATGGGTTTAATTCTAAAAATTTAGGAGGTGTAATGCTTTAATAAATATGAAAATTTTTCTAGACATTGATGGTGTAATGGTTCACAGTAATCCATATAAAAAAGTGGACATGGAAGAAGATGGGTTTTATAAATTTAATGCAAATGCTATTGATGTTATAAACTCAATTGATGATTTAGAAATAATTTTATCAACTTCACATAGATTTAGATTTGATATTCAAGAATGGAAAAATATTTTTCAGAGGAGGAATATTAAATTTAAAGAAATATCTATTATGAATTTAAAATTGGATTCCAAATTTTCAAGAAGAGAGGAGATAGAAAAATGGATAAATGATAATAAAATTGATCCTGATGATTTGATTATAATAGATGATGATAAGTCATTAAATGGGTTACCAGATAATTTAAAAAGAAGATTAATTTTAACAGATCCTTATATAGGTTTGAACAACGCTGCTCTCCAAAATTTGCAACTTCGGAACAGATAACAAAAAAACTTCTCTGATCTGGGTGGAAAATTATTTTCATATAAAATAAAGTATACCCAAAGAGAAGGAATCGAAAATCCGGATCCGGCATTGTTTCCAGGAAAGAATGTAAAGCCAAAATATAATGGCAATATTGCAGAAGTTGATTGGAGAGCTGTGGAATCTCTTGGAGCTAATCCGTCAACGACTCCCAAAAGATATGGTTATGTCTATGATAGCCTGAACAGGTTAACGGCAGGATATTACCAGAACCCTATGAATGCTGGCAGTAAAGAAAATACAGAATCTTTGAGCTATGATTTAAATGGGAATATTACCAATCTGTATAGAACTTCCGTTATCGAGAATCTTAATACAGCTACAGTGATTGATAACCTGGAATACACTTATCTTGGAAATCAGGCCATCAGGATTAAAGATCATAGTAATAATAAATCGGGGTATGAAGGAACCAAAGGCTCTCCGATTGATTATGACCTGAATGGAAATATGACAAAAATGTTTGACAAGAATATAACAGACATTGGTTATAATTATCTTAATCTTCCTAATGGAATAATGATTGGTTCAGATCAGGTAAACACTACCATTGATACAAAATACAATGCTGAGGGAACGAAGCTGAGAAAAGAATACAAAAATACTTCTATAGGGATTAGTAACACAACATGGACCAAAGAAATTACTGATTATCTGGATGGTTTCCAGTATGTAAACAGAACAAGCTCTGATGGGGGAGGAGATATGGAGTTTTTCTCTATTCCTTTGGAAACCAACTTTGCTTATGAGCAACAGGCGTTTAGTAATGAATTGGTGGATATTACTCGGGGAGCTTTAAATCTTCAACATCCTGAATTGCAGTTTTTCCCAACCGCAGAAGGATATTATGATTATCAGAGAAAACAGTATATTTACCAGTACAAAGATCATTTAGGAAATACGAGGATAAGTTTCGGAAGAAACAGCATAGGTGCTCTTGAGATTACAGATGCCAATGATTATTATCCTTTTGGGATGAACCATCTGAAGACCGGGAATGCATTCTTTGGGAAGGGGAGTTATAAAAACTACAAGTACAACGGCAAAGAGTTGCAAGAGACAGGTATGTATGACTACGGTGCGAGAATGTATATGCCGGATTTAGGAAGATGGGGTGTTGTGGATCCGTTGGCGGAAACGAGCAGAAGATTTTCTACTTATACGTATGCTTTTAATAATCCAATTAGATTTATAGATCCGGATGGGATGCAAAATCAAGATATTATTAAGATTTTCAATAATGGTAATATAGAAAGAACAAAGGATGACAATGCCTATGATACGATTACTAATGAAGATGGGTCTAAGTCTATCCAGATTGCCCGTACAAATGTGACAGAAGCAAATCCAACAGGAGATTCACAAGTAGGAGAAGCTAAAGATATTAATTTTAAAACACCAGGACACGAAGGCTCAAAAGGAAGTAACATTTATACGTATCTACAAATACAAAACGATGATGCAGCTAAACAATTTTTTGACTTTGCAGCAGAAAATACTAGTGTTGAATTCACAAGAGATACGTTCAGTTTTGGAGATGGGTTTTCCTCAAATGTTATAACTACGAGTCATGTTACTAATGTAAGTGTTAGTGCTTATTTTGCTATTCCCTATGTCAATCTAACAGGAGGAAATGGTAATCACTTCATTAATCAAACCAAAAGTGTTGATTTTGATCATTCTCATCCACTAGGAGAAAGTATAGCTCCTGGAGGATTTAATTTTAGATTTGATAAAAATAATAGTCCTATTTTTTACAAAATCATTACAGGAGGTTATGTAGATGCTGATGTATCAAGCAAAAATCCAATATTTAAAACTACTAATGTTTATAGTACTTGGAAATGGCCAACACCAGGAAAAGGATATGTCAACTTTAATGGTTCAACTGCAACATATACAGGTAGTAATAGAAAAATAAATTAATTATGAAAACAAAATTGATATTTATTTTAGGAAGTATATTAATTCTATTTTCTTGTAAAGCACAAGATAACAAGATTGATCCTAAAATAGTAATACCATTTATCGAAAGTTATATTGACTTCAAAAACAAAGAACACTATGTAAATGTAAGTGACAATATATTAATTGTTGGTGCAAGTAAAATACAAAATGAAAACAAATATTGGTTAAACGTATATTTTCTGAATCCAGAGCTAATGTCCGGCTTTAAGTATACAAAAGTCTATAAACTTTATAATTACAGAATAATAATTGATGAAGCACTGGATGAAACAATCATGTTGAAAAATGCATTTAAGAATATACAGGAAGTTCCCTATGAAAACTTTAATTTAGCTTCTTATCCGTTTTCTTATAACACTAGTATGTGGTTGCTTACTTTCAATTATAAAAATGAAGTTATACAAGTATCACCTCAAGAAAAAGCTGGGACTATAAAAAATATTTTAGAAAAGAAGGGTATTAAGTTTTCAAAAGACTACGAAGAATAAAATCACGTATGCAATAAATATCAATAGGCTGTCTCAAATTTAGATGGCCTATTACATATCAGTATAAGTACCAAGGACAAGAGTTACAGGAGACGGGTTTCTACAGTTTTAAGTGGAGAAATTATATGCCTGATGTGGGAAGGTTCTTTAATATAGATCCACTTTCTGAAAAATATGCTTATCAATCTCATTATAATTTTGCTGAAAATAGAGTTATAGATGGTCGAGAATTAGAGGGACTGGAATGGGTTAAGAGTACCACACTAAATGATAATGGAACAAAAACATACACATTAAGTGCTACTATCAACCTTGTGAATAGATCGCAAAATTTAACTCCAGAAGGTGTAGAAGCATTTAAAACGAATTTCGTTTCTCAAATGAAAGAATCATTTGGTGGGACTATGAATAATGGAGATAAAATAGAGGTGGGAAATATTAATTTTACAGATAAAGGTTCTTATACTATTGCGCTTACAGATCAAATTTCCACAGAACAATCAAGTAAAGAGCTTGATAATGGTTCAGAAATTAAAGGCTATACTTTTGGAGAGAATGGAAATAGTCAGGTTAATTATATGGAAGCTGTTGTATCTGGCAAGATGACTCCAGCGTATGCGACACATGAAGTTGGTCATTCTTTAGGACTTAAACATCAAAGTGATGACAGTAACAAGGCGAAAGATCAAGTAAAGACGGATAATCTAATGTTTGCTCCTCAATTTGAAATCTCTAAAAAGACAATACCAGAACAGAAACAAACTATAATAAAAAATATTCCCGATGAAAAAACTAAGTAAAATGTTTTTTTTATTATTTATTGTAATATTTACCTTTAGTTGCAGTAGCAATAAAGTGAGATATACTTTTATTCCAGAAGAGAAGGATAATAAATCTATAAATGTTAATGATTTAAAACTACTTTTACATCTGTATAATGAAAAAGATATTCTTAAGAATATTCTTATTAAAACAGATCGTGGAAATATTTTATATTCTAATGAAGGAGTATTTAAGAAGAAGACAGAATTTAAAGAATTAGAGTTACCCAAAGACACTAAATCTCTTATTATCATTTATAATAATAAAAAGAACAGAATAGAAGTTAAGAAAAATTATAAATATCTCTATATTGAATTTAGAGGGAGTGATTTATTGGAAATAGTATACACAACTGAAAAGCCAGCTTTCACTTAAAAACATAGAACCACCGCAATTGCGGTGGTTTTCTTGTTCTGTTTTGTATATGAAAACAGAACAATATAAATAAATCTTTGGGATAATGTTTAGGTATAGAATAAAAGGGTTGAATTTTTTATATTTGTAGTAATGAATAAAAAATCATGATGGAAAAGCTAAAGAGTTTACGAAAACAGCGGGGCTATACCCAGGAATATATGTCTAAGATTATATCCACGGATGTATCCAATTACAGCCGCAAAGAAAGTGGTGATGTAAGGATTTATGATGATGAATGGGAGAAGCTGGCCAAAGCTTTAGACGTTCCGGTGGAAGATATCAAAGAAGAAAAACCCCAGCTGCGCAAAGTCTCCTGACTTTGAGCAATCAAAATAAAAGAACCTTTGCAAGAGCAAAGTTTTTTTACTTATACACTGCTCATCCGGATAAAAAAATCTCATCCATCAAATATAATTACTTGAATTTGCCTCAACAGGTTATCCAAGATTCAAAAACAACTTATTATATCTACAGAGCGGATGGAACAAAGGTTAAAAAATCAGGAACGGCTGGCTTAGCTACAGATTATCTGGATGGTTTCCAATATACAGAAGCAAGCTTGAAATTTGTTCCTACTTCAGAAGGTTATTTTAATTTTGAAAATAATAAGTACATTTACAATTACGCAGACCATTTGGGAAATGTACGATTGAGTTATTTCAAAAATGGAACGGGAATAGAAGTTCTTGAGGAGAATAATTATTATCCTTTTGGGTTGAAACATGAAGGGTATAATATATTAGGAAGTAATCCAAGCTATAATTATAAGTACAATGGTAAGGAGCTCCAAGAGACGGGGATGTATGATTATGGAGCAAGGATGTATATGCCGGATCTGGGAAGATGGGGTGTGGTTGATCCTCTGGCGGAGAAAATGACAAGACATAGTCCTTATAATTATGTATTTAATAATCCATTAAGGTTTATTGATCCCGATGGAAGACAAGGAAGTGATATTTACAAATGGGACAATGCTGGAAAGCTAACTAATGTTGCTCCTTCTGATAGAGATGTTATCTATACTGAAAATCAATTTGAAAAAGATGGAAAAACTCTTAAAGAGGGTGCTCAAGGTGTAGATGTTGGAGAAAAAGGAACAATTGCTGCTAATAAGGAGGAAATTAAGTTAGAAAGTACATTAAAAGATTCGAAAGGAGGAAAATCTGATTTAATGACGACATTAAAACTTAATGATCCCAATAAAGCGACAGAATTAGCTGAATATTTATATAATAATGCTAAACCAGAATTTACAAATGGGACCTATACTTCTAAAGGAGGAAATTTAACAAAATCCGTTATCTCAACTTTTGGTTTAATTGGAAAGTCACCGGTTGATCCAAGAGCATTAGGAATGACAAACTTTTCATCTTTCGAAGGAGTTTTCACGTTAACAAAACATGATCATAACCATCCTGGAAATAGTCTTCCAAGTGGATATTTTCCTTGGGGAAATGTAGGCAAACACAAGGGATGCTTATGAAGGAACTTATGATTATGACAACACACTTAATCCAATATATAAAAATACTATTTTTAGAGTTTATAGAAATGGTTCTTACACAACATACGATAACAATGGAGCATATAAAAAATAAATTGATATTACTCTTAATTCTGGTATTCCAATTAAGTTGGTCACAAATTCCTTGTGTATCTAAAAATTATAAAATTAATAATTTTATTGATGCTTTTATTTATGTGAATGATGATGAAAATTTTGTACCGAGTTTATCATCAATTTATATATCAAGTCTATATTATGAAGATCAAGGATACATGATAACTATAACTAGGGAAAATAATAGTGATATAATGATAGACCCTAAGGCTAAAAATTTAAATTTCTTTAAGTATAAAAAATTTAATCTACTATTAAAGGGTAATAAACTCAAAGATATTGAGTTTTTAAAGAAAATTATTGACCATAAATCTATTTCAAATAATTCTGAATTAAAATTTGCCATGCCTAATAAAAATATCTCTAGTAATCCTTATCAATGGTTTTTTCTCTTTGATAAAAAAATGAATCTAATAAATTATTCTTTACCAGAAAAGGAAGAGAAGATTAAGGATGTTTTTGAAAAATTTGATATTTTAACAAATAAATTTGAGAAAAAACATTGAGTAGCTTAAGAATTTCCTGCAACCCTTCGCTGCCGCACGAATCCTTTCGTGTGGTATTTTTATTAACAATTAGTTATATTTCATTATAGGGATAACCTCGGATACCAGGATAAGTTTTGTTAAAAATAACACAGGCATTCTTGAAGTTATAGATAAGAACAATTATTATCCTTTTGGGCTAAACCGTATTGGTGAATCTAAGGTGGGTATAAGAATTACAAGTACAACGGCAAAGAGTTGCAAGAGACCGGTATGTATGATTATGGAGCGAGGATGTATATGCCGGATTTAGGAAGATGGGGTGTGGTAGATCCACTAGCGGAGAAGATGACAAGACATAGCCCTTATAATTATGTTTTTAATAATCCATTAAGGTTTATTGATCCAGATGGAAGGGCTCCATTAACTGATTATAAGCTTCTACAAGGTGGGAAAATTGAAAGAGTAGACAAAGAAGATGGAAGCGAAAAAAATAGTACAGATACTATATATGCTACTGACGAAAAAGGTAACATAAATAAAAGTAAATCAATTACAATCAATAAGGATGTTATAGGCAACAGATTAGATGGAAGGTCAACAATTCGCGAAGGAGATAAATCAAGGATTACGGATTCTTCTATATATATATCTACAGATAAGGAGTCAATGAAAAGTTTTTTTTAATTTCATTAAAGATAACGTAAGAAATGAGTTTAGTTTGGCAGGATATAAAAATGTAAAAGACGGAGTGAAAGAAGTTTTTGCAATTTCCACAGAATATAAAAAATCTCAAGAGGGTGTTGGAGGTTATTTAGCCTGGCAAATTTTAAATAATAAAAATATGAAGATGACAGAGTTTACTCATTTGCATCCTGGAGGCACACTTGTTCCATCAGGGTTCAATGGTTATGGTTTACCAAAAGAAGGAGACAGAGGAAATAAAATACTTTTTGAAAACGATTTTTACGAAAATAGAACACCTGATAATTTTAAAATAGTTGTACCAAATTCAAACGAAACAATAGTTTATGATTCCTACAAATTCGATATTAAAAAATAAGATCATCATAATTTTTTTACTAATAGTATCCTCCTGTAAATCGACAGATAATAATATTAGTAACATTGTAACCGACGAGGCTGAAAAAATGATAGAAAATTCTTCGAAAATTAAAAGTGAAGATGATGTATTATGCCTTTATAGTACAGTCAGAAATAATGATTCTATAGTAGGAATCGCTTATGGTATGCCTACTTTTGAAAAAAATAAATATTATTTAAAAAAAGTTAGTAACACACCTTTACTTATTGAAAAAAATATTTATTTAAAATATTTCAAAAGTGAAAACTTGAATATTTGTAATGAGACTAAATATTTTAGAGGGGAAAATTATTTTCCTAATATTGGAGAACCATATTTTGTCAATATATTTATAAAAAATGGCAAAGTACAAAAAGTAGAAAGGCAAAATATTCCTGAAAAATAACAATGAGTTTAATTATTAAAGCCACTAATCTTGGTGGCTTTAATAAATACAAGTATAACGGGAAGGAACTGCAAGAGACAGGGATGTATGATTATGGAGCAAGATTCTATATGCCGGATTTAGGAAGATGGGGTGTTGTGGATCCGCTTGCTGAAAAGATGACAAGACACAGTCCATACAATTATGCATTTAACAATCCGTTGAGATTTATTGATCCTGATGGAAGAGAACCCGTTAATGATTATATATTTAAGAATGGTAAATTGATTGGAGTTAATTTAAACAACAATGAGGATAGGTATTTTAATGTTGTTTCCAAAGATTCTTATTCCCACACAACCACAATAGATGGTAAAACAGAATATTTACGAGAAGATAAAAAACCTAACTATTCAGTTGTATCAGTTTATACGGAAATAGAGGGAGCTGTTGGTCACTCTGGATTAGGGTATGATGGAAAAGTATTTGGTTTTTATCCTACTGACGGAAATAATACAGGCAGTTATGAAATGAATGAATGGTGGGGAACACCTTTGGTTATGGATACCAAATCTACTACAGAATTTAGTAAGAAATATTCTAATTCTAATGCATTCTTCTTTAAAACAACTAATGAGCAAAAAGAGAGTTTAGTAGAGGCTGTTAACGATAGAGTATCCGAACTTAAAAAGAATCCTGAAAATTATAGTCTTCAATCAAATAACTGTACAACAAATGTTTGTTCTTTACTACAAAAAAGTGGAATCAGTTCTGTAGATGTTGTCAGACCAGGAAGATTAGATTCAAAAATGAAAGAATCGAATGCTGTAGGTAGTATTATTAGACAAAGGCCTTTAATTAACATTAATCGTTCTGCTCCTCTAGGTAAAAAACTTTATGGAAATGAATAGTCAGATTTGCATGTTTTATAATTATTATAGTTTTAAAAAATGAAAATAAATAAAATACTTACTTGTATCTCTTTAATATTGATATTATTCTTAATTATAGATTTAGCTATATTTAGAATTAATACTATGCCTAAACTAACTGAAATTAATCATGAAGATTTTATAAAAGAAGCTAACAATATAAAAGATTTAGATCTTGCTAAAACAGAATTAAAAAGATGGATTAATAATAAGTATGATATAGTTGAAAGACAAAATAATCTATATATGAAGTACTTATATATTGGCATTATTTTGTTATTAATAGAAGTTATTAAATTAATTTTTGGAAAAAAAAAAGTGTGAAAAATTTTCCATTGCTGGAGCAAGCGTTCCACTGAGACTCGGATAAAAGTAAAACCACTGTATTTGGCGGTGGTTTTCTTGTTCTGTTTTCTAATACAAAACAGAACAAGAAAAATAAATCTTCAGGATAATACTTAGGAATAGAACGATCTGTCTGATCTGTCGTACCGAATCTGCTTTTGAAGAACAGGCTTACGGAAATCTCGGAACAACCTTTCCTAATATAGGAGATCCCCCAGCATGGAAACTGGATTTTGTACCCACTTCAGAAGGCTTTTACAGTTTCACAGAAAGCTGTTATTTTCACCAGTATAAAGATAAAGATATGATAATATATTGCGCTACGGATATTAATGTAGTAATACCATTTGAACATTTAAATGGTATCTCATTAGAAAATTTAAATCTTCATAGAGCAAATCTAGAAGATGCCGATTTGACAGGTTCAAGTTTTAAAAACTCTAATCTTAGAGGGGCAATTTTATTCAATGCAAAAATGAACGGGTGTAATTTAGAATCAGCTAACTTAATTGTTGCTGATTTAAGAAATACGGATTTATCAAATGCAGTATTAAAGAATAGTACATCAATTTCCACTTTATTTGAAAATGCAAATCTTCAAAATGCAAATTTTGAGGGAGCAAATATTGAAGGAGCAAATTTTCGAAATGCAAATTTAAAAGGAGCAAATTTTGAATATGTTTTAGGAATTGAAAATGCAATATTTGAAAAAGCTGTATTTGATACTAAAACGAAATGGCCTGAATATTTTAATGTTAAAAATTCTAGCGACGAACAAAAGTAGTTATAGCCCCACAGATATCGTGGACTTGAAGTCCGCGATTGATAGTAAAAATAAACCTATCACAATTGCAGTGGATTTTATGTTATAAAGTACCGGCATTTTTAGCGAAAATTGGTAAGCATTTTTTATCCGAGCCTGAAAATGGTTTGCTTATCTTTCTTTTCGGGGTGCTCTATGAAACGAATCTGTTCAGGTTCAGTTTTATTTGCCAAAATTATTTCTTTAGGAATAGAACCGTAGCAATTAATAATCTGATTAATCGATATGTCAAAAGTTGTATCATTTTCTATAGCACTATGCAGATAATAAACTGAAGTTTGGGCATTATTCTGAGTCCTGGGCAACAGCTATAACAAGCACTTAAATGGCTTGTCAGATCATTTAAAAAGAAAATTTACTCACAAGAGTAAAAGTATCATATTTTCAATAATAACAAAAAAAACATTACGGGCTTTTCTATATTAACTAGGAGAAATCACCATATTACAAAAAACTGCTATATTTACCCCCAATTAATAATACTTTTAACCAAATGAATGAATTTTCCGGATATGAGAAAATGCCTGATACCTTAAAGAAGATTGGGCTTAATGAGAATGAACTATCAAAATTAGATAAATTAAAATGGGTAGTGACCGAAAAAGTTCATGGTGCTAATTTTAGTTTTTCCTATCAAGATCATAAGCTTCAATATGCCAAAAGAAGGGAATATCTTAATTGGGGAGATGATTTTTTTGGATTTCAGCTTGTTGTTAATCAGTTAGAAAGTACGATAATCAGCTTATTTGAGCATTTGAGTGCTGTAATTCCGGGGAGCAGGTATATTATCTACGGAGAATTGTTTGGAGGGAAATATCCTCACCCTGATGTTCAGGATGTTGAACATGTACAGGCGATCCAAACAGGAGTCTATTACGCTCCGGATATCCATTTTTGTGCTTTTGATATAGGAATCGTCAATGAACAGGGGACAAAGTATTATCTTGATTATGAAACTGCAGTCTCTTATTTTGAGCAATTTGGAGTTCCTTACGTAAAACCTTTGTTGATAGGGAAGTTTAATGAAGTTCTGAACTTTAATACTAGGATAAATTCTCCTATTCCCACCCAACAGTTTAGCCTTCCGGAATTGGAACAAAACCTGATAGAAGGAGTTGTGATCAAACCTTATAATTTGAAAAATATCGAATTATTATCCAATCGGCCGATTATCAAACTGAAAAATCCTGAATTTGATGAAGAAGAGAAATTCCATAAAGCTGAGAAATGGTCATTTATTCCTGATATTTCTTCGAAAGCTGAAAATCTTTCCTTTATTATTGATGAATTAAGAACGTATGTGTCACAAAATCGGCTGGAGAGTGTGCTGTCTAAAGTAGGGGCCTTGGATATCAATAATATGCTTCGTATCTCTGAAATCAAATCTGAATTTTTACAGGATATTATTACTGATTTTAATGAAAATAATGGTGATCTGCTCAAAGAACTGGATCTCGAAGATCAGAGATGGATTACTGAAAGACTTCATTCTGAAATTCAGAAAATAATTTCAATCGCGGCAGAATAAAAATAATGTAATACAGATAAATAAAAAACAGAGCAATTTGCTCTGTTTTTTTATTAATAGGTTATCTCTCAATCATAATATTTTTAACGAACGTCTGTTCCCCAACTTTTAAAATCCCTACATAAACACCTCTTTCCAAGGTAGAAACATTAATTTTAGTTTCATTATTCACTTTCAATAAAGTTCTTCCTGATATATTTGTTATTTCAAAGCTGAAATTTGCTGTTTTATCAGGCAATTCAATATTAAGAATATTGCTGGCAGGGTTAGGGTAGAGCTTTATATTTTCCAATGAGTTTTGTGGAGCTGTTTTATTTGCGCCTAAGGTTGTGGAAGCTGTTGCAAAATGCTGTAAAGCACCCACAGTAGCCTTTCCAATATTATAAACATAAACAGGATCTACATTCGCAAAAGTATCCTTGGTAGTATGAGGATAGCTGCTTCTTATTCTTTCAAAAAAACCGGTGATCACTTCACCCTTTCGTTCAAAAGGAATATAATCGGTGTCTTCAGCAGGATCTACAGCAGTCTGAAGCGGAGAATAGAGTGCTGTACAGTTTCTGAGCTGTTGGGTTACTGCAGCAGATGCAGCATTATTACTTGAAACACCGCCTTGGTCTTCATCACAGTATACGGTATTGTTGTTATTTCCTTTTACACCACCTACCTGATCCAGGTTGAAAACAAGTTTTATATCCAGTTTACGGACGCCGCCCTGGTAAGCAACATTATTAACATAATGACTGCTGCCTATCAATCCTTGTTCTTCTCCGGAAAAATGAATAAACTTAATAGAATACTCTGTAGGAACATTTTTCAATATTCTGGCAGCTTCCAGAATGATAGACGTTCCACTGCCATTATCATTTACTCCAGGTCCATAAATTGTATCGAAATGCCCACAGATAATCACATACTTGTTTGGATAAAGCGTTCCTGTTTTAGTAATGATTAAATTCTTCGAATTCGTTGAACCATAGGTAAAAGGACTTTCCTCAATCTGACTGGCAGTATATCCGTAAGACAGATATTTGTTTTTGATCCAGGTTAAAGTATTTGCATTGGCTACTGATCCTGTCTTTTTTATACCCAGATTGCCGAACTCCTGAAGATTTGTAGTAATATTAGTTTGAGTAACCATATCAGCCCGGTCTTTATAAGCCTGAATAAAAGTTTGAGCACTCATAGCTTGCATAATCAGTGAAGTGCATAAAAATGTGGTAATTCTTTTCATATAAATTTATTTATTTGGTACCACGAATGTAGTAAATAAATCACAATAAAGTGTGTAATATTTTATGAATGCCATAGTATTTTATTTGGAATATATAAAATAGAGTAGTGATTCTGTAGAATGCTTATAAATATGGTTAATTGAAAACTAAACCCTTTGAAGGGTTTCAAAGGGTTTAATGTATTTAAAATGAAAATTGTTAAGGTTGAAAAATTACTTGGCAATAATAACTTTTCTTACCACAGTCTGATCTCCAGCTTTTATAACACCAACATAAGCACCATTTTCAAGACTGGAGACATCAATTCTTTTTTTATTGGAAGTTTTAAGGAGTGAGTGTCCCTGAAAATCTGTAACTTCAAAACTGAAATTTTTAATATTAGAATCAGGAAATTCAATACTGATAAAATTTTTAGTAGGATTTGGGTAAAGCTTTATGTTTTCCAATGTGTTTTTTGGACGAACTTCATCCGTTCCTAATGTTCCTGAAGCAACAGCAAAATGTTGTAAAGCACCAACAGCCGCTTTTCCTATATTATAAATATATACGGGATCTGTATTGGCAAAAGTGTCGTTGCCTGTATGCGGAAAGTTACTTCTGTTCCATTCAAAGAAACCTGTAATGGTTTCTCCTTTGTTTTCAAAAGGGATGTAATCTGTATTTTCAGCAGGGTCTACATCTGTCTGAAGTGTAGAATAGAGTGTGGTACAGTTTCTGAGCTGTTGAGTTACTGCAGCAGAAGCTGCATTATTACTGGAAACACCACCTTTATCTTCATCACAGAATACGGTATTATTATTATTTCCTTTTACACCACCTACCTGATCCAGGTTAAAAACAAGTTTAATGTCAAGAACACGGTTATTACCCTGGTAAACAACATTATTCACATAATGGAAACTTCCCAGAAGTCCCTGTTCTTCTCCAGAGAAATGAATGAATTTAATAGAATATTCAGTAGGTATCGTTCTTAAAATTCTTGCTGCTTCTAAAATAATGGAAGTACCGCTGCCATTGTCATTCACTCCGGGGCCATTGATGGTATCAAAATGTCCACAAATGATAACGAATTTATCGGGATACACCGTTCCTGTTTTCGTAATGATTAAATTTTTGGAACTGCCACCCCCAAAAGTAAAGGGATCTTCTTCCATTTGGCTGGCAGTATATCCATAAGAAAGATATTTGTTTTTAAGCCAGTTTAATGCATTGGCATTGGCTTGAGAACCTGTTGTTTTAATTCCCCAACCCGCAAACTCCTGAAGATTGGTAATAATATCCGTTTGGGAAACAGCATCAGCCCTGTTTTTATAGGCCTGGATAAAACTTTGGGCTTCTATAGTATAGGTTGCTATGGCAGTTAATAAAAAAGCAGTAATTTTTTTCATCATACAATCTTTATTAGAATTATTATTACACTTCAAGGGAACAACTGATTCATTATTGAAGGCTGGTTATTTATCAATGATTACCTTCTTAATGATATGATTTTGACCTGTTTTTACAGATACCATATAAACTCCTTTATTTAATGAGGTAGTGTCTATGTTCCGCTGGTTTTCTGTACGGAGTAATACATTCCCTGTCATGTCAGAAAGTTCAATATTGAAAGGTAGATTACTTTGAGGGAGCTCAACCGTTAGCAGATTCTTTGCAGGATTAGGATAAATGTTGACTGTCCCCGAATCCTTTTGTGCAGCAGTTTCGTGAGTTCCCAGAATGTCATTAGATGTAGAGGCAACGGCAAAATGTTGTAATGCACCTACAGCCGCTTTTCCTACATTAAACACATATACAGGATCGATATTGGCCAAAGTATCATCCGCAGAATGCTCATTATTACTTTTGATACGCTCATAAAACCCGGTAATTGTATATCCTTTTTCCTCAAAAGGGATATAGTCTGAGCTATAGGCATTGGAAATATAAGTCTGAAGAGGAGAGTAGAGGCCGGTACATACTGCCAGTTCCTGCGTTGCAGCAGCAGATGCCGCATTGTTAGCAGATTGCCCGCTAATATCTTTTTCACAGGTAATGGTATTGTTGTTATTTCCCAATTGACCACCTACCTGATCAATATTAAAGACAAGTTTAATATCCTGTTTCCGTACATTTCCCTGATAAGCAATATTATCAGCATAATGATAGCTGCCTATCAGACCTTGTTCTTCTCCGGAAAAATGAATAAATTTAATAGAGTATTCTGTAGGAATATTTCTTAATATTCTAGCTGCCTCCAAAAGAATGGAAGTGCCACTTCCATTGTCACTTACTCCTGGTCCTACTATAGTATCATAATGTCCGCAGATAATGATATACTTATCAGGATACACCGTACCTGTTTTAGTAATCACTAAATTTTTGGAATCGCCTCCCCAGAAGGTAAACGGATCTTCCTGTATCTGGTTTGTTGTATATCCATAAGAAAGATATTTATTTTTAAGCCAGTTAAATGCATTGGTATTTTCTGATGATCCGGTCGTTTTTACCCCAAGATTAGAAAACTCAAGAAGGTTGTTATTAATATTTGCCTGAGAAACCATATCCGCTCTGGTCTTATAAGACGGTATTAGATTTTGTGCTCCAATATGGTGTAATGCTAAGGATGTAAATAAAAAAACAGCTATTTTTTTCATTTATTCAATTGAATTATTTTTCAATTGCTAATATATGAATTAATCATTATTTATTTCGCTTAATTAGCTTTATTAATCGCTATTTAATTGATTTTTCAATAATGATTTATCTTGTTGTATTATTGATCTTAAAACTAATTTAATTTTCATCAGATTACCTAATTATCATATTATTTTTTATACCATGGAGTCATTAAGCTATATAAACAAAAAATCCCGGAAAAATCCGGGACTTATATTGATAACAAAAATAGTATTCTACATTATTTTACTTGATCTACAACAGCTTTGAAAGCTTCAGGGTGATTCATTGCTAAATCTGCTAAAACTTTTCTGTTAAGCTCAATGTTGTTCTTTTTAAGAGCTCCCATAAATTGAGAGTAAGACATTCCGTGCTCTCTAGTTCCCGCGTTGATACGAGTGATCCAAAGTGCTCTGAAGTTTCTTTTCTTCTCTTTTCTACCACGGTAAGCATATTGCATTGCTTTTTCTACCGCGTTTTTAGCTACAGTCCAAACGTTCTTTCTTCTACCGAAAAAACCTTTAGCTTGCTTAAAAATTTTCTTTCTGCGAGCTCTTGAAGCTACTGCATTTACTGATCTTGGCATAATTTAAATTGTTTTTTTTGAAAAGGGCGGTAACAAATGTTACTCTTAATTGGCACCGTTTCAGGGTTAAAATTTTGAATTTGTTTTTGAATTCTTATAAACCGAATATAGATTTATAAAAACTACTTAATTGCTAATTGACGTTGAACGCTTTTCTCATCCACTTTAGCTACGTAAGAAGTAGTAGTAAGATTTCTCTTCTGCTTAGTTTCTTTCTTAGTTAAGATGTGGCTTTTGTAAGCGTTTTTTCTTTTGATCTTACCTGTTCCAGTAAGAGCAAAACGTTTCTTAGCACCTGATTTCGTTTTTAATTTTGGCATTGTTTTGCTTTTTTATTGTTTTTGTTATCAATATCTGTTTTGGCTACTCCTAAAGACGTTAGGAATAATAGTGTGCAAAAGTACGAAAAAAAAGTGATACCTGAAAGGAATTTTTAAGTTTCAGAGGAAGTCTCTTATATTGATACCCTGAATGCATGAATAAAAGAAATTTATGCATTCAGGGTACTATAAATTTTTCTGTCTGAAATTTGTCGTTACAGGTGAGTTGTGAATGAATTAAATAATGATCATTAATAAATCCATCACATTCATAACGCGGATAAGTTCCAGTTGCTTGATCTATTTCTTTGAAGAAATCAGTTAGGCTTCAGAAAAACTATAATCACATCAGGATAGCACACAGTGTATTTTTAAGATTTGATAAACTCCAAAAGATCTCTGTTGATCGTTTCTGCTTCTGTAGTGGGCATTCCATGAGGGAAACCTGGATAAGAAATCAGCTTTCCGTTTTTAAGTAAGGTAGCAGCCACTTTTCCCGTGGTTTCAAAAGGGACGATCTGATCATCTTCGCCATGCATTACCAGTACAGGTATTTCCACACTTTTAAGGTTTTCTGTAAAATCTGTTTCAGAAAAAGCTTTTACACAATCGTAATGCGCCTTAATAGAACCGCTCATTCCCTGTCTCCACCAGTTTCTCTGTATTCCTTCAGACACTTTTGCCCCTTCTCTGTTATACCCGTAAAAAGGGAAAGTTAGATCAATAAAGAATTGCTGTCTGTGGTTGGCTGTATTGTTTCGGATATCATCAAAAACAGCAATGGGAACTCCATTAGGATTATTCTCATTCTGAACCATAATGGGCGTTACCGCACTTACCAAAACTGCTTTGGAAGCCCTTCCTTTTCCATATTTGGCAACATATCGGATCACTTCACCACCACCAGTGGAATGGCCAATGTGGATAACGTCTTTCAGATCCAATGCCTCTACAATTTCTGCCACATCTGAAGCATAGGTGTCCATATCATGACCATAAGGAGTTTGTTCAGATCTTCCATGTCCTCTTCTGTCATGGGCAATAACCCTGTAACCCTGCTCCAGAAAGAAAAACATCTGTGCATCCCAATCATCACTGGATAATGGCCAGCCATGATGAAAAAATAAGGTTTCGCCTTTTCCCCAGTCTTTGTAATAGATTTCTGTTCCGTCTTTTAGTTTTAGTGTGCTCATTGTTTTTATTTTTAGATTAGTTTATTCCACTTTTTATATTCACAAATGTAGATAGGAAATCTTCAGAATACATTGATGTAAGATAATAATTGATCGGAATAAAAAAAACGGGCAAACCTATCATTAACGTTAATTTAACACCCTGAGATCAGGAAGACTATTAAAAAACGAAGTATGAAACAGAAACCGTTTTACCTGTTATAAAATATAGCTGATAATCGGGATTGTATTATGTTTTACACCTCTTTAATATTGATGAATATTTCGGAGTATGAAAACAATAGTATGTAGTATCTTTTTTATGTTGACCTCGGTTATGGCGTGTACACAGGAAAAAACAAACAAATCTTTACCAGGTCCTTCAAAAATGAAGAACATAAATAGAGTCCCATTTTTAACCAGTCAGAAACTTTTTATGTACGTAGATAAAACAAGTCTGAAACCTGTCATCAATCAAAAATTCAAAAGCGCATCCGTATTTACTTCTACAGGTTTTGCAGTTGTTGTAAATGAAAAAAATGAATATGCTGCCATCGATGAAAATGGAAAGATCGTATTAGGCTTTTCAGCTGAGGAGATCAATTTGAATGTGATCAACGGGCTTACATTCTATAAAAAAGATATTGAATATGAGAAGAAAATGCCGGTCTGGAAATGGGATTGGAATATTATGGGAAGTGGCATTAAAAAAGAACAGACCTATCACAAAATAGAAATTGGAGTAGTAGAAAGTCAGCAAGTGCTACTCAGTGAAGATGTTCCATATTTAGAAGATAATTATTATCTCAACTTCATTTCTGTGGACGAGACCCATGTATTTTGGAACGGAACTCTTTATGAAGTTAAAAAGAACCGCTTACATAAAATTGAAAACAATATTGCAGAGCTGTTAGAAAATAAACGGTGGCTCAAAGGCTCAGATGCAGAATTTTCAATGTATGGATTAAGTCAGAAAAAAGCAATTCACAGCGGATTAAAAGGCTCTGAAACCCTTTCAGTACAGTTTGAAAAAGAAATCATAACACTGAATGAAGTCAATAAAGAACGGTATGCACCGGAAGTACCTAAGCTTTTAGCAGATAACAAAACCAATGATGTTTATATTTTCCCACAATATGAAAAGGTATTTCCCAGGAAAATTACAAAAGCAACATCTTCGCAGATTGAGTTTATTAGAAAAACTTCTCTAGTGTATTCGATCACCAATTCCCCATATTTTTTATTGGGTGTTTTTAATTATGATCATGACATTTGGGCTTATAGCTGGCTTTATATCGATACCGAAGGGAATATTACGGATTCCATTGGTAGCTATGATTTTAAAGTCTTGGACCGGGTCGGAAATTTGGTGTGGCCAGATAGAAAAATGATTTTGCCCGATGAGTTCATTAACAAAGACTGGAAATTCGGAAAAATAAAATACTATAGTGGAATGGATGACTGCTACCTTATCGCAATTGAAGATGAAAAGCAACTGAGAACCATTGGATTGTGGAACAGCCGTGAAAAGATCTGGGAAATAAAACCTCAATACTATGATATTTCAGTTTTGGATACCGAGAAACAAATCTATGCACTTCAAAAAGAACAAGACGGATTGTATACACTTTTGGACAATAAGACTAAGAAGAGTATCGGATCAAAAGCTTATAAGTCTATTAATTCAGAAGGGATGGTGAGTATTAAAAATACTTTAGGAGAAACTGTGTATTATTATATTGATGTGTATTCCGGAAAAGAATATAAAGAATGATAAATATTGCCAGAAGCTGGAAGAAGGAGGCTGGAAGTTACCTTCTGTCATAATTGGCAATGATCATTTCGTAATTAAATTACTTTAAAAGATCAACAATTATTCTTTATGTTCATCATGACTTCCTTCTTCCGGCTCCCGGCTTCCAACTATTGCATTCTAACCCATTAAAAACCACCGTTATCAGGGATATTTTGAGCCAACATCTTTGATTACCTTTAATTCGAAGATTTATTAAAGAGAAGAGGGTGAAACATTTCGTGATTTTAACTTCATTTTTTGCATTGCTAGGGTGTAAAAGCAATGCTCAGAAATTGCAGGTGACTCCCATCTACACAGAACCGCAACGGGTTACCAAAGAGATTCCTGAAACAGGGAGAATCCAAACATATACAACTCGTAAGGCGGTTGTAGAGCGCCTTAACCCAATGATTTTCATGCTTTCAAAAAATGCTGAAACGCTACAGTTGCGAATACAGGGAAATATCAGTTCCGGTGGACATTCTGTTCATCAGGTGAGAAAAATTGGTTTTGAAAAAGGAGAACGAAATGGCAATACCATTACACTACGATATTACGTAGAGATCAAAAAGATTCCTGGTAAAGAAAGTGCTGATGTGAGTGGATATAATTATACAAAAGATGAAATCTACAAAATACCGGATGATGTTAAGATCATAAGAATTGAATTGTACGAAGATAAGATCAATACTCCATCAGATAGAAATCCACAGCTTGTTGCTCATCAAACCTTTAATTTCTTTGCAAAAATCTAATGACACTATATAATAGGTTCAGTCTATCTCCGGATTTTATGACAAATACGCCGAATATAAATCTCAAAAAAAAGGTTATGCTTGAAGAATTTATTAAACTGATTAAAAAAGCAGAAATACTGGATGAAGATCCTAAATTTTATGGATCCAATTCCGAAGAAAATATCAGCAGAGTAGAGAATGCTTTAAAAATAAAATTTGATGATTTTCTGAAAGCTTACCTGCTTGAATACGGCGGCGGCGGAATTCCTGACCTGTTGCATACCAATGGAATTTTACCTGAAAATCCATTGAGTGATAATCAGTACACATTTTATGGAGCCACTGTTTATGCACGGCAGGAGTTTCAGTTACCAGATCATTTTTTAGTTATAAATTCCAATTTTCCGTCCGATGTTTTGGTTTTAGATAGCCATTCCGGAACAATTTACAATTATGAGATGTACTCCCAAAACAGAAGCTCAACATTGTATCCTAATTTTGAAAATTATCTTTTAACAGAATGGGAAGCCCTTATTGAAGAATATTGAATCAAACATTAGATTATTATGATGAAAAAAAAGTTGGCAAATCCACCATCAGATAAGCGTGATCGTGAACTGTGGATGCAGCATGGAGTAGGTTATATTGTTTTTGAAAATATCCGGAAATATGCAATTGGTAACATACCGTCAGAGATAGATGAAACCCTTCGTGAAGCTCATTTGAAAGCTATTGATAATACTATTTATGGAATGATGATGCAAATGGACGGAATTTTTAATCCTTTAGAAAATGAAAACTACCACTTAGCACTACAAACCAATATTGTTTTATATAAAGATGGAAAAGTGATTGAAGAACTCAACACTCTTGATGGTGATGGAATGTGCATGGGATTTCATGGGTGGATTGATGATGATTTTGGAAATAACGAAATTGTAATTCCAATCCCTGAAAAATGAATTCTGATTAAAAGAATAGCTACAGTAGCCAATCACTAAAAAAAAGATGTAATGATAAATCTTACCTCAGAACAACAAAATTTTATCAACGATAACTTCTACGAAGGCATTCTACAAAATGAGTTGAAAGAGTCAAAATTTAAACAATTAACAATGTCTGAAGAATTGCATTATCTTGCTACTCAACATAACTGGGATGACGGGGTGAAAGTTTTACAATGGATTGCAGAAAGCCCTGTTTGCTCTGAAGCAACTGCCTTGGAGTTATTTTGGTTGGCACAGCCGAAGGATTTTCAACAGTATACATTAGATCACACACTCAAGAATGAATCTCAAAATGAGGTATTTACCCTTTTGAAAATACTTCTGAAAAATTATCCCAATCATTTTTATCAAAAAACAGCGATTGAGTTTGATCCTACATCATTTTGTGACAGTGAATTTATGATTCCTGACTGGATTTTTCAAAAAACAAATGGTGAAGAAAGTTATATATATTACGAAGAAGATGATGTAGAAGTATGGTTTGACAGGGAGTGGGAAAATAATATCAGATGGGCTAAGTCTACAATTGAACTATTCAACATTGCTTATTTTATAGAGGAACCTGAGTATGCAGCATTGGTATTACAGAATCGGTTCTGTGATAAAGGAACTGCAGTGCTTGTATTCTGGCGATTGTATACTGAGTGTTCTCTTTATACCTATACAAACACAATGCTGCAGGGAATTATTAATAAGATTGAAAACAACGATTATCCCGAAATATTGAGCTATAACCCTCAAACTGATGAGAAAGTTGATTACAAAAAGAAAAAAATAGCTTGGGAACTCCCTGAGATTTTTAGAAAACCTGTTTAAAACATATCTATGAACACTTTACAAGACTTAGAAAAAGAATATAATTTTACCTATCCCGAACTCTACAAGCAATTGTATACTGATAAAATGCTCGATTGGGGGGCAGAAGGAAACGGCTGGTATACCAATGTTTTTCCAATGCTCAAAGAAAATCCACCTTTGCTTTTATTTGGAAATGATATTGAGATCTGGGATCCTATTGCTTATCGTCACGGAATCAGAGAAATTATCAAGCATGAAGTGTATGATATTAACCCTAAATACAGGATGGTTCCCTTCGCTAAAAATGGGGCAGGGGATTTGTATGTTTTTCAGTTTGATATGGAGGTCAGTGGTGAAGTTCCCATTACGTTTTTTGGTCATGATTCAGATGCTGAAATTTTAGCTAAAAACCTTCAGGATTTTATTTTCAGACAACTTTTAGAATCTTTGACAGAAATGGATGAATATTCTATGTTTGAAGGAGATTCTGAAGAAGAAATCAAGATTAATCTGCAAAACCAATTAAACACACACCGGAAATATTTAACTCCAAAACAAGTTGAAATTTTAGAAGATATTTATAAACGTGATATGTTTGAATACACCTATAAGACTTCTAATGGTGGTGAATTTGAAGCTAAAGGCATGTTGACTTTTGATGAACTGGAAAAAATTGTTAATAAAGAAATTGCTTTTGAAAAACTGAACCAAAGATTCGATTACTTTGAATAAGTAACTATAAAGAATGATGACAATGAAAAATATTTTTGTTTTCCCATTTCTGTTTGCGGTGTTGATTACAGTATTCAGCTGCAAAGAACCTGAACGGAAAAAAACAAACTTCCCGAATTATCTGAAAAATACCGAATGGATTGTAAATGAAGGCGGACTTATCACTCCGGATGGAGTGAAAACCTATTATATGTCTCCAAGAGATACGGCATTGATTTTCAATTTTCATGCAGTACACTTTTTAGATGCAGAAAAATTCCAAAGTTATGATGCCTGGCAGTGTGGAAATGATTGCTTTACAGAAATACATGGAAGGTATTATTTCACAGAAAAGAATCAGATACAAATGGAAATCGACAGTATGAGTAAGTCTGAGTTCTGCGATGCACCAACACAGATTTTCAAACCATCAAAAAATATGACTTTTGACCTTACAAAAGAAGGGAAACAGTTAAAGCTAACAAGAAAATAAAATGACAGATTTAATAAAAATTTTTCCGGAATATGAAGATGTATTTCATGATGATATTGAAAATCATAAAAAATATTTTCTTCCGATTTGTTCAATTAACTTGAAAATTATCAATCCATCGGAAGATCAGTGGCTGCATATTATTTCTGTAAAAGAAATTTACGATGGCTGCGTTGGAGAAAATAAACCGGAATATCATACAGAATATACCAAAGCAGATATGTTTGGCTTTGATGTGATTGATGGTAAATATAAATTTGATGCAGACTGGAATTATTTTTCAGCACATACCGAGATTTCTCCCGAAGATTATGGGAAAAGTTATTCTGATCTAGAGATTGAATACAACATGAATGAGGCCATGTATCAATTAAAAAAGGAATATTATCAAAAACATAATAAGCTTTATGATAAAGATTTCAATCGGCCGGGCTTAGAGGTTTACGACATTCGCCGCTTAGAGCGTTTACGTAATCTTACAGTTGAAGATCTGGAAAAAGATAATTATTCAGAATATTTGGAGGAACGTCTTCAGAAGAAGATTTTTGGAATTTTTGAAGAACTTAATACCAATGCACTCCCCTTAGAAGAATGCAATTTCGGAGGTGAAAACCTTATTGAAAAACCCTTTAAACCTGATGGAATCCTGATGGATTATATTGCATGTTTGGAAGGCTATGATTTTCAACAAAATTCGGCAGATCAAGTATTTTTATTTTATGACAAAGAACTTAAAAAGGCCATAATTTGCTTAGAATACACTTAGGTTTGAAAGAATTATTATTGAAAATATAGATAAAGGCACTTTGGCCAGTTTAATAAAACGAAACAATGGAACAATGGCATAAGAGAAACCTTGTTCAACTAATAAGTAGAGTAGTTGAGCAATTTACATACTTGTATAAAAAATGCACAGAAAATAATGATAAAATATATGGAATGACTATTAATTCCAATTCATTTGGTACAACTTCATATATGGCAGTTGCGGCATATAATCAATTAAAAAAAGAAGATATTAAGTTAAAGTGGCAACTTGATGAATGGGTAATTACAGTTGATGATGGTGTTTATGCGGATGATTTTTTAGATCAATTTAATAAAGATATTAGAGACTATTTTGGAGAAATAATGCTGCCAAAAATTCAAAATGGAGCTGATGAAAAAGAAGAAATTGAAAAAAACATACAGTTTTATATATTAGGAATGAAGGAAGCTAAAGAGTCATTATTTAATATTTTAGGTTTAGAGATTGAGAATATTGTATTCATTTTATCGGTAAATGAGCATCCTGATGTAGCACTACGTTCGGCATTAGAGATAAATTCATACTCTGATTCCTTACAAGAATTTGTTGAATATAAAAATCAGAACAGCTAAACTATTAGGTTTTTTACATAAGTAATTTTCTTTTGCAGGTTTGAATCCTTAGATAGATTAGGCATAAAAGAAAGCTGAAAAAGGCCATTAATTACTCTTAATAGCTTCGCAAGTATTTTACTTATATTTACGTCCTTTACCACAATAAAAATTAATAGAGATAAGGTTTTGATGTACAGGTTATTATTGATATTCACTTTATGCATTTGTCCGTTTTTTGCTTATGCACAAGATGTTTTAAGCAAATTAGAGAAGGAATATAATAATGCTTCAGACAAAACAACAGAGCAGTTGAGCCTGGCTCCTAAATATGCTACGGCCTTATTTTTCCATAAATTTAAACCGGAATCCTATCAGATTTTAGCCCATAACATTTCCATTGCGACAAAACAGAGTGATGGGAAATATGCTACCATTTTGTATGCTGTGCAGGCAATGAATTACAGACTTGACAATAAACAAGCAGAATCTTCAAAAAGTCTGGACATGGCCAGGATCTATAGCCTAAAAACCAATAGTAATGAAGCTAAAGGCTATATGGAATATGCTAAAGGCTGGATTCTCACCCGTAATAATAAAACGACAGAAGCTGTTACTGCTTACCTGAAAGCAATTAATTATTATGAAAATTCACCAACGACTTCTACATTGTACGGAAGATTCGGGAATGTAGCCAAAGAATTATCCACTATTTATTCTAACCTGAATGAATATCAGCTGGAAGAAAAATACAGCAAACAGTTTCTATTGCTAGCTTCCAAACAAAACGATCCCAATCTTATTTTCGATGCCTATATGCGAATGGGCTATATGTACGAACAGAAATATGCTCAAAGTCCCTCAGATATACAGTTGAGAAACAAAACAGAACAGTATTATCTGCAGGCTATTGCTACTTTCAACAAAAATAAAGGATCTATGCTCAATAAGACCAATCTTTCTTATGCAGCCATTAATTTAGCCAATTTATATATCGAATTTAACCCGGATAAGGCAATGCAATACGCTCAATTAGCCAACAAGGTGAGTCTGGAGACCGGTGATCCTATTCATATTGCTTCTTCATTTGGGATTTTGGCAGAGCTGGCCATTCAGGATAAAAATTATGATTTGGCAAAATCTTATTTCCTGAAAGCCTCTATGGAAATTGGAAAGAGCCCTGTCAGAGATCATAATATAGAATTATCTATTCTTGAATCTTTATCGCGAATCAGCGAAGAACAGGGCGATTATAAAGATGCATTGACTTATTATAAAAGATATGTAGATCAATACAAAAGTGTTTATGATCAGGAAAAACTGGATATTACCAAAAGATTAGAGTCACAGTTTGAAAAAGAACGACAGGAACAAAAATATATAAAGCTGCAGCTTGAAAGTGATAAAAAAGCACAACGAATTAAACTGATCAACATTCTGCGTGCACAGCGCGAACAGGTATACAATAACTTAAAACTGGTAGAGGAAAATCAACGGGAACGCCTAAAGTTTTCAGAACTTGAATCAGAGAAAAAAGAACAGCAGCTTCGTTTGGCAAAACTGGAAACCCAGCAAAAGAATAACGATATCAACAGCTATAAAAAGCTGTTGGCCTTCAAAGAAAAAATTAACACCTACTATATTGTTTTTATTTTCATCTTCATCATCCTGATTTTCCTATTGCTTTACGCCTATAAACAACGGGTGAAATCAATTAAGCAAAGAGATGAATTACATGCCTTAGCCATGGAAAAAGAAAAACAAAACTCCAAAATCTCTACACTTACTGCATTGTTAGAGGGGCAGGAGCAGGAGCGTGGCCGCCTCGCACGGGATCTTCACGACGGATTAGGAGGTTTACTTTCAGGAACAAAACTTCAGTTGTCTATTTTGAATCCTGATCAATCTGAAAATATAGAAGAAGGGATTTCAAAATCAATTAATCAGATTGATGGTGCGGTAGAAGAACTGAGAAGGGTAGCCCATAATTTAATGCCTGATTTACTAATGAAATACGGTCTGGTAGCTGCTATTCAGGAATTTGCTTCCCGAATGTCTAACAGCGCATTAAATATTCATACCGAATTTATCAATTACCAAAATTCTTTATCAGAAGAAAAACAGCTGCTTATTTACAGGGTCATTCAGGAATTGGTTAACAACGCCATAAAACATGCTAAAGCCACTGAAATTATTATTCAGATCAGTGAAGAAGAAAATATATTGCATCTTACTGTAGAAGATGACGGTAAAGGATTTAACCTCTCCGACTTAGACTTTAGAAAAACAGCAGGTTTTCATAATATAGAATCAAGAATACAATTTTTAAAAGGAACAATGAATATCAATTCCCAATTAAATATTGGGACCAGTATAGAACTTCAAATTCCTACCCATTAAACATGATAAAAGTAGCCATAACAGACGATCATCCGCTTCTATTGGAAGGGTTGAAAAATATTTTAGGAAATAACGAAAATATAGACGTTGTAGATTGCTTCAAAAATGCTTCAGAGATGAATGCCGGTTTGAAAAAACAGACAGTCGATATTTTACTCTTAGACATCAATTTAGCAGATATCAACAGCATAGAACTCATAAAACCATTAAAGAAAAAATATGAGAACCTTCAGGTTATTATGCTTAGCGTTCACAATGAATTGCCTGTCATCAACAGTACTTTAGCAGAAGGAGCATTAGGATACATTCAGAAAAATGCTTCAGTTTCCGAAATCCTGGAAGGGATTAATACCGTATATGCCGGTAACCGGTTTTTATGTTCGCAAACCCGTTCTGTTTTGGAGAAAAAATCATCAGACGGCTTAAGTCAGGTACCTAAACTGACGCGAAGAGAAAAGGAAATTCTGGCTGAAGCAGCAAAAGGATTGACCACCAATCAAATGGCCGAAAAGCTTTTTATAAGCCCGCATACCGTAGAAAGTCACCGAAAAAATCTTATTGAAAAATTCCAGACCTCTAATCTGAGCTCAGCCATTAAACTGGCTATAGAATATGGTTTGATTATCGAATAATCTATTGATAAGGAAGCGCAATTTGTGGGAGCTTAAACATAGGTTCTCACAGATTGTACAAATTTCACAGATGATATAACATTCTGAATAATTACTTCAAAATCTATGTCTTTATATTGTTAAATACCTTTAACGCATCAAAAACTACCGCTTCATCAGAATCGATAAAATAGATTCAATTCTTAGCTTCCTTAAGATAAAGCGTAACCCAAAATAAAACTTTGCGTCACCAAAAAGCAAGATAAAATTTAAACTATTAAGAAAGGTGAAGACTGTAAGAAAATTTAAGATACAGCTTAATAAATAGCTTTAGCCATTGCCTTACCTTTTCCTCTTAAAGATCTTAATGGGTTAATATATTTCAAAACTTTAGCCATATTCAAACAACAAAAAGGCCTGCTTACATCGTAAAAGCAGACCTTTTCTATATATAATCAAATAATTAGGTGTGTAATCTTTAGTCTTTGAATCTCAACGCAGCCTGGAATAGGTTTTTCTTTCCCGTCAAATCATATTCTTTATTATATTCAGGCTGATACATCAATAGATAAACTCTTCCGTCAAAATCTTTTAAATTGATAGTTTGATCCACCATCACATCATAAAACCTTGTAATGGTTCGCGTAGCTGTCCATTGTTTTAAGTTGCCTTTAGGGTTTTTATCAAACCTGTGATCTTTTACATCTGTATAATACCAGTATGATGGTGCAGAATCCATTAATAATAGTTCTTTATCCTTGTTATAAAGTTCCTCTGCCATTCCTGTACTCTGAAACCATGGAACCTCCGTATTGAAAATACCTAAAGCCCCTGCATAGATATCCTTATCCGTTGTAGCTCCTACTAAAAAGCCTTCAAGATTAGTAGCCGTAAACTCAAATACAAAAGGTGATTTTTTCAGATCATAAACATCATTTACAGGTTCAATTACTTTTCCATCCTGCTTAATAACTACTTTTAAAGCTTGTGCGAAAGTCATAAAACTTAATAGGCATAAAAGGAATGTCAAACTTATTTTTCTCATGGTATATCTTTAAATAACTGCTGCAAAGATATTGGACTTTACACCCACAAACACTGGCTGATTTCAGGGGTTTTTATTTGATTCCAGGCTCAAATACAGTTTCTCTTAAAACAGATTATCCTTCAGCTGAATTTTTATAAAAGCAGTTTTTTGCTTTTTACCAGGTGCCGCTGCTGAATTAATAGGATACACTTCAGCATAAAAAGTTTTATCATCCTTCCAAAAGGCCTTCGTTTCGTTAGCAATTTTAAAATTGGTAAAGTTTACATACAAAAGGTTTTCTTGATTATGGGCTTGTTCCAGATATTTATTGATCTCAAAATTGCTTCCTACATCACTATTTGAAGAGATTGAAGAAATCCAGTTTTTTCCTGGAAGAATCTGAGGATATCCTCCTGTAAACAAAGCAAAATCAGCTGTTGATTTTACATTATAAAAAGAATAGTATGTATCTACGGTCTCTACTGAATTTTCTTTGAAAACCTCCAGGTGCAGGTAAGGAGACTGTCCAATATATTCATTGGATAAAGTTCCGTCTTCTGTAGATACATTTTCATGTTGTGTAATCACGGTTTCTTTTGAGGTATCTGTATAGATCCAATTTTCGCCTTTTAATTTAATCTGAGGATTCTTTACTAAAACTTCATCAATTCTATTTTTAGAAGCTGTTATAAATTCCTGTTCCGAAATTTCGTTTATTGTACCATATTTACTGAATGACTTATTTTTTAAGTCCTGAGACTTCTTCAAGATACTGCTTCTGATCTGATAAAGATCTACACCTTTTAAAGTAAGGTCAAATGCTGCCGTGAATTCTGATTTCAAAACAAAAGCTTCAATACTGTTTGAAATATTGTTGTTAATGCTGTAATGAATAGAGTAGAAGTCATCAAACTCTTCAAATCCATAATAATTATCGAACTTATTATAAGCTATTTTCAGATGGGCAGCGTTTTTATTCGGAGATACAAAAAACTGTACAGAATCCAGCTTGGTAGAGAGTTCAAAAGGGACCTCCTGCACATTATCTACTCCTTTTATCTTTTTAAAATCAGCAAATGTTATTATCTTCTGGCTAACTTCAGTTTTTGCATTATGTGTTTCTGATGTTTTATTTTGTGGGTTACATCCCATCAGAACCACTGTAGATGATATGAAGAATTGGTATAAGGGTTTCATTTTTTATTTTTTGACAAATGTATCGGTATTCAGATGAGTGGGCAACAAAACCCCTGAATATGGACAATAAATGGCTGAAAACAGGGATATATTGAATGATAAATTTTAGGCATTTTTGCAAATGATAAAACTAAGTATTGATTGCAGATGAAAAACGTAATAACCAGCTTTTCAGTTGTGGTCGCTTTATTGGCTTCCTGTTCACCTTCTACAGAGAAAAAAGGTAACAGAGCAGATGCTGCGGTTGCAAAAATAGATACCGTTTCCAAACCTATCCCTAAAAAGGATACTGTTTCAGCAATAGAAGAGATACCGGAAGATTTCTCGGCATTGGTTCCTATTGATGTATTGAATACAAAAAGTACAGATGTATATGATAAATATGGTATAGAGTTCTCTGGAAACTGTTATTCGTGTGATTTGGCAAGTCTGTCCATAACAAAGAATAAAATTGAATGGACCAATGTCTGTGATGAAAAGGATACTTTTGAAATTAATGATTTTTCATTTTCCGGCGAAGGAAATAAGATGATTGTAAAAACACCAGAGAGAATCTATATTTTAACTCAGATCGATAAGGCACCCGTTTATGAGCTGGCCGTAGAAGGACAGAAACTCGAATTAAAAAATAAAAGAGTAGCAAAATATTTTACGACCCGAAAAGCTTTACCGCTTTTTAAAGAGCATAACTGTGGTGATTTTGAAGGATAAAAACTATGACTAACCTGTAGAAATGGGGGGCAATACAAATGATGACTACATAGCCCCTCTTTCTATTTCTGATGAAACGATACCATGAAAATTTAAAATAAAAAAACCTCAAAATAATTTGAGGTTTTTTTATATGTAAAATAATGACTTAATTATTTTGCTGGTTTTTTAGGACTCATCATCATAATCATTCTCTTTCCTTCAAGCTTAGGAAGCTGATCTACTTTACCCACATGCTCCAGTTCCTGAGCAAGTTTTAAAAGCAAGATTTCTCCCTGATCTTTAAAGATAATCGAACGTCCTTTAAAAAATACGTAGGTCTTCAATTTAGAACCTTCTTCAAGGAATTTTTCAGCATGCTTCTTCTTGAATTCGTAATCATGGTCATCTGTCTGAGGTCCGAAACGGATCTCTTTCACCACCACTTTTACTTGCTTAGCTTTAAGTTCCTTCTGTTTTTTCTTTTGCTCATATAAGAATTTTTTATATTCTAATATTCTTGCAATAAAAGGTTCTGCTTTATCAGAAATTACTACTAGATCCAATTCCTGTTCCGCAGCAATCTGTCTTGCTTTGTCAATTGGATAAATTCCTGGCTCTACGTTATCGCCCACCAAACGAAGCTCTCTCACACGAATTTTATCGTTGATCAAGTGTAAGTCCTCCTGTACAGGACGTCTTTGTGGGCCCCTGTTGTTAAATCTTTGTGCTATTGTATTATAATTTTATTGGTTAACTACTTATTGATATTAAAAGATTGAGAGATTTTGAAATTAATAATCTCTCAATACCTTATTTTAATTTATTAAATGGCAGCTTCCTTTTTGAAGTAAGCTACGAAATCTTCCATATTCATTACTCCAAGGTCTCCTTCGCCACGTCTTCTTACGGAAATTGTACCATCCTTTTCTTCATTTTCTCCTACTACAAGCATGAAAGGAATCTTCTTCAATTCAGCATCACGGATTTTTTTACCTGTTTTCTCGTTTCTGTCATCAATCTGACCGCTAATATCGTGATTTTCCAAAAATTGTGAAACTTTTTTTGCATAATCTACATACTTTTCACTGATTGGTAGAATAATAAACTGATCCGGGCTCAGCCATAATGGGAAATCTCCGGCAGTATTCTCCAATAAGATTGCGATAAAACGCTCCATAGAACCGAAAGGAGCTCTGTGGATCATTACCGGTCTGTGCTTCTCATTATCATTTCCGATATAGTGAAGATCAAATCTTTCCGGTAAGTTATAATCTACCTGGATTGTTCCAAGCTGCCATTTTCTTCCCAATGCATCTTTCACCATGAAGTCAAGCTTAGGACCGTAGAATGCAGCTTCACCGTATTCAACAACTGTTTTTAAGCCTTTCTTCTGAGCAGCATTGATGATCGCGCTCTCTGCCTTTTCCCAGTTCTCATCAGAACCGATATATTTTTCTCTGTTTTCAGGATCCCTTAAAGAAACCTGAGTCACAAAATCTTCAAAACCTAAAGATTTGAAAACATAAAGTGTGAGATCAATTACTTTTTCAAATTCTTCAGAAAGCTGATCCGGAGTACAGAAAAGGTGAGCATCATCCTGAGTAAATCCACGAACTCTTGTTAATCCGTGAAGCTCTCCACTTTGCTCATATCTGTATACAGTACCGAATTCCGCATATCTTTTCGGAAGATCTCTGTAGCTCCATTGTGAAGTCTTGTAGATCTCACAGTGGTGCGGACAGTTCATAGGCTTCAGCAGGAATTCTTCTCCTTCATTCGGAGTTTTAATTGGCTGGAAGCTGTCTGCTCCATATTTATCCCAGTGTCCGGAAGTTACATACAATTCTTTGGCTCCAATGTGTGGAGACATTACGAATTCATATCCTCCTTTTTTCTGGGCATCAGAAAGAAAATTTTCTAATTTTCTTCTTAAAGCTGTTCCTTTTGGTAACCAAAGAGGTAGACCGGCACCTACTTTTTCAGAAAATGCGAAAATACCAAGTTCTTTACCCAGTTTTCGGTGGTCTCTTCTTTTAGCTTCCTCTAATCTTTCAAGGTATTCCGTAAGTTCTTTCTGTTTAGGGAAAGAAATACCATACACTCTTGTTAATTGAGGGTTCTTTTCATTTCCTCTCCAATAAGCTCCTGCAGCATTTAAGATCTTTACAGCCTTTACAATTCCTGTATTCGGAATGTGGCCTCCACGACATAAATCTGTGAAGTTATCGTGTGTTACAAAAGTGATTTCTCCATCGTTCAGATTAGAGATCAGTTCCACTTTGTAAGGGTTGTCAGCATATGTTTTTAAAGCATCTTCCTTTGAAACAGGATATAATGAGAATGTAGATCCTTTTTTTGCATTTTCAAGGACCTTTTTTTCAATCTTTTCAAAATCTTTTTCAGATAAACTTTCATCCCCGAAATCTACATCATAATAAAATCCGTTTTCAATTGCCGGACCAATAGTCAGTTTAGCGTTAGGATAAAATTCCAGGATAGCCTGCGCCAAAAGGTGAGCAGAAGAATGCCAGAAAGCTTTCTTTCCAAGATCATCATTCCAGGTCAAAAGTTGTATCGTAGAATCCGTGGTTATAGGTGTGGTTACTTCTACTTGTTTATCATTAACAATTGCGGAAATGGTATTTCTAGCCAATCCCTCGCTTATAGATTTTGCCACATCTAGAGGAGTAACTGCTCCCTCGAATTCTTTGACACTATTGTCTGGAAGTGTAATTTTTATCATTGTTTACTAAAAAATTTTAAGATGCAAAAATACGCATTTTTTACATAAAATACTATATTAGCCCTATTAATATTTAATAATGAAAAAGATCTTCTTCGTTTTTGTCTCACTGACTTCTACATTAAGTTTTTCCCAGAAAAAAAGCCCTAAATTTTCTGTTGCCTACAACAAGAATATTGAAACATACTTCCTCGCAGAAATACTTTCAGCAGACCACCGTAAACATAATAAGGATTTTGAACTCTATAAAATAAAAGAATGTTATGATTATCAGCCTGTTGTAAAAAATGCATTAAAGAAATATGAACAATTGAAGAACTCTGATATTGCGGTTGCAACGGCAAGGATCAATGATCTTTTGCTGGAAAAATACGGTTCAGGGAATGATATTCTGATGAAACCTTTACTGTACCATAAAGAATTTCCTTCCACGGAATGGATCAATGAATACCGGTATGACAGCAATAATCTGACAAAGGAACAGAATGAAGAAGTTACCCGATTAATTAAAAATTATTTTTCTGAGCTGTCAAAATTCTACAATAAGGAAAATATTGAACAGTTTTTTGCCGAAAACAAGTCTTTTTATGATGGGGGAATAAAAGAATACAGCCAGCAGATACCGTCCGGCTTTACCAATGCAATGGAAGGCTTGTATGGTGAAGCATTTAACTCTTATACTGTTCTTATTTCACCCATGATGATGTGGCCTATTGAAGATAATGAAGGCAGAGGTATTGGGACAGATGTTATTTTAAAATCAGGAGCTCAAAATATCTATGAAATAGCAAGTCCTTTTGTGAAGGTACAGAAAGAGGGACAATTTGGGTATGACAATCAGTTTCAGGCAAGATTTCTCAGTGTTCATGAGTTTGGGCATTCTTTTGTAAATAAGGAAGTGTATCAATATAAAGATAAGCTTGAAAAGTTTAAAGATTTGTTTGAAAAATCAAACTTAAAGGAAACAATGATCAAAACAGGAGGTTATGGTGACTATCAAACCTGTGTTGCTGAGCATTTGGTGAGATTGGGAGAAATTGAGACGGCAAAAATCCAGAAAGATTTTGAAAGAGCCGAAAAACTGAAAGAATATCATTTAAAGAATAACTTCATTTTTATTCCTTTATTAGAAGAAAAATTGAAAGATTATAATTCCAACAGAAAAAAATACAAGAAATTCGGGGATTTTGTCCCGCAATTGCTGGAGATTTTTGAAAATACAAACATTGAATTTATCAATAATGCTTTAACTCAAAACAAGAAATAAAAGCTATAAATTGCATCCTACTATGAATACAATAAACATTGATCTGCACTGTGACCTGTTATATTATTTACTGAGGTCAAATTCAACTATTGACGACAAAGAACTGGGATGTTCACTGCCTTATCTACAGGAAGGAAATGTAAAACTTCAGGTAATGGCCATGTATGCCGGAACCGGTGAAGGAAGTACAGCTTACGGATTGCAGCAAAGCCAATTGTTTTCTGAACTGATCAAAAATGAAAACTTTTTCCTGTTTGAAAATGAAAACTATAAAAACCCGGAGAATGAAAACCGGGTAGGAGTGATTGCATCCATTGAAAATGCATCTGCTTTCTGTGACGAAAATGAAAGCCTGGAATCAGGATTTAAGAATCTGGAAGCCATTATCGAAAATACTCAGAAAGTACTTTATATCGGAATTACCCATCATTCAGAAAACCGTTTTGGAGGCGGAAATAATGCTACTGTCGGACTAAAGGAAGACGGAAAAGTTTTGATTGATTATATTGCTGACCGGAAAATTGCCATAGATCTTGCGCATACAAGCGATCAGCTGGCTTATGATATTTTCAGTTATATCAATCAGAGAAATTATTCAATTCCTATTCTGGCAAGCCATTCCAATTACAGAACCATTTATAAGAACAACCGGAATCTTCCTGATGAACTGGCAAAAGAAGTGATCAACAGAAATGGACTGATTGGTCTGAACTTCATTAAGGATTATGTAGACCTGGAGAATCCTGAAAGACTTTATGAACACATCCAATACGGACTTGACCTGGGAGGAGAAGACAACATCGCCTATGGAGCAGATTATTTCTATTGGAAAGATCATCCGGATACCTCACGTCATCCGTTTTTCTTTGAAGAACATTCTAATGCATCGGTTTATCTATCTATTAATAAAGAAATTGAACAGAGATTCTCTGCTGAGCTTGTAAAAAAGATCAGTCATCAAAATACCTTAAATTTTATAAAAAACATTTATAAATAGTAGAATTAGGTTTAAAAATGAATAAAAAATGTTTCGGCGGGCTCTTTGAGCC